>JBHOSY010000132.1:0-13525 GCA_042584165.1 Bacteroidota bacterium | reverse complement strand
TTTAGTAAAAAAAGAAATGTCAGAGTAGGATATCTTGAAATTATCATTTTTCGTTTGTCATTGTTATCTCCAAAATAGATCCAGGTTTAATCTCCCTATAGAGAAACCTGGAATCACTCATCAATATCCCATCAAATAATGCTTTCTTTACATATTTATTTTCCCTGGAATTGTTCAATACCATAATGGTAAACCAGCCATCACCTACCCTGATCCGGGCTTTATCTACGATAGGCCGGCTGATTGTGAATGTCTCCTCTCCAGGAGCCATCTGGTAAATTCCCATTGCATTCAAAACATACCAGGCCGACATTTGTCCGCAATCCTCGTTTCCAATGATCCCTTCCGGAGTAGGTTGATAAAAATGATATAGTATGGTATCAATGACTTCCTGAGTCCTCCATGGCCTGTCTGTATATTGATACATAAATGGGACATGATGACTTGGCTCGTTTCCATGCGCATACTGACCAATTAGCCCTGTAATATCCCCGGAAGCATTTTCTCCATAAATTTCTGATGAAGTTGTGAATAAACTATCAAGCCAGATCCTGAGTTCAGCAGGTCCACCCATTAAATCAGCCAATCCTTTTACATCATGAGGAACAAAAGGAGTCCATTGCCAGGAATTACCTTCCACAAATTCACTTTTCATATGATCTGAAAATCTTGGATTGAAGTCCTTATCCCAGGAGCCATCACTCTTTTTTCCTCTCATGAATTTCAGTTCAGGATCAAAATAATGCTGATATGCCTTCCCTTTCTTGTCATACTCATTAGCCAGATTCAATTTCCCATATAATTTCGCCATTCGTGCGATACACCAGTCATAATATGCCATCTCCAAACCATATGAAACAGACTCAGTGCACTTATCAACAGGTACGAATCCAAGCTTTTCCTTAAACTTAATATGACGTGGCATAACATTTTCGGCACGTGTTCCTCTATACTTTTCATTAAAATCATGTTGCCAGCTACTACTTGCAATAGAGGCATCAAGAATCTTATCAGGTATGGAATCTATGAAACCCTTAGCAAATGCATCGGCCATTATGGAAACAGCAGGATATCCAACCATGGTTCCGGTGTAATTAGCATTTAGAGGCCATTTGGGTAATAATCCTCCCTCCAGGTAATTATTATATAGATTATATGCCCATTCTCTTGCCCTTTCCGGTTCAATTATGGTCATAAGTGGATACCAGCTCCTGAAGGTGTCCCATAGTGAAAAAATCGTATATCTCTTGCCGTTTTTCGCCTTATGAATTTCCTGATCCAAGCCTCGATACCGACCATCAGCATCACTGAATGTCACAGGCGCTATTTTCGTATGGTATAATGCTGAATAGAAATTTTTCATAACCTGCCTATCCTCAGTTCGAATCATGATGCCTGAAAGTTCAGAACGCCATTGCTTCTCAGCTGCCAGAACCACATCATCAAATGATTTGGGTTCCTTGATATCCTCCATGTTTATTGATGCTCCCTGCTGATCCACACTAGATATAGAAACATTGGCGATTAAAGGTTGACCAACATTACCAAAGGAGAGATATGCAATGGCACTATCTCCCTTTCCTGTTTTATCTTCGGATAATTGACCATTAACCATGATTTTATAGCCCTTTATCGGTTGATCAAAAACACATTTAAACCAGATTGGATCATGCGCAGCCCATCCACTCGTCAGACGGTAACCCTCCACTGTGAATTCATCAATGATTGATATTTCACTTTCTATCAACCGGTGTCCCCAGTTGGTTTGTAGGACATGACTCAAATCGATCATTAATCGGGCATCTGAATTTGATGGATAACTATATCTATGCCATCCGGTACGTAGGGTGGCGGCTAACTCTGCTTTAATGTTCCAGGGTTCGACATCAACTTTATAATATCCAGGTGTTGCAATCTCGCTATCGTGAGAAAATGATGCGAATGGCTTGTTATCTCCCACAACTCCTGTGAAAGGGAGGAAGAGAATATCTCCCAGGTCACCGATACCTGTTCCACTAAGATGGGTATGACTGAATCCGTAAAGGGTTGTATCGTCATGGTGATACCCACTACTTGCATCCCAACCAAGAAGATGGGTATCAGGACTTAGCTGAACACGACCATGTGGAACCACGGCACCCGGAAAAGTGTGCCCATGAAATCCTGTACCAATGAATGGATCTACGAAGTCTAATACTTTTATTTCAGTTGGATCTACTTTGTCTACTTGAGAACAAGAAATTAGTGTTATAAAGAGTATGGGGAAATATTTCATAGTTTATTATTAATGGAACCACTAAGTAGTTTATATCTATTGATTTTTTTCAACTTCCTTCTCTTTGATCTTCTATAACTCCTCTGTGAAACTCCTATAATAGTTTATTTACTAAAGGCATAAAAACAATGAGTAAGAAGCTAATCTATATAATTTCCGAAATGATCAACAGGTCTTATACTAAACGGATCAAACAATCCATCTATTAAAACAGCATATACTTCACGGCTCATTGTATCATTCATTTTTAAAGTCATTAATTCATATGTAGCCAGTATTTCTTTGGATTCCTCCCACAATTCCTCAATGGATTTGTTACCACAATCCTGATTGAACTTTTCTCCGAGTTTTTTAATCGTCTCCAATAGTACCTGCATAGTAACAGGATCCGACAATGATTTTACATTACTTTGATCGATCCACTCATCCAAACCAACTGTCAATGTTTCATATGTTAGAATACTATCAGGATGTATAAGTGTATGATTTGCCCATCCTACTGTCTTTCCCTCTCCTTTCAACATTCCTGCAGCGCCAATCCGCTGCAGGGATTTAAAGGAAGATCTGTTCACATCAATATCAGAATAGGGCATAATGTATGCTCCTGTCTCAAGAAGTTCCATCTGTACTTGCCGGATTTTGATGTTTTTTGGTGAAGTATTATTTTTCACAGACAAAGCCGCCAGAGTACCTGCAGCATGACCAATGAGCATACAAACCGGTTGAAGCCGTGTTGTACCATTTACGAGGTTAGTTACTGAAATGGATTTTTCAGCTACTATGAAATTTTCAATGTCCTTTGGGATTAATGTCCCTAAAGGAAGCGAATAGGAAGGAACCGGATAAAAGTGAAGATCAGGAAGTTCCTGATACCTTGGATATGCGTAATGATGGTGATCCACGGGATAATCACCTACTGCAACGCCAGTACGATATAGTGGATTTTCTTGTTCAAATGGTCTGGCAAGGTCATTTAAAGTAAAACGAATAACTCCATCAATCCTTCTGGATTCCCTGTAGTATGGAATAAATGGTAAACCATCCTCCGTTGGATATACATCATCAGCGATAGATAAATTGTTAAAACCAAGCTCGGTTTGAAGATAATAGAGGTAAGACATTGTATGGTTTTTTGCCTTCAGAAGCTCCTTATTACGTTCCTCAGGGGTGCTTTCGATAAGATTGAGATAATAGTCATTGCCGTTTAGTGGCCAGTTAATCATGTAATAATTATTTGGAAGTTTCCCGTAATTCATCATCACATTACAATCCCAGAGCTTCCTTCCCAGGCTATCTTCATTACATCTCCCAGTACAATTACAATAGAATTTTGTTGCATCATATCCTTCAGGCTGGTCAATGGTCATATCTTGGTCTTGTCCGTAATCCTTCAGAATAGCAACATATGTTAAATCCTGGATTATATCGTTCTCTTTCTCAGGTGCTATTTCTTCTCCAAAATCATATTTGGAATCCATTCCAATGTCATATCCTATACCTGCACGTTTAGCTACATCTCCAAGTTCTGTTGCATCGATTATAATAGCTGCCTGAATATTCATTTTAAGTTCTGCGCGACTGAATGTCACATACCATCCATCATCAACTTTTTCGATTTGATTTAGAAAGGATTCCTTATATACAGTTAAATTCTTTTCATCCTGTGTCATACGATCAAGAATCTGGGCCCCAACGTGTGGTTCAAACAATACATTGCTTACCCAACCTGTTTTTACATTATCTGGTCCACCATAATGATTATATAGTTTCTGACGAAATTCTTCCCATAGTCCTGAATGTAATTTATAATTGCCATCAATAGCACTCACGCCTGCTGAGGTCAGCATCCCTCCCAACCATGGTGTATCTCTTACAATGATAACTCTGACTCCCATTCGGGCTGCCTGGATGCCTGCCATTGTACCACTGGCACTTCCCCCGATAACAAGTACATCAGTAGTCGTATATTCTGAATCAAGCGAATCGCCTGTACATCCGGAAATGTAAATACTTAAAAGGATTAAAAATGCATTTATCTTCATGAGAATTATAAAGTTTTAATCAATTTCAGATCATCATCTGATAGTGTTTCAGAAACAAAGTAACAGATCCCCTGGAAGCCCAATGTTTTCACATATTGTGATAATTCAAGTAGCTCATCCGGAAATTTGACATTGTTGAAAGGTTCACCGGGAAGTTTATTAGCCACTCCTTCAATTACAGGTATTGAATTGTTGACACTTTCTAAATGTTGTTTTGCCCGCTGGTTAAATATTTCCCTGTCTCCTATATAATTCATTGGAAGCAAATAATCCACCCATTTTTCATGTGCCCAGTTCACCCAATCCTGTGCAACGGTTTCAATACACCGTGGATAATTTGCGAATACAGCCGCTGAAGTTTCTTTTCCACTCTTTTTAGCTTCTATTTGAACTCGGTACACAAATTTATTAATATGATGCACCCTTGAAGTCATCCATTTAGTCCATGGTTCGCTCCCTCTTTCCATATCATCCATTTCAATGCCTGTTTCCCTCCTGAAAACAGTTTTACAATGATCGCACCAGCATAGATAATCATCATATCTAACATAATCATGATGAATGCCCGCCACATCATAATTATCCATGATTTCCTTAAAGAATGAAAAGGCCCATTCCTGAACTGCATCCTGAGCAGCACAAAGAAAATGATCCCCGGTTTCACCCTCCTTTTTTTTACCAACCAGCTCAGGATGTGCATTTGCAAAGGCAGATCTACCTCCCCTGAACACCGATATCCAGGGATGAACCTGCATTCCCCTGAGTTTTGCTTCTTCATTGATTACTGCTAATGGATCCCAGTCTTTTGCATAGTTTGAAACAGGGTGCTCTGTAGCATGATAAAGGGTTTCACCAGTAGCACCCCTTACATGAGGTATCAATAAATTGAAACCAGCCTCAGCCCATTTATCAAGTACCCCAGGGACATCCTGCTTCCCATTTGGAAAGCTTTTTGCAATATGAATCCAGAGGGCTTTTATAAACCCCTGTAGTTTTGGTGTTAAATTCGATGATATTTCAGATTTTTTATCAGATACATCACAAGATAGACTCATCCCGCCAGCAGTCAGAGCCACACCGGTGCCGATACCTTTCATGAAATCTCTACGGGTGAATTGCTTTTTCATAGTTACTTCAATTTAAATTCTAAAAACAGCTTAATCCCCTATGGGCTCTTTGTATAGGTTCTTTGAGTACTTTGTGGTTTAAACTGTTAGAACTTGATTTTAACCACAAAGAGCTCAAGTTTTATACAGAGGTCACAAAGAATATCTAATCAAAAATTATAGTTTTCTTTCCATAAACCAGGATCCGGTGTGCGGCATGGTAGTACAATGCCTGTGCCAGGACACGGCGTTCCAGATCCCTGCCCTTCCGAACCAGGTCTTCCGGCGAATCTTTATGGGAGATCCGGATAATGTCCTGTTCAATAATTGGTCCCTCATCCAGATCTTCTGTCACATAATGGCTCGTTGCACCAATGATCTTAACCCCTCTCTCATATGCCTGTTTATATGGATTTCCCCCTTTGAATGCCGGTAAAAATGAATGATGAATATTAATGATCTGATTCTGATATCTTGATACAACCTGGTTTGATAATATCTGCATATACCTGGCCAGAACTATTGTGTGAATATCATTTTTCTCTAATAATTCCAGTTCTTTCAATTCCTGATCAAGGCGATTCTCCTTAGTTATGGGGAATATATGATAAGGGATGTTGTAATGTCCAGCAAGTGGCTCCAGGTCTGGATGATTGGATATAATAAGTGGGATGTTAATTGGAAATTCTCCCTGGCTGTTCCTCCATAAAATATCCTGGAGACAATGATCATACTTTGATACGAAAATTGCCACATTCCTCTTTCTTCCTGAAAATCTTAATTTCCATGTAGCTTTAAATTCTTTTGTCAGCGGTAATAATGCTTCTTCCAATTCTTCTGCAGGAACACTGAAATTCTTCATATCCCAGGAAACCCTTATAAAAAACTGGTTTTCAACAGGATCAACATGTTCATCCAGGTCGAGAATATTGCCACCTCTTTCAAATATAAAATGTGAGATTCTGGATACCAGTCCAATCTGGTCCCTGCAGGACAGTAGAAGTATCGCTGTTTGTTTTATATCACTCAATATTTTTTCGATTTAGTTATAATAAATACACTGGGATTTCATTTGTGTGCTCAGGAATCTATGTGTTATATATCATCACTACAGAGAACAAAGTATGCAATGAATCAATTACTATTATAATATTCATTCAATGCAATTACAGTTCCCTTTCCAAAATTAAAATAATCTTCTATTGTAAGATATTGCCCATCAGCAAGATGAGATTGCGATAGTTCAATTGTTGTACATTGGATCTCTTTCCTGAAAAACCACGCACATGACGATCCCTTGAATTCTGAATGCCAGATCCTGGTCGGCCAGTATTTATCCATAACCGTTACAAGACTATCAAGACTATGATCCTGGGATATAAAGACATTGTACTGATGGAACTGGGAGTGATTGTGAATATCAATAAACAGGTCAATCTCCATTCCATCTTCATACCATGAATCCACCCATTTTTTTACACCGGCAACCTCCGGCTGGGCTTTCTCATCGTCCAACCAGATGTTATTCAAATCCTCCATTTCCATATTATACCTGCTTGTTCCATTATATATACCATCAGGATTCATTATAGGTACAATGAAATAATTAAAGTTTTCCCTCGCTGTTTTCGCATCGGGATCATCAGAAATCAGAAAATCGATCATTCCTTCCGCCATAAATCCCCCGGCATCTTCACCGGAATGTTGTAAAGCCATAATCAATATGTTTTTCTTATTAACATCAGAGATTGCTGTTTCCGAGATCTTTACCATAGTTAAATCCCTGTCCTCTTTCGTCTTTGCCAGATTCTTGATTTGAATATATTCAGAATCTTTAATCTCCTCAATAACAGAACTCAGACGTTTGTTGGGATACGGATGGGCATAGGCTATCCATACAGGTTCATTAATAAACTGTTGTGTGAACCAAAAAGTATGTGAGGCACTATCATACTTCACATCCTGTATCCTTTCCCAGTTTTCCTCGTCGTAACTGAAAACGGGTTGTGTATAGTCTGTAAAGACTAGATGCGAATCTCCTCTGTACACGCCAATCAGATCACTCAATTCAAATGTAACTGACCTCCCTTTCACATTTTCCGCTTTGAAATAGAACCAGTAATACTGATCACCAATACCATCCCGTTTCAGCCAGTGATTGGTTTTTCCTCTATACAAATTGTCACTGATCTTCTCCATGTCACCAATACTGCCCCGGTCAAAATCTGTACTGAATTTGACTTCAGGAGGTGATGAACATGATATTAAAAATGAGAAGCAGAATACAGAAAGATATGATATATATTTCATGTGATTAGATTTAAAAATGGATATTATATTCAATCAAACAAATATGGATTTACGTGCATAAATATAAGTACCAAAGAAGGGGCTTGCAATGAGTATTTTCCTATTTAGTGATTAATGCAAATAAAAATTTGATAAATCATACAGTATCATGAAATTGTATTAATAATTACTATTAATAATTCTCTGAATCTTTAAACGAAATACTATCGTATACATTAAAAATTAGAAATTGCTATGAAAAATTTACAAATGTTATTCATGTTGACCGGAGTACTATTGATTCTCCAACCTGTTTCTCTGTCAGGTCAGGAAAGAAATCCTACGGATATTAATGACTGGCGGGGAAAAACCATTCTGTTTTTTGGCGCCCATCCTGATGATGAGGTTTCATCTTCAGGAACATTGGCAAAGCTTATAAAAAATGGCAACAAGGTCTTTATTGTAATATTTACAACCGGGAATAAAGGATCTCGTGATCTTGAAATGACAAGTGAAAAGCTGGCTGAAATCAGGAAGCAGGAAGATATTGCAGCAAACAGCAAAATCGGGATACCAGCTGAAAATATTTTCTTCCTTGGCTACGATGATGGCATGCTAGAATATGTACCTGAATTGGAACTCTGTGAAAAAGTTTGCTGGTTTGTAAGGAAATATCGACCTGATGCTGTATTCAGTTTTGATCCGGGAACAACCTGGATGCAATGGCACAAAACTGATCACCGCATGTCGGCATTTATTACAGTTGACGGAGCACGTGCTGCAGCATATCATTTGTATTTTCCCTATCACAGGATCCATGAAAACTTGCAACCTTTTACAATAAGAGATTTCTTCTTTTATGGATCCCGTGAACCGAATTATAAGGTAGATATTACAGACGTTGCTGAATTAAAGTTTCAGGCTGCTTGTCAGCATACCAGTCAGTGGGGACAGGGGAATTTCAAATATACAGGTCCGGAGATGGCTCCTGAAGAAGTCGAAAAACAAAGAGCCAGACGATTGAGAAAGGGTGAAGATGGAAAAATATATGAAAACTTTCGAAGGGTGGAAGAATCTATGTCATTTTAATCAGAATCAAAATATGTTTTCATAACAGGAAGGGTATAAATAACAAAATAAAAAGAAAGTAATATTTCCCACTAGAGATTATACTTTTCGTTCTACATTCTTCCTGTTATTTATCTTTGCCACAATCGCTGTTATTACAGGAGTCAATAAAGCTGTCGTAATAGTTGATGCTGCTATCATTGGTGTAGCCACAGTGGCCATTGTAGCCATACTGGGATCTACCACTGATATTGCATGTGGTGTGGCCACCGCATTACCGGCTGTGCTGGATGCGGCTGCTCCTGCGATTCCACTTCCACCGGTCATTTTATCTGCTCCGATATTAAAAATACCACCAATTATAGTTGTCATTAATCCTAAAAAAATACCCGGAATTCCTGCCTGTATTAACATTTTTAAGTTCATCACGGCACCAAGTGCAAAAGCAAACAAAGGGATTAACACAGGTCCTCCTTTGAGAAGGAAATTTCGCATCTCTTTATCCAGATTTCCGAGAATCATTCCGATAATGATCGGGAGTATTACTGCCAAGAAACTCATTAGAGGAATATTTGCGAAGCCTGCTGCGCCCATGGCAATCATGGTCAGGAATGGACCATCATTAACGGAAATGATCGCAATGGCTCCTATATCGGTTTCATCCCCAAATTCTCCGGCCAGTGCGGCATAAAGACCGCCATTTGTATTACTCATAGCTGCAATTATTGCCAGAGCTGATAAACCGAAAATCCCATTCTCCCCGAATATCTTACCAACAGCTAAACCAATAACTATTGACACAACAAATTTAGACAGTGTAATCGCTAATCCTTTCTTCAGGACTCTGGGTGCTGCCTTAAGCGAAATTCCAGCTCCCATGCATAACAAAAAAGCCCCAATTAATGTTGTTGCACCATTTTTGAATAATGCTGTGGTGAATCCCCCAATCTCTAATGCTTCAGGGAATAATGTATTTATTAAAGCTCCAAGTACCAACGGGATGACCATCATTCCTCCAGGTACTTTTTCAATCAGTTTCTTAATTTTCACTGCAGTATTAATTACTGAGAAATAATTGCCCCTGCCATTTTGTAAGCATTACAAAAGCTAGTAATGGATGCAACTCCGGTATAGGCGATATCATAAGCCGTTCCATGATCCACTGAAGTTCGGGTAATTGGCAAACCCAGTGTTACATTTACGGCTCCCTCAAAATCAATAAGTTTCATCGGAATATGCCCCTGGTCATGATACATGCAGACTACTGCGTCAAATTTCCCATTCACTGCCTGGTAAAACACTGTATCCGGTGGTACAGGTCCGGAAGCATTTATTCCTTTTTGTTTTGCCAACTGAACTGCAGGTAAAATCTCCTGTATATCTTCCTCACCAAATACTCCTCCTTCCCCTGCATGAGGATTTAATCCGGCAACAGCTATTCTTGAATCAGATCTAAGTTTTTTTAAGACCTCATTCGTTAATTGAATTACCTTAAAAACTCGTTCCTTATTTACTTTCTGAAGGGCATCTCCTAATGAGACATGCATGGATGCATGAGTAACAATCAACCGATCCGATGCCAGCATCATCGTATAATCCTGCACATTACACAATTCTGCAATAAAATCCGTATGTCCCTGGAAACCAGGTTTGGAAAGACCGATGGCTTCTTTATTGATCGGTAATGTAACCATGGCGTCAAGTTCCTTTTTCAAAACGAGTTTGACTGTTTTATGGATATATTGAAGGGCGGCATGTCCAACTTTCTTTGAGATCTTACCAATCGTTAAATCACTTTCATCCAGTATATTTAAATTAAGAACATTTACACAACCAGGTATAAAATCATTCGGATCAGCTATGTCCCGGAGCGATACATTAATATTGAGCCTGTTATTACAATAATCCAGGATCCTGTAATCTCCTATCACAATGGTCTTGCCACGAATGTGGTTCTCTTTGAAGGCTTTCAATATTATCTCGGGCCCTACCCCATTGGCATCACCCATTGTTATTCCAATCATATTTTCAATCAATTTATATATCCCAATATTCTGACAATTGTGTCATTTTCCCCGAATCCACCTGGTTTAGTAATAAAAAAGTAATTCCCTGTATGTCCTTTTACTTCAGAAAGTGCAGTTCCCTGAAAGATCTCTGTTACCGGATAGATACCAGAGATTGACAGGCCTTCAATAATACCCATTAAGGTATCACCCCCAAAAACAACACACGTTTTGAATTCCGAACCTTTAAGAATATCCGAAACAAGTTTCCCCATGTTGGTGGCAAAAACAGTATACTCTTCCTTTAAATCCATTACCGCATCTAATCCAGGATCTTGTTCAGCTACCTCATCACTTATTTCACTTGTTTTTAGAATAACACTTTTACTGGCGATACCATCATTTTGAACATCCTTTAACAGATTTTCCACCAGTGGATTTGATTTTGAACCATAACAGGCAACGATATCCTGATTAACTAAATATGTTTTAATCCCTTCTTTTTCAGCATAATTCACCTGATCGAGGGATACGGGATTCAGGCTACCATTAATAACAAGCGCCGGGCCCTTAATATCAGGTATTTCTCTATTCCGGGAATCCAATTGCAATAACTCAGGAAGCAATTCAGCAAATCCGGCACAGCCAGCAATTACGTTTATCAAGTTGTTTTTTTGAAGTGCTATACTTATTTGCTGAAGATCCTCCCGATTTTCACAATCAAATACGATAATTTCATAATCGCTGAAGGTTATATCCTCATCACTCCTCAATGCTTCCATGGAAATTACTCCGGATTTACAGGCACTTTGTTCTTTCAATATCTCTGGTATATAGCTGGATGAAATCGGTTCTAATGGATCATTCCCAAATTCTGTTTCATGAAGTAGTTTATGGCCAATATAATGATATCCGTTCCTTGTATATCTTCCGGATTTTGGATGTGCCGGGATAAAAGGAAGTTGCGCCTGCGTTGTAGCACGATAAACAGCTTCAAGTTCGGCTCCGAGGTTACCTCGTAGCGTGGAATCCGTTTTTTTAAAAAAATATTGTACCCCTGCACTTTTAGCTGATTCTGCCACACTTCTCACCTTTTGTGCAGCCAGGTTCGCATTAATATGTCTGCTTTCCGAATTGAACACAAGTACAGAAATATCTTGATTACTTGTATTGAAATCAATATCCGGATTACTTGTAACAAATGTATTGATCCCTTCCTTAGCAAGTTGTGTCCCGGCATCAATGGCACCCGTAAGGTCGTCGGCTATTATAAGCAGTTTAATCATGAAATAACTTTCAAAGGAAATTGATTTGATTTTATGGTTTTATGGATGATTCGATTATTTGATGATTCGATTATTCGGATTTTCCAGTTTCATTTGTTGTTCTGAATAATTGTGTGTTGTCTTGATGTGTTCTTAGTGTCTTTGCCTTAGTGGCAGATTTCAGAATTGATTGAACTCAGATTCACTATTCAATTGATCACAAGCTTTATCAAGAATTTCTAAACCAGGGAGTTCCTTAATTTCAGCCAGGATCGCATCTGATACATACATTTCATCCAGATGCAGAGTATCTTTTATCCTGATAATTCTTTCTTCCCCGGGCACAATCACCCCACAACTTCTTAATGCAAAATCCATGGCTATATTTCCATTATCAGCTATAATTGGAATTTTGGCTCTTGCTAAGAAGCTGGCTGTATAGACGTTTTTATAAGTTACATCAAAATCAATCTTATTAAATAATTTCCTGGTGATGATATCAGCCAGGCCAACGCCAAGGGCGTTTCCATGTGATTCTTCTGTAAGGTCCAGAACAACGATGGATTTAATATCTGGGAAATCAGGTTCTGCTTGTCCACGGATCATCATTCTTCCAATAATATTCGTATCAATACATACCCCACTGATATTCTTTCCCATTTGATCAATTATCAGCACATCAAAATTTTTCACCGGGAATGTTGGCATATTATCAACTGATGTCTTGAGTAACGGAGGTTCTTTCTCCAGAATATCTTCTCCTTTTAATACCTCTACCAGCATGGTTTGATCATATGCATTTTCAACCAGGGCAACACCTCCGATTATCTTCCCGGTTGCAATGATTTGTTTTGCAGCAATTTTAAGGAGTTCCGACAATCCGTAAACTCCGTGCCGGTGTATGGCAGAAGCGCCCATTTCTTTACCCATTCCTATCACCATCATTTTCACCAGTCCGCTTTCATATTCAGCATGATAATCCGTATGCGGTTTGATCCGGTTAATTAAGATCACACCATCCGATTCAAAAGCAAATTTGTCCATGTAAGCCAGGTCCTTATACCCTGGACAAGGAACTTCAACAACATCCATTGATGCATGAACAGGCACGCCAATAGCCTCCTCGGTAATCCCATAACTTGATAATACCTCGATCTGTCCATGTGCTACAGCTCCTCCATGACTGCCCATTGCAGGTATAATAAAAGGATGTGCGCCATGTCGTTTCAGGAATTCTACGACTTCCTTTACGATCAGCACCAGGTTATCAATACCCCGGCTACCCACTGCCAGGGCGATATTGGCACCGGGTTTAATAGAACGCTCCAATTTCTTCAACTCATTTTGAGCCTCTCCCCTTACATCGGTTAGAGAATTCTGCTCGAAGTGTTGCCTGATTTTATTGAGATTGAAATTCATTTTTCAGTAATGGGAATACATTCTTCAAGATACAATAAAACAAGATTTTTTACCT
>JBHOSY010000131.1:0-13608 GCA_042584165.1 Bacteroidota bacterium | reverse complement strand
GACTTCCATTTCAATTATTGTACCATCTCCATATTCAAATGTCCCAACCTGAAGATTAGGTACTTCCTGGTCCGAATCATATGAGTAAAAACCTCCGCAGCAACTTATTTTAACGGGGTGTTCATTCTTTTTCATTGCCACTCTGATCCTGTCAATTCCGTGAACTCCGTTATTTCCGAATTCTCCTGTAGCGGTGTCCCAGTACCAGTGCCAGTTATAGTGGAAATGATTTTTATTAAAAGGTATCATTGGTGCCGGTCCACGAAACAGGTCCCAGTTTACACCTTCCGGGATAGGGCTGTCAGGAATCCTTCCTATATTACGTCTGTGACCAAAAATAGTAGCCCGCCCCATGTATATATCTCCTATAATACCGTCTTGAAGCAATTGTATTGCTTTTTGTGTGATCCTGTTACTCCGGTAATTGGTACCTATTTGGACAATCCTGTTATACTTCCGTGCCGCATCCACCATTTTTCTTCCTTCTCCAAGAGACCATGAAAGCGGTTTTTCAATATATACATCCTTCCCGGCCTCACATGCCCATATAGTCTGAAGTGCGTGCCAGTGATCAGGTGTAGCAATGGAAATGGCATCTATGTCCTTATCATCAAGCATATCTCGAAAATCAACAATTGTTTTGGGCTTTTCACCACCCAGTTTTTTAATATCAGCGATTGCCTGGGGAAACAGGTTCTCATCAACATCACATATTGCGGTAACCCTGGAATTCTTGATCTTGGTGAAATTCCCTGTATGGCCGGAGCCGCCATAATAGTATCCGCCCCGGCTCCTGATCCCGGCAACAGCTACATTGACAGTATCACTTGGTTTGCTTTTTGCATATCCTTTTATATAGGCTGGTGCTCCTATTGAAATGCCAGCTGAAGCTATTCCTGTCTTTTTCAAAAAATCACGACGTTTAAGAGAGTCCATAGTTTTATTTAGTTAAAAAGTTATATAGCACGTAAAATAATTAAAATACCGATAAGATGATATATGTTAATGTTAATTAGTTCATTTGTTTATTCCGGATCCTAACTTTAATCCTTCAAATTTCAACAGTTAATACCCAACACTTACTCTCCAACCACTACATGTACGTGACCCATCGCTTTCAATCCTGCTTTGTCTTCACGTTCAACTTTTACAATATAATCACCCGGTTCTGCGAATGAGTGAACTGTTTCTGCGAATTTGCCCTGCTGGAAATTATTCGGATCAACCGTCTCTGACTTTACAGTAACCGTAGGAGACCCATCTCCAAAGTCCCACACTTCGTTGCTCACAGCAGTATTAAACGTTCGGACAAGAAAAGTTATCGGATCCCCCGGCTTAATATTTAACGATGGATGATATGTAGGTTGCAAAACAGGTATTGTATTTTCCGGATTATTCTTTGTATAAACCTGCACAACTGTAAAATCATAATCGATATTGCCTTCTGAATCGGTTACTTTTAATATCTCACTATATTCACCAGGCTTATCGTATGATTTTGTCTGAACAGATCCCTCCACAGTCGTTCCATCACAAAATGTCCATTCGTAGGATATAATATCACCGGTAAAACTTTTCGATTTACTGCCATCGAGAGTTGTCTCCTGTCCTGTCCATAACAGGTGGTGCGGACGCGCAACAGCGATGATAGAAGGATTGTACTGGTTAACATATGATTCCCACACATAGGGATACGCATCTTCTGTTCCCCAATTACCAGATATTGTCTCTTTATTCTTTAATTCAAAGTGAAGATGACACCATCCTCCACTGCCTCCCTGTTTCCCGATATAACCGATCTTCTGTCCCATGGTTACCCTGGTTCCCGGCACAATTGCAGGATCAGTGCTATCGAGATGACTATATCGGATATACCAACCCAACTCATTTTTGATATAAACAACATCCACCCTGATATCACCGGGAAAATCATCGTATCCTTCAAGTGTTTCATTATGCGCAGCAATGACCAGACCGTCAGTGGCAGATATAATTTCATCCATCCCTTCGGCGCCACCTATATCGTGTCCTGAATGGTAATATATCGTTTTATCTCTTGGATGTTCACCCCAGTCAACATAGGTAGGTTCATTTCCCAATTGTGACATACTGATCAACCATTCCTGTTTGATCGGGTAAACAAAAGTCCCGGGTTGGATATATGGAGATCCCTCTGGCCAGAGCCGGAAACGTGCATCCTTGGTAATGTTCCATCGGTTTTTGGTGGTATTTGCATCATATTCTCTTATAAAAGGACAGTCAATTTGTACTTTTCCAATAGTGACGGGCAAATTATAATTACCTGTTTTTAAAGTAATTTCTTCATTATCAACGGATACTTTCACGCTTACAGAACGTATCGCATCACGAAGATCATCGCGAACCACGTCAATCTTTAAAAGTTTCAGATTTACGATATCACCATTGCTGAGTTTTATGTCCTGTGATTCACCGATATTCAATTCTGTAACGATCCGTATTGGAGATATCTCAGAAGTATCATTACAGGAAACTCCCAGCATGGTTAAAGGAAGCAGTACAAATAGGCATTTGATCTTTTTCAGACTAAAAAATAAATCTTTCATCTCTGCATGATTTAAAGCGTTTAAACAGTTATTAGATCTCTTGATATTAGTGATAATCCCGGAATAAACCCATATAGTGTTCCGATTTATCCAGTATTCCTCCACTTTTTTCGTAAAAATTTTTATCCAGATGAAAAACACCATCTTTCGATGTAACCCATCCACCATCCGGATAAGGATGAAAGCTTACCAGGTCATTCCATCGAACATAATTCTGATGACCGTTGGATTCCAATAATCCCATATCTTGCAGTCCGGGGAGAGGTGCGATCCGTGCTGCAATATTTTTGTTCCAATCCACCAGGATAGGGGTACAGGATAAGTCAGCAAGGAAGCAGGGAACGTTGTTTTCATGAGCAACTTTTGCCATACGTAAAGTCATACTGAGCGTTTTGGCAGCAGCCTTCAGGGCAATGGCACCATATCCCATTTGAATTCGTTTTTTCACATCATCGGCATTGTGGGCGCTTTCATCAGCGGCTATCCTTACACCGAGGTCACCCACGTCTATATCAGCCTCTTCAGGAAAAGGTTCTTCAATAACTGCAATCTGGTCAAGCATTCCTACCTTATCAGCGTGATCTAAAAGCCGTTGTAGCGTTTCTTTTTTTTCGTAGCGACCATTTGCATCAAAATAATAGGGTATTTTACCGTCTTTCGTATGGGGAGTTTCCCGGCTGCCGATTGCTTTATGAATGGCTTCAATCCTGGCCATATCACCCTTTAGCATTTCTTCCTGATTACCGGGCCTTCCAATCTTGATCTTCATGAAAAAATATCCCTGTTCAACGGCATCCTCTATTTCGTTCATCGGGATATTGTATGAAAATAACGGGACATGAGCTACTTTTTTATGCCTGTATGATATTGCAGACCTGTATTCCGCAGGGATCATTTCATCGAAATTACGGAAGCCATTTTCTTGTGCATAAACCATCCATGCTGCATTATCCAGAGCAACCAGGGAACTCAGGGTAAATGTCTTTCTGAGATCATCATGTTTGGTAATTTCTTTGCCATAATCGTGTATGTTTTCCAGGATTGCATCCTGGAGTTCTATCGGGGTAGTAAAGGAAGTTCCCTTGATTTGCTGTAACGCATACTCAAGCGTCGTATGGAGCAACATATTTCCAGCCGCTTCTGAATGTTCAAGGAAGACACTCAAATCACTCCATGCCAGGCATTGGGTCATAAGTCCAACATGCCTTATCCCTGATTCACTCTCCATCATAGCTGCTGACATCCAGAATTCTTTCGTGTATATTCCTTTAAATCCGAAAGGACGGATCAGCGGTTCCCGTTCAAAATCGGAGTTAACATATTTTACTGTAATTTTCTTCAGGTTTTCACCCATATCCTGTAATGGTTGTGTGCATACACCCGTAATACCAGCAACTCCTGCCAGTCCGGTAGTTTTAATAAAGTTTCTTCGTGATATCATTATATTATTATTGTACAGTATTACTATTCAGTTTATTCCATTTCAATTGCAATCCCCTGGTATTTTTCAATCCGAGGCAGTTTGATATATAATATATCTTTCTCTATGTGTTGTGAAAATTCAGCAGGGACAAATAATTTAATCTTCTTTACCTCTTTGTCATTTGGGATTTTATATTTTACTGTAACATCCTTGATAGGTGGAATATAATATACAGTCTGCAGGGGCTTCTCAAATTTACATCCCGTCCAATTTATAAGATGCAATACGTTCACACTACCATTTTCAGTCATATTTGCAATTAATGAAGATGGAGCATCTATTTCATAAGGCACTGCTTCAGGGCTGACATATTCTATCACATTCTTCAGGAAATCTGCAAACTCCCGGATATGCGTTTGCAAATACATAGCTCCCAGAGCTGCCGGGATATATGCTACTTTCCCTTTCCCGTAACTGGACACGATCAATCCGGGAAATATTGGCTCATTATCCGTTCCGATAACTATATCTGCTGCAATTGTTCCTCCGGGCAGAGGCTTGACTGTTTCATATAAATGGGTTGGAATAAGATTTTCTGTCAGCGGGGGCTTTATCACTGATTGACCCTCTCTGGTTTTCATATACAAATCCCATACACTGCCAAAGATTAGATTTTCAGACATCTTTTCAGTCATCTGCTCATCTGGCTTGAGATACTGAATTTTAGCGAGTTCCCCAAGAGAAAAATCAGAACGTTTTTTACCCTCTTCATCATAAAGTGAAGTAGCATATGTCATAACAAGTCCGCCTCCATTATTAACAAAATTCTTAATGTTTTCTGCCTGAGTGTCTGAAATATAGCAGATATCAGGAAGATAGAGTACTTTGTATCGGCTAAGGATATCCGGATTGTCCAGGTCTCCTTTAAGAAGAGACGTAGCCTGAACGTGATTATGAATACATGCGGCAAACGCTCCTGAAGTGCTGTTACGTGCATTCGTTTCCCAAAGCCATCCGTCAAAGTCGTGCCCCGGTGGATCAGTATGGTTCCATACAACGGCGCAATAATTGTACGGATTGAAGTTTTCAATATAACTGCTGTTTTCATCCAACACTCGGAATGCTTCTTTAATTGGTCCTCTACCCTCCGGGTGGTTCACAAAAAAATATGTATGGTATAAAATGGGCGAGCCTCCAAATGCGATTGTTGTATATATTTCCTGTTGCAATTCATATTTATAATGGACAATCCGTGGGTACCCATCATATACTCCAACGTATGGCCATACTGCCAAACCATGAGCTACTGCAAGACTTGTCCCTTCTACACGCTCCAGCATGCTTTCTCCGCGTTCGTACAAAAAAGCATCACTCCCGTCAACAATACGTGGATCAAACCTTTCAGTTATCCATGCCGGGTTATTAATGTTGAATATCAGGGGAATGTCTTTATAAGATTTTATAATACGTTTTGTTTCTTCAAAAGCTTCAACTAATTCTTCCATGTACCAATCACGGTAGCGTTCAAAGACTGTCAGATCCTCCTTTGTGTATTCATCATCATTTTCCCTGTAAGGCAATTCCAGACCTGTAGCATCTTTTAATCCCTTTTTGCATCCTTCACAATAACAAACATAATATCCCTTTTGACGTGAAAAAGCATAAAAAGGAGCCCACGAATCAAAGTATACACCGTCAACATCGTATTGGCTCACAACCTTTTCCACCAGATCATAAAAAGCCTGGCGGTATGGTGTGTTCCAGCATAGGGTCGAAAATTTTGTTCCCATTCCCAAATCCACACTGCTTATGATTTCACCAGCCGGATTTGCTCTCTGTGCCCATTCGGGTTTCATGATTACTGTTGGGATGGGACCACCCGTTCTGAGATAGGGAACTACCCTGATTCCCCGTGGCTTACATGCTGCAACGGATTCAGCCAGAATATCCCTGTCACCCAGGTCAGGAGCGACGCCAAATTCTGTTCCCGGAATCAGGTTATTGCAACTCCCGGATGTAGCAATTCTAAGCGTGTTGGCATGCATATCAACCATCGTCTCAGCCATCTTTTCTGCATTGAACTCGATCTTAGGAAAAAATGGATACGTATAAGCATCTGCAATAAATATTCGGGCATGCCGGAGCCAGTCATACGTAGATTTCGATGTAGGTTGAGCCATGAGAGAATTTCCGATTAATACCAACAAGGGAATAATCAATAAAAATTTTCGTTTCATAGTTTCATGAAAAAATCTATGTAAAATAACCATCACAATTTGTTAAGTATTTCCAGTACTTTATTTTCATATATTTTCTGCCATTCGGGTGCCAGTTTTGAACAGGATGCTTCATAGGCCTCTCCATCATATGCATCCGAGGATAGAGCATATGAGCCGGGAATTTCACCGTTTGTAAGACTGGTTATATATGTGTACTCGTATGGTGAAAATTGCTTTATATTCAATCCGATCCGGGCAAATAACTCTCCCGGAAAGGAAATCAATACAAATTCTCCAATCCTCACAGCCATAATTTCAACTTTAATCGGATCTTCAGGTAGGGGCTCTACTAAATACAGGAGATTTGACTCAATCATAATTAATTCCTCCATTTTGTAAATGTTGTTGAGATATTTAGCTATGTCTCTTCGATTAACTGAGTCCATCATTTTAAGGTCATTTTTTCCAACCTTTTCTTCCTGCATATACCTGTATGAATAGTAGGAGGGATACTGAGGAGATAAACCATACTTGATATAAAGCGGCAAGAAAGCTTCAAAGTTCAACTTTGTACCGGCACCATGAGCTCCACAACCCTCACCTTTAAAATAATCCAGTATACGATCTCTACGGGCATTAAGCGAATCAATGCGCAGTTGAATATCTTTTCTTACAGGTAATTCAACTACCTCACGGATAATGTTTATACCTGCATTCTTTTTTGTAGAAATTTTTCGATGCCCATCTAAAGTGCTCATACCCAGCAGTGTACCCAGTGTTCTTGACGGACGAGGTGCATTCATATCCTTATAAAGGACGGGAGTAATATCTCCCAATGCTCCCTGTAAAAACAGGGCCACTGCACCATTACCCAGGTTTTCTTCAATCGTCTTTGATGCAAATCCTGAGAAACATGCAGTCGCTCCCAGATTAGGGACTCCACCATATGGATGACCGGCAAAATTGTACAATACTGCTAAAGGTTTACCATCCATTTTATCAATTCGAAGGATCCCAATTTCCGGATCAAATGGATCGGCTATTCCTTTCACAAATTCATCCTGTGGTGAGGGAATTGCTCTCCGGATCGTCCATTCCCTGCCGTTTGTCAACTCAATCCTTCTGTTCATCGTAATCCTGTCTTCTTTGCCGGCTCCAGCCCCGATCTTCACATTCACCATTCTTTGAGAAGCTGTTTTGACACCATTAACTATCCTGGTTATAAAATCTTCTGCCACCTGATTATTCACTTGATGATTATGGGAAGCACAAATCATTACATTGTACCATTTAATTTTCAATTCTTCCTGAATTCGATTCCGGATTTCCCGTAGCAGTGGATCTTCTATTTTGATAAGATCTGTTGTAATAATAACTGCCCTGGTGGATCCGTCATCTAATACCAGGATCTTAGCATACAGAGGGTCATTTATTAGTGTCGTGGGATTATCCCGGGTGATATTTACGCTGACTACTCCTGCTTTCAAGGGTGCAGCGAAAGTAGTGTATGATTCAGCCAGACTTATAGTTGCAGTTAGCGCTGCAATCGCAAGAATCCCTTTAGCCTTATTAAACATTTTATGTATCATGGCATTTTCCTGGTTAAGAATTAGATAAATAAAAATTTAGATACCTATTGGAAATTAAGAACTCATCAATCCCAGATTGTACTTATTCATATAAGTTAAAATATTCCATGCACATTTTTACCAATTGTTCCCCAACATTCTTTACATTTTCATGGACTGGAGGAATTTTTACCGGGTCCGATTCTCTGGTTAATCCAGCCAGTCCAATTTCTATTGTCATGGATAGTTCGTTTCCAGGTACCATATTATGAAAATAATCTTCGGCCACAACACCCATTGCCGGGGCAAGATACAGGAAAGAATGGGGTAAATGTTTTTCTCTTATATCGTAATAAAATTGCCTGATTTTAGGATTGTTAACGACCAGTTCTTCGTCTGTTGAGAACTGAACACCGGGTTTCAGGGCTGTCCAGTCATGAATATCAATGGCTATGGACCTTTTGTTGCCTCCTTCCATCCATTTGTTGATTTCTAGCTTAATAGCGGCAACCTCCGGTTCCGAAACCTTGCTGTCATGACCATGCCCTAGATCCGACTGATCCCAGTTCCGGTTCAGATCTATTCCATGGGCATTGAACCTGTACCACTTATTTGCATGGGCATCGGGATTTATTTGTGGAAATATTTTAAAATCAATTTTGTTCCTGGCTTCAACTGCTGCCGGATCATCTGATATCAGGAAATCGATCATCCCTTCCGCTGAAGAGATTCCTCCAACTTCAAAGCCATGCTGCCCTCCCAGAAGCCATACTGTTTCATCTTTCTTTACATCAGGATCACCAATGCTTACCATTGGAATATCACGGCCCTGAACTGTTTTCCCAATATATTCTACTTTTAGAAAGGGCTTCTCTGGAAGTGCGGATATATAACGGTGCAGCATATAAGGGGTATAAATATATGCCCATCCGATATATACAGGTGATTGATTGAAAATTGCTGTTATTTCCATGGTTTCCGTATCCGGGATGTATTTATACTTCGCATCTACCAGGACTTTCCAGTTGTTTGTTCCATATTCATGAGAATACACTGCTTTAAATTTTTCATTAAATGTAGCGTCATTATAATGTGTAATGGCCAGAGGGACAGGCATGTTCTTCCCAAATCCATATATCTGTAACGTCACGGATTGGTTTTCACAATTATTAATTCGCGCCGTCCAGTGCAATGACTTTGACAAATGACACCGGTATGTATTGCCCTGTCTGTAGATCTGCCCTATATATCCGCCCTCAAAATTGTCAGTGATATTCAATCCTTCCGAAGGTTGTGTTAGTACTTCTATAGCTTTTTTATCCCGGGATGTATTTCCATGACCATCCTCCATGACCAATGTGGCAATATAAACTCCTTCTTTTTTGTATCTGTGTTCAACCATCAATCCTGCAGCATCCTGGTCAATTCCATCCCTGTCGTCAAAATCCCAGTAGGCATTAAGTTTTGATCCTTTTGATCCGGACCCATCCAGGGTGGCTGTTTCTCCGGCATAAATTCTCAGGTCTTCACCTGCCTCAGCTGAGGGTGATTCATCCGTGTGTGGCATCTGACAGGATAAAAAAACAGTATTAATAATGGAGAATAATAAAAGAGACGATTTGAAAAAATAATTAAACTGCATTGGAGGATATTTAAGGTGTTCAATATTTATTATCAATATAAGAAACCTCCCGGAAGTTTGGAACTATGAATATGTTTAAAAAGTAAGCTCAACAATTCACCTGGTTTTTTATATGGGAATTCACGACAATTAATATTAACTTAAATACCAGAATAGCAGGGTTGGTATACGAGATTTTATTGAGATTTTGGATTTTGGAGGGCGGATTTTGGATTCAGTTCCCCCTCAACCATCTCTGCGCAGCAGGACGTTGAGGTTTGAATTTTTATATAAGATTCTTGATTTTAGATTTTTGAATAATATCCAGGGGTAAACTCACTCATACCTCAACGAATCCACTGGATTACTGATCGACGCTTTGATCGTATGATAACTGATCGTCATCAAAGCAACGAAAATAATGATACCGGCAGTCAGGATGTATTCCCAGGGAGACGATTCCACCTTGATTTGTGCCGGGTCCATAACTTTATTGACTGCACCAAGAGGTAGGGCAATCAGATTCGCAATGATGAGAAGCATTACAAATTCTTTACCAAGCAAAACAAATATCTGACCGGGTGTTGCTCCATGGATTTTCCGAATGCCTATTTCTTTGGTTTTGATTTTTGTTGAATAAGCTACCAGTCCCAGTAATCCCACAACCGCGATACCTATAGTAATAATAGAGAAAAATCCGATTGTATTTGCCATGCCTTTATATGCTTTCAAATTTTCATAATCCATGTTGTCCTCCAGTGAACGAACTTCGAAAAGAACATCCGGGTAATGGGCTTTAAAAACGCTCTGTATTTTTTCTCTTGCATCTTCAAAGGTTGCATTTTCACTTACTTTAAAGGAATACACATGATTCCCTTTTGTATTTCCATCATGAAGGATTGTTAAACTGGGAGGTATATTCAAAATGGTAGTATATAAATGATGATCCTTGATTACCCCGATCACGTTGTATTCTTTTCCGTTGATATCACTGATCTTTTTACCTATCGGATCGCTCCAGCCAAAACTTCTGACAGCTGTTTCGTTAATAATACAGGCTCCATCCAGGTCTGATTTAATGTCCCGTGAGAAATTTCTGCCTCTTACAATACCCAGTTCAAATACATCATTATAATCATAATTCACCCAGTTGCGTCTTATGTTTAACTGTTCCCCTTCATAGGCTCCTTCCCAGTTAACGATGGTTCCGGAAGAACCATTAAATGGAATATTTGAAGAAATGGATGTGTTAACTATTTCCGGTTCAGATATCAACTTATCCCGGATTATGTCGAAATTCAGGTTGGAAGATTCAGCATTAATTTTGATCCATGCAAAAAGAACATTTTCTTTACTGAATCCCGGATCCTTATTGTCATGATAATTGAATTGACGGTAGATCATTATGGTGGTTAGAATTAAAAACGTAGCAACCACGAACTGAACCACTACCAGTGATTTCCTCAGGTAATTTTTTCCACCGTTTCCGGTACTTGAGAATCTTAAGAACCGGACAGGTTTGAAAGATGAAAGATATAGTGATGGATAAATACCAGATAACAAACCTATCGCAGTGGCAATACAAATGATAAAGAGGACGAATTCAAAATTTTCCAGGTACTGGATTTCCAGTTGACGGTCAACAATCCGGTTAAACAAGGGGATAGAAATTTCAGATATAATAAATGCGATCAATAACGATATCAATGATAATGAAATGGATTCTGTTATAAACTGCAGAAATAGTGCTGAACGTTTTCCTCCAACCACTTTTTTGATGCCAATTTCTTTTCCCCTCGAATCAGCGTAGGCTGTGGTCAGGTTGATAAAGTTTATGGCTGCGATTAATAATGCCAGGATGGCAACGATAGAATACAGATATACCAGCAAGTACATGCCCCCGATATTTGATGGTTTGAGGTGAATGATTGAATAGGGGCGAAGCATCAAAGTACCTTTCGTTTTTTCATCCTTATCAAGCATATATCCTGCTATTTTGGCCTTAAATTCATCGGGATGACTGCCTTCATTAAGGAGGATATAGGTATAATAGCTGTAATCATTCCAGTTATCTTCCAGATTAGTTCTATCCAGGGTTTCCAGACCATCAATACTGCATATATAGGATGGCTGTAAGGTTGAGTTATCAGGCATCTCTCTGATTATTCCTGTTACCTTGAAAGGATAATGGTTCCTGATGGTCACCAGTTGACCCATGGCATGCCCATCAGAGAAGTATTTTTTTGCCAGTTCTTCTGTTAAAACTATGGAAGATGGTTCAGTCAATGCAGATTTGCTGTCCCCTTCAATGAATTCAAAGGAAAACATATTAAAAAGTGAATTGGAGGCATATAATCCATCCGGTTCATGAAAGGTCAGTTTTTCTGAAGTAGACAGATAATCACCCCAGACGGGCCTGGTCACTACTGCGTCTTCAATTTCAGGGAATTCAGCTTTGAATCGATCTGCTATAGGATAGCAGGTCTGGCTCCAGAACTGATCACCATCTGCCAGGTGTGCCATTTCTTCCACCCTGTAAATTCTATCAAGGTTTTTATGAAACTTATCATAGCTATATTCATACTGAACCAGCAGGGCTATGAGAATAAACGTTGTAAAACCGATTGCCAGGCCGAAAATATTAAACGATGCAAATAACCGCTGCCGGCCAAGGTTCCTGAAGAATATTTTTATGTAGTGTAGAAACATTTTTATTTCATTTTCCAGGTTGCCCCGGGTTTAAATCCAGGGCTAAAGAATAATAATAATGAATCTCATCCCGGCCCTTCTCCATTTGGAGAAGGGCCGGGATGAGATCACTCATACCTCAAACTCGTTACAGGGTTCTTTCTGGCTGTGTTATACGATTGCCACAAAACCGTTAAGAACGCAATAACTACCATTGAAATAGCAATTACAATAAAGACTGTGGCATCAAGGTTTACCTTCATCATAAAAAACTGAAGTATCCCTTTTAATGCCAGGTATGCCAGTGGTATAGCAATTACATTGGCAATAATCACCAACATGATAAACTCCTTCGATAGCAGGGTGATAATTCTTGTCACAGAAGCTCCAAATACCTTCCTGATCCCAATCTCTTTTGTACGTCTCTCGACGGTGTACAATGCAAGGCCGAATAGTCCCATGCAAGATATGAATATTCCAAAACCACAGAAGAAATATAAAGTAGATACCATTTCATTAGTAGTTTCAAAGATTGGATTTTCGTATTCTGACAAATAATAATATTCAAAAGGATAATCAGGATTATGCTTTTTTAGAATAGATTGGATCCTGCTAATGGAAGAAGCGTTGAATCCTTCATTCACTTTTATGAATATAAAATCATTTGTTTCTCGATATTTCATAATCAATCCCTTACCGATAATGTCTAATGGGAAAAAAGCAAAGTCTTTTATCACTCCAATGATGGTATAATCTTTATCCCTCAGCATGAACCTTTGACCTATTGGGTCTCCCTCATAATCCAACATCCCTATTATCTCCTCACTAACGATGATTCCATCTTCAGTATCAGATGAATGGTCTTCTGAGAAAGATCGACCAACGGCCATTTCCATTTCGAGTGTTTCAATTAAGTCATAATCGACCGACATGAGAACAGCGACTGTATTTTTTACACTCTTTTCTTTACCCCAGTTTATTTCACCATAATCCACAAAGCCGGGAAGTGAAGAAGCAGAAGATACTTGGTCAATACTTGATTCCTTTAAAAGATCTGTTTTTACTTCTTTATAACTATCCCAGAGTTTACCCCGGGAAGGAATGTAAACGACATTTTCCTTGTTGAATCCCATGTCCGCCGAATTTGTATAAGCAAGCTGTCTGTAGAGAAAAATAGTACACAATATGAAAAATGCAGTCAACGTAAATTGGGAAACTACCAGAAATTTTCGCAGTCGCGATCCTTTTGAACCTGAAGACTGAAAATCTCTTAGTATAAGTGATGGATTAAGCGAAGAAAGAAGTAAGGCAGGGTAAGACCCGGCTAAAATACCTACGATCAATACTATACTTATGATGATGATCCAGAATGCAGGATCGGTATAACTGGGGCTTATATCAGTATCGAACATTGCATTGAATTTAGGCAAGGCCAATTCTACAAGTAAAATGGCAAAATGAACTGCAATTATTGCAAGGATGAGGCTTTCACCCAGAAATTGAC
>JBHOSY010000130.1:0-13651 GCA_042584165.1 Bacteroidota bacterium | reverse complement strand
GATTTATGGAATCTTGATAAATGCGCATCCTATAGATAAAAAACTGATATCATGAAAAATTTATTATTAATCGTATTAGTCGTTTTGATGACCTCATTTAAAGTGGGTAATGAATTATCCATAGAGGTTAAAGGTGTTGTTTACTCGTCATTTGACGGGAATCCACTTGAGAAAGTGGAGATAAAGGTGAAGGATTCGTCAACTAGTTCCATTACTGACTCTAAAGGACAATTTTCAATACTTGTACCTGGAAGCAAAAACGTATTGATAGTCAACCTGGCAGGTTATGATCGAAAAGAAGTAAAGATTAAAGGAAGAACATGGATTGAGATATACCTGGATCCGGCCATTGAGGATGATATGATAGAATATGAAATGGCGGAAGAAAAGGCTGCTCCTTCATTGTTTCCAGGAAAATCGAAAATGATGGGAGTCCGAACAAGTAACGGTGCTGGTTATGTGGGTGCGGCTTATGATGCTGGAAATATTCAATATAACACTGAGTCATATGATGCCATTGAGGAGAATATCTTTCACAAAGCGTTGAGTAAGCCCTTATCAACATTTTCCATTGATGTGGATGCCGCATCTTATAGTAATATCCGGAGATTCATCAATTATGGGCAAAAGCCTCCAAAAGATGCAGTCAGGATAGAGGAAATGATCAATTATTTCTCATATGATTATCCTCAGCCTGATAATAAACATCCGTTTTCAATTTATTCCGAGATTTCTGCATGTCCATGGAATTCCAAGCATAAATTGGTGCATATCGGACTTCAGGGCAAGCATATACCTACGGAAGACCTTCCACCGTCTAACCTGGTATTTCTCCTGGATGTTTCTGGTTCTATGAGTAGTCCTAATAAACTGCCATTATTGAAATCAGCTTTCAGGATGCTTGTTCAAAACATCAGGGAAGAAGATCGTGTAGCAATCGTTGTATATGCAGGGGCAGCAGGTGTTGTTTTACCTTCCACAGCTGGAAACGAAAGAACCACCATTCTTGAGGCGTTGAATAAGCTGGAAGCTGGCGGATCTACTGCCGGCGGTCAGGGGATCAAACTTGCTTATAAAATTGCCCAGGAAAATTTTCTGGAAAATGGTAACAACCGTATCATACTTGCAACTGACGGAGATTTCAATATTGGCGCATCAAGTAATGGTGAGATGCAACGCCTGATTGAAGAGAAAAGGAAATCCGGAGTATATCTTACTGTTCTTGGATTTGGAATGGGCAACTACAAGGATTCAAAAATGGAAATTCTTGCTGACAAAGGAAACGGTAACTACGCCTATATTGACAATGCCCAGGAAGCCAGAAAGGTATTGGTGAATGAGTTTGGAGGAACATTGTTTACAATAGCAAAAGATGTGAAGATCCAGATTGAATTTAATCCTACCAAAATTCAGGCTTATCGTTTGATAGGCTACGAAAACAGAAAATTGAATGATGAGGATTTCAACGATGATAAGAAAGATGCCGGCGAACTTGGGGCAGGTCATACTGTTACGGCACTATATGAGATCATTCCTGCAGGTGTAAAGAGTGACTTCCTGAAAGATGTTGATGAACTTAGATACCAGAAAAATGAGTTGGATCAACAAACGGGATCAGGGAATGAATTAATGATGGTCAAGCTTCGTTACAAACAGCCGGATGGTTTCACCAGCAAGTTGATTGAAAATCCAATAAAAGATAAAAAAACGGGAATCAGTGAAAGATCAGATAATTTTAGATTTTCTGCAGCAGTTGCCGGTTTTGGTATGCTACTACGAGATTCTGAATTCAAGGGTGAATTAACATATGATGATATTGTAACCCTGGCCAAAGGATCGATGGGAGAAGACAAAGAAGGATATCGTGCAGAATTTATTAAACTCGTTCGATCTGCCCAGAGCATGGCAGAAATGTAAGATTTGGCTCCAGTATCAGCTGTAAAAATCGCTCATAAATGAATAAATGTTGATGTCGATATTATAGAGTATAACTCCTGGTTTATTTAGGAAATGGCACCCATGCCCTTCAATTATCTGGGTGCCTTTCCTTTTTTTTATCTCTAATATCTAATAAGTTTATGCTAAATAAAAAGCCATGAAAAATTTTTACATTATCATTCTTATCCCCCTGTTTATCGCTTGTTCAGATCAAAATAAATTAAAAGAACCTGGTTCCGGTGATCAAATTCCTGAAAATCCAAATATTGTTATTTTGTTTGCCGATGATATGGGTTATGGAGACTTATCGTGTTATGGTAATCCGGTTATTAAAACCCCAAGTCTGGATAAAATGGCCTCAGAAGGTATGCGTTTAACATCATTCTATGTAGCCGCGCCTGTTTGTACACCATCAAGAGCAGCTTTGTTGACCGGGCGATATCCATTCCGCTCGAATCTTGAATTCGTCCTGGGACCAGAATCAACGCATGGGATTGCTGATAATGAATTTACACTGGCTGAAGGTTTGAAATCGAAAGGATATACCACAGCAATTTTTGGTAAGTGGCATTTAGGACATCTGAATAACCACCTGCCGGTATTTCATGGATTTGATGAGTATTTCGGAATACCTTATAGTAATGATATGAAGAAACCATGGGTTCAAACTGATTATCCTTTGTCTCTATGGGAAAATGATCAGCCAGTGGAAAACCCGGTTGATCAGGATCAATTAACAGTAAGATATACCAAAAGAGCTGTTGAGTTCATTAAGAAAAATAAAAACTCACCATTTTTCCTCTATCTACCTTATAATATGCCGCATATGCCAGTTCATACCTCGGAAGATTTCAGGGGAAAATCCAGGGGCGGTCTGTATGGCGATGTGATTGAAACAATTGACTGGAGTGCCGGCGAAATTCTTAAAACATTGAAAGAAGAGGGATTGGAAGAAAGTACATTTTTTATCTTTTCAAGTGATAATGGACCATGGTCAGTTGTGCCAGAAAGAATGGTGGCAGATGGCAATGAAAGACACCATGCAGGTACAGCTGGGTTACTTAATGGTAGTAAGGCAACACCTTTTGAAGGCGGCAACCGTGTTCCAGCTATTTTCAGGTTTCCGGGAGTTATACCCCCAGGGCAGGTTTCTGCTGATATAGCAAATACCATGGATGTATATATGACAATCATGAATTTAATGGACGTTGAATTACCTGGGGATATGAAATTTGATGGAAATGATATTTTACCCTTCCTCTGTGGAGAGACACCTTCTCCTTCAAATGAGATGTTTTATTTCAGGGGAAATCACTTGACTGGTGTACGTGTTGGTGAATGGAAGTTGCTGATTAATAACCAGGGTAAAAAACCAATTGAACATTCAGACCTGGGTGAAATGAAATTATACCACCTTGAAAAAGACCCCGGAGAACGATATGATTTTTCTGACAAAGAACCTCAGGTTGTTGAGAAACTTAAAAACCGCCTGTTGGAATTTGATCTTGAAATTCTGAATACAGATTTGGCAAGGGCAAATAATTAAGTATTGATCATTCCCGAAGCGCTCATTATTGAGGTTGTATCACGTTTCGAGTCAATTTTAACAGGAAGGATCTGTTGATTCATATTCCATGCTGATGAGAGTCCAAAGATCCTCAAACCGATCCGTTTAATGATAACAATCTGCTGGATGATAAAAAGCAGAAAAATGCTTGCTGCAGTATCATTATTAATCAGGTCTTCAAGAATGAAATAAAAAGTAAACAGGATAACCAGTAACAAGACATGGATCATAAATAACCCGTAAGTATTCCCGATATTTTTAATGGCAGCAACGAATTGCTGCCCGAACACTTTAAAGTATCTGGAGTTTTCCTCCCGGACTATCCCGACTTTAACATAATCGGATATCATAGAAACAAATGAAAAGAGTATGATATGAAGAATCGCTGCAAAAATAATTGTGTTTACATATGGTATTTCGCTGCTTTTAGATTCCAATCCCCCACTCAGAGAAATTATAGCTGGAACCCAGATGATAAGGGCAACAATTCCCTGAATAAGGAAGAACAGGAAAACTGTTAAAGCAATTTTACCAAAGTGCCTTTGACCACCGGTCATGAATTTTCCAAATGTTGAGGTGGCCGGCCAATTACTCTGGCACAATTGCAGGATACCTCCCGTGAAGAAAATATTCAGCAACAGGAAAACAAGAACCATCCATTTTACCTGTGACCTGACAGGTTTAAAAATATGGCCAAATTCGATCATGAAATCCTGATATGCTGTATAATCAAATGATGTAAGCAGGTTCTGAATTTCCAATCGATTACCTGCCGTATTTTTTACAGAAGAAAAAATAGGCAACGAAAAGGCAATACCCAGAACCAGAATACTTGTATATATCAGTAACAGAATTCCTTTTTTCTGAACTGTGAATTTTAAACCTGATCTTATTGAATTATATATTTTCATTTTTTTCCATTTAGATAAATAACACAAAAGATTGCATGATATTCTGGATCCAGAATAATATCTTGAATGTATACTTCCATATAACCGCACGTTCAGGTTCCACTGTACGACTGTTATTGATAAAATTACTATCGATATAAATTTTCTTTTCAGGATCAACATGAGCCCATACAACCTTTCTTTGACCAGTATAGATGTATTCAAATGACCGGTCTTTTCCATTCCAGGATTCCAGCTTCTCCGTACCGTCATCAAAATGCACCAGCACTTCCACCGGCATTTTAATTTCTCCAAGTCGATGAACAATCACTTTGGAATTGTATTCAGTTAAACTTTCTTCTTTGTCCTGGTTACCCCTGAATACATCAAGAATTCCATATGGTATTTTAACTTCCTCGTTTTGAATATTTGATAGCTTGTAATCGCAGATATCATCTCCATAATGTACCTGATCGAAAAACCAGTCCATATCAGGTCCCAGTTTTTCTGCATGATATTTGGGTACAACCTCGTTTACAATATCAATAAAATCCTGTCCACAGGGGTGTTTGAATTTCCACCTGTCGAAGTAGGTTTTCATGATTTCATCCATCACTTCGATCCCAACGAGGCCCTCCAGTGTTTTCAACCAGATGGCGGTTTTGAAAAAGATAATATTATTGCCTCCGCCATGCTTAAATTCCCAGGTTGTAAAAGAACTTTTGCCAATTTTAGGATGACTCATACCTGTAAACGATCTTCTGGCTATCTCTGTATCGCCGATCTGATAATCTCCGATTTCAACCATGGAAGATTTTTTTCCATAATAATGATCCATTGCCCTTTGCTCAAAATAGGTATTGAATCCTTCATCCAGGAATGGTTCTTCAAATTCATTGGTAGCCAGGAGCAGCATAAAATACTCATGTCCGAGTTCATGGATGGTGGCTACCTCCGGATACCGTAAACCAACCGGCATCATATAGGTGGTCATTAATGTTATGAATGTTGGATATTCCATTCCGCCGGCACCGATGGCGTGTAAAGGCGGATCAACAATGGTTAAAGTTTTGTATGGGTATTTACCCAGGTGTTTGCCGTAGTATTCAAGGCCCTGTTTTGCCGAGGTGATATAGCGTTCTGTTGTTCCGGCATGTTCAGGTTGATTCAATAAAGTAATACTTACATGTTCCCACTCATCATTGGTAACCACATAATCCGGTGATGCTGTCCAGACAAAATCGATTACATCTTCGGCCCTGTAAGATAAGGTTTTTGTGGAGCCAGCAGGTTGTGATTCGTTTACCAGCCATCCGGAAGCTCCAACAATATATTCTTCAGGAACAGTGATATCTACATTATATACTCCAAAATCAGCGTAAAACTCAGAGTTGGAATGGAACTGGTGACAATTCCATTGACCGGTCTCAGCATATCTTTGTCCAGGGATCTCGTAAACACCGATTTTTGGGAACCATTGTCCGACCAGGTAGTAATTTTTACTGAAACCGGTTCGGGCGAATATTTTTGGAAGCTTAGCCGTGAATTCAATATTCAAAACCAGGGTATCATGAGGAAGTAATTCTCTTATCAGATCAATCTCTAAAACGGTCTGATCTTGTAGATTTCCATCATCGGGACTTATGTATCTGGTTCTTCCTGTTAAATTATCACCACTGGAAGTAGTCAATTGATCAATTTGAATCCACCCATAGTTAATAATGTCTTTTTCATTCATCCTTAATCCCCTGACTCGTCCGCCTGATTCCTCCATGAAAGTTGAAAGCGTGTTCTTAAACGCATTGAGATACATATGGAATTGTAACGAATTAAGTGTATCCTCAGATGGATTGATCCAGGTGAGTTTTTCTTCACCTTTCAGGATTTTTCCTTTGGTATCCAGTTCAACCTTAATGTCGTAGTTGGCGATTCTATCACTTAACGGAGGGTCAAAAGGTTGCGTGAATGCAGATGGGTGAGTGAATACTGTCAGTAGAATACTGACAGTAATTCTAATAAATCGATTGTTCATATCTTATAAATTGGTGTATTAATTCACTAAGAAATGTGAATCAACCCTAAAGATACAATAATCACATAGGCAACTCCGGATTTTTTCTGGTCTTTTTTATTAATTTCTCGATACCAAAGACCAGTGGGTTCCCGATAAATTTTGCTCCGGTCTTCAATCCTTTTTTAAATCCCGATTCCGGATCTTCTCCTGAAGGGAAAGCATAGTCAATTGCTTTTTCAAAAATATAGCCAACCGGATTCCCGACTTTTAAAAGTGTATCAACTGTTTTTTCACTGGCCATTTTTTTCAGGACCAGGGATATATTATTCACCAGGTCGGAAGTAATGCTTTTTGCTGTCTTAATGATGAATTGAGCTGAAGGATAAAGATCCCGGTTACTTGTTATATAAGTTTTAGTACAATAGTTTTCAGTAATTAACGCAACACGTGTTACCATGGCGGCATTAATCATTCCATCAGCCATGGAAGTCAGTATCTTATCCAGGAAGGGTATACTTTTTAGACTTTCAGAAGCCAGTTTGCTGAATACCTCATCAGTAGCATATTCCACTGCTTCAGAACCCCCGATGACAAGCGAGTAATATACCTGTTTTGAGATTTTTAAAAGGTCTCGATTCGATACTCTCCCATTATACAGGATGAATATTTCCTTTACCATAGCTACACTTGAAGAAAGAATCAGTATGGCATCCAGAAAACCATTCTGTACGATACCGGTTCTGTAAAATACCTGTGAAACATACCTGCGACGTATCTTTTCTGATTCTCTGGCGAAAATGACAAGTGCCTTATCATAATCCTCTCTTGTTGCCTGCAGGTTTTTTACATCCATCCCGGATTCTATCAGGGTCTTATTCTTTCTGAAAATATCAATCCTTTTTTTTATAACATCCTGTTCATGTGAAATATGTGTTGTGGGAGAAGGACCTACAGGTATAGCAAGTATTTTACCTATTGGAATAATGACAAAATATATGGTTCCTATACCGAGCAGTGATAGGGCAACATAACCAAGCCATGGATTAATGGTGTGGAGGTAAGCGTAAAAAGATATAAACTCTTTTACAACAAAGAAAAGAAGGAAGAAAGAGATAAAATAAAATATTCGTTTTATAAACCGAAACATGATGTGTAATTTCAATCACAAGTTACAAATTTTTAAAGGTCGTTTTAAGTTTATTGATTAAAACCACCTCCTATTGAAAACGCAAAATATAGTAGAGAGGATTTATCATGTACTCAAGAATATCACGCCGGCACAGGCAATTCAGGCAATTGATGACAACCAGGCAACATGGCAATAGGATCACCATGATTATTATCCTGGCAATTATCGTTGGATTAATAACACTGGTGGCTTTGTATGTAAACCTGGTATCTGTAGCTTTTTAATAAATACCCATATTCTTTAAGAAGGCAGGTGCATTCTCATCCTGATTGATTATGCGTTTGGATCGGATATAGCGGTTATAATTATACTCGTCATAAAGGGAATCTTCAGGATCCATGCTTCTTATGTTTACATCCCCAGAGGCATGAATGAATTTACCATTGCCGATCCACATGGCAACATGAACAATTCTTACCTCCGTGGAGTCTGTTGCATGCCTGCCGAAAAACAACAGATCTCCAACCTCCAGATTATCAAAATTTCGGGTTGAATCTACAAGGATTCCAGTATTCATTTGCTGGGAAGCATCGCGGGGTAACAGAACACCGTTCATAAAATAAACAGTTTTTGTGAATCCTGAGCAATCCATCCCTTTCGTTGAAGTGCCTCCCCAGAGATATGGCCTGCCCATAAGCCGCCTGGCTTCATCCAATAATGAAGTTTGACTGGCATTTGTATTTTCTGCCCAGTCATCCAGTAATTCTGTGTGGCACGTGTCAATAAATCCCTTACGACCGTCAGGATATTTGACCTGATCGAAGCCATTTTTCCTCCCCAATAATTCCAGAACGGAGCCAGCTACGAGGTCTGAGATAATTTGTTTCTTACCTGATATAAATTGAAATACCGAGCCTGATATTTCCGTAAAAATGATCTTCGGTTTTTGTAAATATTCCCGGTATTCCTCCTCTGATAATAATGTTACACCTCCCTGATTGATCCATGAAATGTATTGGTCGGGTGTTTGAACAAGCATCCACCATCCTTTGTCTTTAAGAATCCGTAGTGGAGTACCAAAAATAGCCTGGGTAACGAGCTCAGCTCTGAAACTTGGTTCTCCTCTCAAATTGGCAACCGATATATGTACAAGTCCAATTGGATGATCAACAGCAGAGCTATCGGGTAATAATTGAATGCTGTCCTGGTAACCAATATTTGAATCCGTTAATCGTTCTAATAATTTCATTTTTCCTTCCCGATTGCTTGTTTCGCCAGTAATGACCCATTTTCCTTCATTACTCCAGTGGATCTCTATATCAAATATTTCAGTTCTTCCATCAGGTGCATATGCAGATTTCGTCTCATCAATGATGGTTCTAATAATCATTTCCTGTTCACTCGATTTGCTACTTTGATTACAGCTAATTAATAAACCGGCAAGGAAGATAATTAATATTTTAGTGCTCAGCTTTATCATAATTCACCATAAATTTAGTAAGATCGGGGGCATTTTTACGTTCTCTTTTCATTTCGTAATTATAAACAACTTCTCCCAAGGCATGCATAAATGGTATTCCAATTGAATCATAATCATATACTCCATCATTTACAATTTCGTTCTCATTTACATAAATGGTGGCAGCCAGGAAAAATTCAATTTTATTTTCGAAGTCAATTATATAAGCTACATCGGTAAGAAAACCATATGCTTCACCGACTTTATTGAATATTCTGATGTTTTCCGGAAGTGATCCCTTGTGATTACCGAAAAGAAAAAACTTAACATAATTGTCAGCATATTCATCCCCATATTCCGGGTATGAAGTTTCTGAAGGATATTGGGACATATACTGATACAAAAACCGGTAATCCTTATCAGTCAGATTGAACCTGCCTGATTCGGGTAGAGATTCCGGAAAGATCACTGAAACAAGGAGATCATGTAATTCATCCAAAGGGATGAAATTCGAGTATGTAAACTCCCTGGGTGAATTTTCCACAACTCCGTTAACCATATTTTTCTTACCGGCAAATACACGAAATTTACTTCTATAGGTTATTGAATTCACTATTTCAGGCTGTGTGTAAAGCAAATCATCATCGATATAAAAATTCACCGGATTTGTATGAGCATTTTCATCACGACTTAATGGAGTAGACAGGCGGTGAGTAATTCGCGAACCAGTAAAATCCTTTTTGCTAAGATTATCATTGATCTCTCTCTGACCCACAAATTCATATAATCGATTGAATGCGTCATTGTCACTGACAAGAAAAATTCTCCTGATGTAATGACCAACTGAAGGCAGACCGATTTCCGATGTTGTATCTACCATGACCCTACTTTGACCGGTATAAGATGAATCAGTTAGCATAGTGGTGTATTTATCCAGACCCGGAACATCCAATTCATTTATTTTCTCAAGAGCAAGAAAAGATACTGGCATTTTAACCGTACTGGCTGGATAAAAATATTCCAGATCATTAACCCGGTAGGAATAAGTTGAAAGAACCGGTTCATTCATATCAGTTCGATCGATCTTAGTATAGATAATTTGAAGACGGTACTTTTCAGGATCCTTAATAATTGGATCAAAATCATCGGGTATTTTATTTAAAAAAGTCTCAATATGGTTCACACTGGATTGATGGCATGCGAAGTATCCTGTAATTGTGAGAAATATAATGATGATTATAAACCGATTCATATCATACCTGTTGCTTCAGGGATATTCCTAAGCCCGGTTGACCCGATAATTCAATATAGCCATTATGAAATCTAAGTCCTTCAGCTGAATCATTCTTTATTAACATGGGTCCATCCAGGTCGGCATAATCCACCAGGGGAAGTAATTGTGCAGCAGCTGAGATCCCAATAGATGATTCTGCCATGCAACCAATCATTACTTTCATATTCAATTCACGGGCTCTCCGGATCATTCGAAGGCCTGGAGAGATACCCCCACATTTCATCAATTTTATATTGATGCCATGAAATTGTCCATGGCACTTTTCAACATCCTCCTCAAGCACACAACTTTCATCAGCGATTACCGGCAATACAGATTGTCTAAATACTTCTTTCATTCCATCTGTCTCGCTTGCAGGGAGAGGTTGTTCAATGAACTCCACACCAAGTTTTGATAATTCCGGGGCATACTCGATGGTTCTTTCAGCGGTCCATGCTGCATTGGCATCCACGCGGAAAACTGCATCTGATTGTTTTCTTAACTCCCGCACAATACTTATATCATCAGGTGTTCCTAACTTGATTTTATAAACCGGCCAGGGATTTTCTTTCATTTTTAATACCATGGTATCAATGCTATCGATACCAATAGTTATGCATGTTGGAGGAATATCATTACTATTGATTCCAATAAACTCCCGTACCGATTTCATCGTATTTTTACCCGCTATATCCCAAGAAGCATTATTGATAGCAGCCAGTATAAAAAGATTTTGACCTGCCAGAGGTCTCAGTTCATTCCATAGTTCATCTGGTGAATTGAAAGGCAATTGATTCAAATGATCTCCCAATTTTTGAGCATTATTTATTAAACTGAGTTCCGATGTATTATAATATGGATTCACTGTAGCTTCTCCAAGACCTTCTACCTCACCACTCTCAAGTATAGTGATAATGCCAGGTTGCGAAAAATATGTATGTCTTGAAATGGTAAAAGGATGGTGAAATTCCAGCTCAAAAGACTTCCATGATAACTGCATGCCCAAAATTCTTATATTTTAACCAGAAATTCAGTAGTTGAGTAGTGAAATCTAGAAAAATTATAGTCTGTTATTTCGGTTATCAATTGCACATTCATTTTTATGTTACTATTGACAGCAACCGATGAAAAAATTTAATATTCTTTTTGTTTACTAAAAATTGGCCGTATTATTGAAATAGTGCGGATACTGGCAAACAGCCATTCGTTAATGAAAAGTGGAGTTTTTGGGATTTTCAACTAAATATGAATTAGATCATGAATTCTGTAAAGTTTAATCAAAAAAGCAGTAACCCGAAATGGAAGTTACTGAGCATTTCCTTGTCAGTTTTTATTTGTTTTCTTATTTCCAGTCCGGTGTCTGTTGCTGGTGATACTTCAGGTGAAGCTGTATATAAACACCTGTCTTCTCTTACCACCAACGGGAATAATAGGCTTATTGAAGAATTGAATACAAACCCCAGAGATCTTGACTGGAACAATGCTGAGAAGTTAGAGTTTGGAGGGCATTTGCGTTTTTTAACATCCACAAAAGAAGGAAGTATTGACCAGACCAGGCTATTTTTTATAAGGAGCGGCAAAGGCAGCATTTATATACTTTCCATACCGGATAGAAATGATCCAATGTACCAGGATCTTGAAGAGCTTATAGAGAGCAAACTTCATTTCAACATAAAGGTGCTTGCATCAAAAATCGGGGAAGAGGAATACCAGTTCGCTCAGTTTATAACCCCTCCGGAACAACCGGCAGTTGACAAGATCTTCAAGTTGATGATTATTCTGATGCTTTTTCTGGTAATGGTTGGCATGGGACTTACACTAAAAGGAAATGACTTTGCTGTACTGATTTCAAATCCGAAGGGAATTATAATTGGAGAGATCCTCCAATTTGGATTGATGCCTCTGATTGCAGTGGCGCTGGGTTATTTAATGGGTTTTCATGAAAGCTATCCCTTTATATATGTGGGGATGATCTTAATTACAGCCACACCGGGTGGTGTAACCTCAAACTTAATGACCCATTATGCAAAAGGGAATGTGGCACTATCGGTTTCTTTGACTTCAATATCCACGGTTCTTTCTATATTTTTTGTTCCATTGCTCTTAAATGCGTATTGCGCAAATATTCCTGATGTAAAAGTCCCAACGAATACTATTGCATTGACAATAATTGTTCTGGTACTCGTTCCACTTGGCATAGGCATGCTATTCAGAAAGTTCAACGAAACCATGGCAAAAAAACTTATCCCTTTATTCAGCCTGCTGGGAATTATCGCGTTGCTGTTCTTAATAATCGCGGGGATCTTGAGTAATCTTGAGATGTTTGCAGATACAGAACGTCATGGTGTTCTGTTTTATACCATGGTTCTGTTACTGACAACCGCGGGGATGGTTGCTGGTGGAATAGTACCTGCATTATTTAAAATAAGCAATTTTCAGATCAGGGCCATCTCACTGGAAACCGGGTTAAGGAATGCTTCTCTTGCCATGGCAATTGCCCTGTTAATACAGGATTCCATGGGAGATTTCCACTCCTCAATGTTCTGGGTATCCGGGATGTTTGGATTATCAATGTATGTTGCCGGTATAATTGCTATTAAGGTTTATCCAAAAACCTTCCCTATAAGTTAATAAATCTTCAAATTGATAATTTTAGGATTCGATTATTTGAGTTGTTTAAATTGATAACAAGTTGGTGGGCTTACAACCCACTAATTATCTAAATCTTCAAAAGCACCGCATTCAAATTCAATATCATCTTTTTGTCCCACTCGATTTAAAGTACAGGGGATTTCTTCATTTGGATCATCCAATTTTTTGCAGATCAGGCAAAGATCAGGCTGTGGAATTAGATCAGGATTTATTTCGGTTCCATCATCGTCGTAATAGGGTGACATATTTACATTATTTAAAATTCATTTTTTGCTTCAACATTTCATAAACATTATACACAATGGGACATACCTCATAATTATCTATAACTCCAAAGAGCCTGGAAATAAAATCATCTTTATCCAAGTAAGGATAGGATTCACATTCCGCAGGTCTTAATGTGTAAACTGTACATTTTTTATCCTGTAAAAATTGACATGGTTTCGATTTCAGTGTTAATCTGTCCTTTTCACCAAATTCATCTGGTTTTGTTGATTGTTTAATAAATTCCTCCTTGTCGATATTCAGATGATTTGTTAGGCGATCAATTTCGTTCATTTGGAAACTTGTATCTAATTCAATACAACAGTTTGCACATTTGGTACAGTCAATTTGACTTGAAACCTGATCATATAAATCATGTACAATTTGATCTATTTTTTCACTATCAATTCCTTTAAGATAACTCCTGAACCTGAAATTCTGATCCTCTCGTATCTTCGAATTTTT
>JBHOSY010000129.1:0-13707 GCA_042584165.1 Bacteroidota bacterium | reverse complement strand
CAATTATTATTCTGTGTCTTCAGCCTGATCTCTTAATAATTATCAAGGAATCCCTATTGCTAATTAATATTGAAAATCAAAAAAAGTAGCCCATGAAGACGTTTGAACTATAATTTTATTGTTCATTATTAACCCCTACTTGTTTAAGCGTCCACTTGGATCATTGATCTTTATTTCTAACTCAGGCTTTAAAACCCTGGATTACAGGACCTCATCCTACCGCTGACCTACCCCATTAATAAACTGCCCTGAGGCAGAGCCTCGAGGAATTCTTTTGATTAAAAAGAATTCAATATCAACGTGTACCCAACAATACCAGTACTACAATTGTTATCCATCCAATACCTGCTGCCTTTATATTCTTTTTCTTAGCCTTTTTTTCATAGCAAAGCAGGAATTCAGTATTATTCAGCTTCTCTGCATCATTAATCATTAACGGATCCGGGCTTTTGGGATTCGTTATGGCAACACCGGCAAATCCAAAAATATTGAAGAAGAAACCCAGGGCAAAATTTCCAACAAACCTTTTATGATACAATTCAGCATCTCTGTAGCCTTCATTGCACATGTTTCTTTGCTGTGTAATTTCTTTATTGATCAATTTAATGATATTAACATTCCTGGCATCAAACTCAACCAACTTCACTTCTTCTGCACTGAAAGTCTGTATTTCCTTGTAATTATTCTGTTTTTTTGAAATTGTTACTTCATCCTGCCGAAGATCTATAATGTACCCTTTTACAATTTCTCCATTATGTAAATGAATCAAATCCTTTCCGGCTGCTTCTAGTGAGATCAAGAAAAGGGAAACGAGGAATACGACATAAAAATTATTCAGTTTCATGGCTTCAGCAATTTTCAATCTTCAATCTTCAATATAGTTTGAATTTAGTAAAAGAAAGAAAAAATATAGTGTAAAAGGGTGATTAAACTATATATAAAGGTAATCCAGGATTTAAAACCGTAGATCACATAATACCGTTCAGCTATTAATCAGACAATCGGTTATTTAACCGTAAATAGCCACTTGTTCTCCTCATCTTTCTGTACATGCACAGGAAAAGTTTTTACCTTACCATCCGATGTTGTTATTTTAAGATCATATTTCCCATAGAATCCCCTGAATGCGACTGTACCTTTGCTATCTATATCTATTAATAAATTAGTTTTCCAATCTTCGTTGAATAACTTGAAAAGCATTTCATATATGGGTTTCGGCTTATATTCCTCATCGACGAGGCCACCACCCGGCAGCCAGATCCTCCGATCAGAGAATCCCCACCAGTTTATGGAAGCAACGGAGGGATGCCCAAAACAAAGACGGACAAACTGTTCAGTAAATTCAGTCTGGGTATCAAGATTCCAGGTGCCGGTTCGCCATCCTCCCGTTATTTCCTTACCGCCGGATTGGGGATGCAGTTCAGTTATATGAATCGGATGGCCAAACTTGGCATAAAGATCAAATGTATTCCATACTTCTTCCGGAGGATACCACTCCTGTCGCGGTTCATGTGCCTGTATGCCAATTCCGGAAATTGGTGCTTTTCTCTTCTCCAATTCCTTCAATAGCTCATCAAATCTATTTCTAACATCCTTTTTGGCAATTGTATTAAATTCATTAATAACCAATTGCGCTTCCGGATTTCCAGAATAGGCCCATTTCAATGCCTTTTCAACATAATCTGCAACTTCAGGGATAGGGTCTTCCACACCCCAATCATTCCGGTCGTCCATATTTGCCAACTTATTTTTCCAGGTTTTTACATTAACTGGTTCATTCACTACATCCCAGATGTCGATTTTTCCTGTAAATCCTCTTGTTATGCTTACGACTCGTGATTTGGATAGTTCTTCAGTTTCAGGGATTGAATATCCGCGTAACCATTCTGGAACTCCCGATCTGCAGGCCCATACCAGAGGATGCCCTTTTGTAGTAATGCCATTTGCTTTACACCACGCTATGGTTGCCAGTTGATTCTCCCACAAAGGCATACCCTGTGTTATTTCATAACCAGGCCAGTAAAATGGGAATACAGCGAAATTAAATAGATTTTTAAACCTTCGTTTGAATAATTCTCCTTTGTAAACCTCATCATCACGAATAAAATCGAAGATAATACAGCCTATCAGGAAATCGTGCGAAGTCTGAACTACTTCGACCTTAGCATTTTTTAATGTTTTGTTATTGCTGGTTTTGAATTGAACTACAACATCTCCTTTTCTGTACTTTTCAATGTTTTCATTAGCCTGCTTCATCAAGCGAGCCTCTACTTCGCTGACATTCTGCGCTTTCACATGGATGAAAATTATTGTCCATATAAAACAGAAAATTAAACTAAATACCGATTTATAAGTTAAGATCTCTTTCATAATGATTACCATAATTTAAGTTCAAAGAATATGTGTTAATATATACTGGATAAAAAATACAGTGATAAGTTAGAACTTTTAATGAAGTAAGTAAATCTCCTGACAATTTTCTATGATAAAAATGAATTTTTTTACTCCAGATAATGTTAATTTATGTGAAAAATATTATATCAAATCCATTCTATTATTCTACTTAACTTATAGATGGATTATCTTTGACATATAAACTTGATTACAAATAATCACTGAATGAAAAATAGAGAAGTTGAAATCATGAAAAAGATCCTTGGAATTAAAAGCAGCACACTGTCTTTTCTGACAGCTAATAGTAAAAAGTACCATATCCATTTATTATTTGTTTTTCTACTATTCATCGGTTCCTGCGGTGATAAATGTGATGAAGATTGTGGCGCTTGCGCTGAGCTTGATACAGAAACATGTGAGTGTATTGTTGACATCGATTGCCGATGTTCAGACCGTAAACAGGATGGTAATGAAGCATGGATTGACTGTGGAGGTGATTGTGATCCATGTACATGTGAATTTGACCCTTGCCTATTCCTAACAGCAGGCTCAGAGAAAACATGGAAATATGTTAGCACCGTTGACCCTAATGGAAATCCATACGAACCTACTCAATGTGATCTTAACTGGACTTACACATTCCAGGTAAATCATGTAATTGAAATGGGTTGTCCTAGTGTAGAACACTTACTGTTCATATGGACCCTGGATGATCCTGAGCTTGCAATTGAGATGGTCTTTACAGATGGACTGGGTAGACAATATTCGTACGGATTAAAAAAACTAACAGTTGATACCCTGATCATTGAGGAAAATATTGGGACCAGTCTGTATATACCGAAATAGTAAGTAGAAAGATTCCACGGTAATATCCTAAATAACACTATTACAGGATAACTTATTTAGTGTTTCCGACCTTTTATTAATTTACTCAAACCAGGGAAGTGGATTTTTAATAATCATCTCTTTCCAGAAGGGATATTATATGCCTGCAATTAGCAATTGAGTTTGAGATATTCCGGCGGATTAGCCCTGTGAAATAGTTTTATATTTGTCCCATGGAAGGTTTTTACTATGTTTATATCTTAAGGAGTTTAAAGGATGGAAAAAACTATGCGGGATATACAAGAAATTTAAAACTAAGATTTGAATAGCATGAGAAAGGAGAGGTAGAATCAACTTAGCATCGAAGACCTTTAAAGCTAATCTATTTTGAAGCATGTTTAAATCAGAAAGATGCTTTGAAAAGGGAAAAGTATTTGAAAACACATTATGGCAAGATGTTTATAAAAAATAGATTAGCTTCCTGGTTTGGTGAACGAAGCAGTTCAAATCTTATTTCACAGGGCTGATCCGGTGGGGGGTAGTCCAACAACAACAAAAATCCCCTCGCCATCGCGAGAGGATTTTTTTTGTTGAGGTCTCGAGCGGATTCGAACCGCTGTAAAAGGTTTTGCAGACCTCTGCCTAGCCGCTCGGCCACGAGACCTTTTCAATAATGTCCGTCATCACTAGAGTTTTGGACGCTTATGCTAAAGCTTCAGCGACAGTATGCGGACGAAGGATTGCAAAAATGTTTAATCCTCCTAATATTTCAAAGTATTGTCCTGCAAATCTTATAGTATCTACTTTTAGAACAAATTTTAAGAAATTCAGGTTCATATGAAAAAAGGCTAATCCAAATTCTGATCAGCCTATTTTATATTTTTGAGAATTATAATCCTTATTTCTTCTCAACCTCCTCCGACTCATCCTTTGCTTTAGCCTTCGTCTTTGCAGGAGTTTTCGCCGTTTTCTTACTCATTGCTTTCGGAGCAGCTTTCTTCTCTTCCTTTTCGACCTCAGCTTCAGCATTCTCCTCAGCCTTAACTTTAGTTTTTGCCTTGGGAGCAGGTTTCTTGACTTCTTTTTCAACCTTAGCCTCAACCTTAACCTCAGTCTTATCTTCAGCCTTCTCCTTAGCTTCCTTCTTCTTTGTCCTTGGTTTTGCAGCTGCTTTCGGTTTTTCCTCCTCAACCTTTGCCTCAGCTTTATCGTCAGTTTTAGTCGCTACCTCTACAGCAGGTTTTTCTTCTTTCTTCTCCTTAGCAGCTACCGGCTTTTCTTCCTTCTCCTCAGCCTTGGGCGCATCCTTAACTTTCTTAGCAGGAGTTGTTCCCTGCTTTGTAGCTTCCATCTTTTCTTTCAATTCAGTTAGGGCCTCAAGATCACCCAGTGTAGATCTTTCTGCTTCAGCATTAACTCTTGAGACACCAGACTTCTTGGGTTTCTTCCTCCTGGGTCTTTCTTCTTTTTCTGTAAATGTTGCAGTATGAGACATGACAATTCGCTTATCCTCTTTGCTGAATTCAAGAACCAGGAAATCGAGTGTCTCACCAACGTCCGCCGGTTTCCCGTCTTCCTTTGTAAGATTCCTTGCAGTGGTAAAACCTTCAATACCATATGGAAGTTCGAGAACTGCACCTTTATCGGTTTTACTTATGATTGTACACTTATGGGAAGATCCACGTGTGAATACTGATTCAAATGTATCCCATGGATTTTCTTCCAGTTGCTTATGTCCGAGTGCAAGTCTCCTGTTCTCCACATCCAGTTCAAGTACCTGGACATCTAATTCATCTCCTACTTTCACAAATTCTGAGGGATGTTTGATCTTCTTGGTCCATGAAAGGTCAGATACGTGAACAAGACCATCAATACCCTCTTCAAGCTCGATAAATAGACCAAAATTGGTAAGGTTCCTTACAATACCATCATGCTTTGTGCCAACATCATATTTAGTAAGAATATCCTGCTTGGTCCATGGATCTTCCGTAAGCTGCTTAATGCCCAGTGACATTTTCCTTTCCTCACGATCGAGGGTAAGAACAACAGCTTCCAATTCATCGCCAACCTTAATAAAGTCCTGTGGATTTCGCAGATGTTGTGACCATGACATCTCTGATACATGGATCAATCCTTCAACACCAGACAGGATCTCAAGGAAGGCTCCATAATCAGCAACATTCACAATCTTACCTTTAATTTGCGATCCAATCTCCATATTTTCAGGCAATGAATCCCATGGATGTGGGGTAAGTTGCTTCATGCCCAGGGATATACGTTTCTTATCATCATCAAAATCAAGTACAACCACGTTGACACTATCATCAAGGTTTAGTACTTCTTCTGGATGGTTGATGCGTCCCCAGGATATATCAGTAATATGGAGCAATCCGTCAACCCCACCAAGATCAATAAACACACCGAAGTTTGTCATATTCTTGATCACACCTTCAAGTACCTGTCCTTTTTCAAGGTTGTTGAGGATTTCAGCCTTCTGCTTCTCAAGATCTTTCTCTATCAATACTTTATGGGATACAACTACGTTGTCGTTGGCATAATTAATCTTCACAACTTTCACTTCCATTTTCTTATTCACAAAAACGTCAAAGTCACGAATTGGTTTGACATCAATCTGTGAACCTGGAAGGAAAGCTTCAATTCCATAAACATCAACGATAAGACCACCTTTGGTTCTTCGTTTTACAAAACCTTCAATTATATTATCATCATCTAATGCGCTCTGGATCAACTCCCAGGCCTTAACTATCTTAGCCTTTCTTCTTGAAAGAACCAACTGCCCGTTAGCATCTTCCTGCTTTTCGATATAAACTTCAATATCATCACCTACCTTCAAATCAGGGATATCTCTGAATTCAGTAGCTGAAATAAGACCATCAGACTTGAACCCAATATTAAGAATTACATCCCGGTCGTTAATACCAACAACCCGGCCTTTGACAACTTCTCTTTCCTGAATTTCATTCAGCGTGCCAGCATACGTTTCTTCCATTTTGGCACGTTCTTCATCCGAATACTCATCGCCAAATCCTTTTGACTCCATATCTTCCCAGTCAAACTCTTCCTGTATTTCTTCTACAGGGGCCTTATCATCTTTCTTTGTCTTTTTGGATTTTGGGGCAGGTTTCTTCTCTTCTTTTTCAACCTCAACCTCAGCCTTAGCCTTCGTTGTAGCTTTTGCAGTAGTCTTTTTTACCTCCTTCTCAACCTCTTCTTCAACCTTTGCCTTAGCATTATCTTCAGCCTTATCTTCAACCTTAGTTTTAACATCAGCCTCCTTCTTTGATGAGGGTTCTTTCTTTGCCTTTACTTCAGTTTTTGAACTCTTTTCCTCCTTAGCTGTATCTTCCTTTTCAGGAGTTGTTTTTGCTTTGGTGGTTTTTTTAGATTTTGGAGTGGTCTCCTCTTTTACCGGTGAGGTAATTTCCTCCTGTGGAACGTTTTCCTCCATAATAAATAAAAGCCCTGCTAAGTTTTACAAGTTTGCGGGCAGTAACTTGTTATCATATTTAACATTTCCGGTTGTTCCGGAACCGTCCTTTTTGAACGGACTGCAAAAGTAGTAAATTTTTGATTATCAAGCACTTTTAGCAGTGAATAATTACCATTATGAACATATTTAAAGATCACACAGTCAATCTGGAGAAGATAAGCAAGAAGAGCGTTACAGGTTTCGCTCGTACACCCCCTGACTCCTTCAGGAGAATCCAACCCGCAATGCAAAATCTTTGTTCCTGTTCATGGGCTTCTGTATCTTGTTTACATAAAAACCTACGACATGGAACAGATAAAACAGGAAAAGGCCCATAAAATGAGCCTTTTCGCAGTCGTTGTGGATCAGATGTGCGTGGTTACAAATTGGAAGCACTAAGTGTACCTGTATAATAATCCAGAATAACTTTCTGGAATAAAAGTGAATATTCAGCTTGTGCTCTGTCGGCGGCAGCTTTAACCAGCGTATTCGTTGACAGTGCCAACTCAACCAGGTTTCCAACACCTACATCATATCGTTCTTTCTGTATATTATAGGCAGCCTGACCAGCTTCAAATTGCGACTGGGCAGCAGAGTACTCATTTTTAGCGGCAACGAAATTTAGATATGAGATCTGAACATCCCTGAAGATCTGCAGTTCAAGATCCTGAAGGGTTAGTTTTGCATTCTCATTAGTCATCTTGGCGCGAACTTTATTATATCTGATTCGATTTTGATCGTAAATTGGGATATTCATTCTCAACCCGATTTGTGATCCGCGATTCCAATCAGTGATTTGTTCATTAATTGGGATTTTTTCACCTTGAGCATCTAGTGCCTGAGATGAATATCCTGAGCCATAATTTGCAAATGCTTCAAGTTTCGGATAGTAATATGAACCTGCAACCTTTACATCGGCTTTAGCCGCAATTTGTGTGGCAACTTGCTGCTTCAGATCGGGCCGGTTTTCTAATGCTGTCTCATAAAGATCGTCCAATTCAGGATTATGCATGACAATTTCCTCAATCCCCCAATTCGGATCAATGGGTTCCAGAACCAGGTTGGGATCAAGCATCAGTGTCTGCATCAAGATTGCTTTATCAAGTCTTAATTGATTTTCCGCCCTTATCACCTGCGTCTCCAATTGTCGTACCTGGGCTTCCTGATCAAGCTGATGTGACAATGGCCTGGTCCCTGCTTCTACAAATCCTCTAATCTGTTCCAATGTAGTTTGCTGAAGTTCTAAATTCTTTTCGGCTATTCTGAAAAGTTCCTTATCAAGTAAAGACTGAAGATATTGATCTGCTACGGTCCATATAATCTCCTGTTGCGTCCTTTTTACCATATTATCCTGGGCAAGCAAGCTGTATTTAGCACTCTTATTCATATTCAACCTGTACAATCCATCGAAAATCACATAATTAGCACCTATCCCAAGAGATCCCCCATCAATGCTCTCAGTATATAGTTGTCCAGTTCTTTCATCAAAATTTCTTCCATCCTGTCTTGAAAAATCGGTAGATGCACCTACGGATGGGAAGTATAGTGCCCTCCTTTGGTTTCTTTCGGCGAAGTTCACTTCAAGGATATTTTTTTGTTGTTTTAGAGTAATATTGTTTTCCAACCCAATTTGTACCGCCTCTTGAAATGAAAGGCTCAAAGTATCCTGCGCTTTTATAGTAAGAGTACTGATTAGAATGAATATAATAAGAATGGTTAATCGTTTCATTTTTGCAAAATTCTTGTAGAAAATCATACCGCTATCTTTGTTTTCCGTACATCACTTTCCACCATACCATCTACCAGCCTGATAATTCTATCACCATATTGGGCATTTGTTTCGGAATGGGTTACCTGAATAATAGTCATGCCTTCCCTGTTAAGTTCCTTAAAGATTCCCATGATATCAGCACCCTGTTCGGAATGGAGATTTCCCGTAGGTTCATCAGCCAATAATAATTTTGGTTTACCAATTATTGCCCTGGCCACACCCACCAATTGCTGCTGGCCTCCCGATAATTGTTCCGGGAACAAGTCTTTTTTAGCAACAATCCGGAATCTGTCCAACATATCCGCAACCATCGCCTTCCGTTCTTTGGATTTCACGCCTCTATATAATAATGGAGTTTCGATGTTTTCATAAACAGTCAATTCATCAATCAAGTGATATGCCTGAAAAACAAAGCCTATATAATGTTTATGCAATTCTGATTTTTTGCGTTCCCTTAATTTTTGAACCGGATCATCAAAGAATAGATATTCTCCAGCCGATGCCTCATCCAGCATACCCAATATGTTCAACAACGTAGATTTGCCAGCACCACTGGGACCCATTACGGTCAGAAATTCGCCCTGTTCAATTTCAAGATCAATTCCTTTGAGAATGAAAATCCTCTGATATTTATTATCGATATACTTATCAATTCCTTGCAGCTTTATCATAGTTATTCATGATTTAGTGTTCCAACCTGCTCAATTATGCCAATAAGTATGCCAAATCAAAATATGTATTGAAACAGGCTTAAAAGGGATATTATTGCCCTTCACATCGTCCGAATGCGGATAAGAGTGTCCGCGTACGAACATATTCATTTTATGATTTATTGATTTTATGATTTGTTGATTTGGTGCTATTGTAACTTAAATCGACAAATCGCTAAATCATTAAATCACCAAATCAACAAATAAAATAAGGGCCCGACTCCCCGGACCCTCATGCAAGCAGAGAGCGCTTAATTTATTATGCTTTTCAAAAAATAAAGTTAATGCAAAATATTACAAATTCAACCTATTCAAACTTATCCCGTTCTACTCATAGATGATTTCCCAGGAAATTTCGGCCGCCATTTTTAACATTGCACTTACTCCACAATACTTATCCTGACTTAGATTGACTGCTTTTTTGACTTTTAATTCATCCAGGCCTTCACCCTTGAACTTATATACAATGTGTATTTTATGGTAGTATTTCGGGTGTTCTTCAGTCAATTCACCGGATACGATTACTTTGAGATCTTCGAATGGAACTCTCATTTTTTCAAGTAGTGATACCACATCCATGCCGGTACATCCTGCCAGAGACAGAAGCAACAATGGTTTTGGCCTTACTCCCCTGTTTTCACCGCCAAATTTCTCATCAGCATCTACAATTAAATTATGTCCCTGGAAACTTGTTTCAAAACCCATTCCGGAAATCCAGGATGCTTCTAATTCGTGTTTCATGTTTATAAATTTTTGTTTATGTATTTACTTATTTTGTCCTCAATAAAAACATTACTATCACGATTGCTCTGTATTTTTATGTTGATCAATACTTCTTTGGCCCCTTCCCTGAAGCATTGATCATGTACTTTTTTTACTACATGTATTAGTTGATCATAAGTTCCTTCCATCACAGTCTCAAACGGACAAACCACATGTTTTACTCCAGATGATTTTATGACATCTATTACATGATCGATTATAACATATGCATCCCGGGATTCTGATCTCGGTAACACCTGAATGGCCAGATTAATGATTTTGTCTTTACTGTGCATTTATTTGATTTCAGCGAATTTATTTCAGTGCAAAACTACTGAATTCGTTAAATACAACACCAATGATATAATAATGCAGATATAATTCAGTGATTTGCCAGCTTCTGGAAGGATTTTGATATATTTAGATAGAATATCTGAGTGGGGGAATATCTGAGATATGTTCGGTAATTTTTAAAATACTTTACTATGAAAAGCTATAGAATCATCTATATTATTGGTGCTGCCTGTTTCATTTTATGTATTATCAACTCTTGTACACAGAATCATGTGGACAAATCGACCGGACCTTTGCGAGTCAGTGACATAAATCCCAGATACTTTACCGATAATACTGGGAAAGCGGTTTATCTGACCGGTTCACACACATGGAATAACCTTGTTGATATGAGTCCTGATCTGCAACTGGAGAATTTTAACTATCCTGCCTATATCCATTGGATGAAGAAATCCAACCAAAATTTCTTCCGACTCTGGGCGTGGGAATTGCTGAACTGGGATACTGGAGCAAACAGGGAAAAGGATGAAAAAACTCATGAAGTCGGCCCTCAACCGTGGGTTCGTATCGGACCAGGGAATGCGCTGGATGGCAAACCGAAGTTTGACTTAAATCAATTGAATGATGAGTATTTCCACAGACTTAAAAAACGGGTAGCAATGGCTGCAGATTCAGGTATCTATGCATCAATTATGCTATTCGAAGGATGGGGACTTCAATTCTCGCCAAATGCATTTGACAACCATCCATTTCATCCGGAAAATAATATAAACGGGATCACCGGTGATGGAGATGGTGATGGAATGGGACTTGAAATCCATACTTTGACGAACACGAAAATTAAGTCAATTCAAGAAAACTATGTGAGGAAAGTCATTGTAACGGTTAATGAATTTGATAATGTACTTTATGAAATATCCAATGAAAACCATCCGCCCTCTACAGAATGGCAATACCACATGATCAATTTTATCAAAGAATTTGAAAAAACACTTCCAAAACAGCATCCTGTAGGAATGACTTTTCAATACAAAGATGGCAATAACCAGGATCTGTTTGACAGTCCGGCTGAATGGATATCTCCCAATCCCGAAGGTGGATACCGTGATAACCCACCACCCGGAGACGGATCAAAAGTGATTATTACTGATACTGATCATTTGTGGGGCATTGGAGGTAATAAAGAATGGGTATGGAAAAGTTTCCTGCGGGGGCTCAATCCAATATTCATGGATCCCTATGACTGCAAAGTATTATCCGGATCCTATGATTCTTTATGGGTTGAGCCACTTAGAAAAAATATGGGTTACAGCCTGATGCTGGCAGATCGTATGGACCTAATCTCAATGAAACCGGAACTAGGTCTGACCTCCTCAACTTATTGTCTGGCTAATACAGGTTCAGAATACCTGGTTTATCTTCCAGACAGTATAGATGTTTCCCTAAATCTTGACCAAATCTCTGGTACATTTTCCGTAGAATGGTTTAATCCGGGAACTGGTGAGTTTCAGGAATCAGAGGATATTAACGGGGGCAGTGAAATATCCTTTTCATCACCATTTGGTACATCGGATGTGCTATTATATTTAAAGAAGGTCAATTAGGATATCTTTAAGAGGTTGTTTTAGAAGGGTGCTTCACGCAAAGAGTGCCAAGTAATTCATAAAGTATAAACTGAATGTTCAGTATTGGAGTCAGGGTCAAAAAGCATATATTCTTGAATATGAATACATTGCAAACCCGGGTTGTTTCTGCAGGCAATTAAATACAAGTGGAAGAGGCTTCCTTTAAAAGAAACATCTCTTTTTCTAACAGTTTTACCTACTTACAAAACGCGATAGTAGTCAAATTCGTTTTATTTGATCTCTCTTGAAATTTTTCGTACATTTTGACAATTGAATCGATTTTTTCACTCCACAATATATTTTTAATGAAAGCTATTAACAGACGCAGGTTCATTCACACAAGTAGTGCAATGGCTGCATTTACGATTATCCCGAGGTATGTATTGGGTGGCAAAGGATTTACAGCACCCAGTGCAAAGCTCAACATTGCAGGAATAGGGATTGGTGGTGTTGGTAAACACTTTATCAGTAGTTGTGCCGATGAAGGGCAGAACATAATTGCTTTATGTGATGTAGATCATGAAGTTTCCAGATCCGTCTTTGAAAAGCATCCAAAAGCAGTAACCTATTATGATTACAGGGAGATGCTTGAAAATGAAAAGGGGATTGATGCGGTGATGATTGGTACTCCCGACCACAGTCATGCCGTAATAGCCATGAAGGCCATCAGGATGAAAAAACATATTTTATGTGTTAAACCCCTGACTAAGACAATATATGATGCCCGTTATTTGACAAAAGCTGCAAAAAATGCCGGAATTTCCACGCAGGTGACGGCATCTTCCAGGTTACATGAAGGCGTACTCCGAAATAGTGAAATCATCCAGGCTGGTGTTCTAGGCGACGTAAGAGAGATCCATAGTTGGACCGATCGTCCATGGTGGCCTCAGGGAATGTCCAGACCGGCAGGTGAAGACAAAATACCAGAAACCCTGAAGTGGGATCTCTGGCTGGGGCCGGCACATGAACGACCTTTTAAAAACGAATGGGAAGAGGGTTCACTTGTTCTAAAACAATTAAAGGCAAAGATAATGCCCTATAATAATGTCTATCATCCTTTCAACTTCAGGGGTTGGTGGGATTTTGGCACTGGCGCTATGGGGGATATGGGATGCCACTTTTTTAACAGGGCATTCCCATGTTTAAAATTGAGACACCCGATAAGTGTACATGCATCTTCTACAGCTGTCTTCCCTGAAACACCACCTCTGGCAGCGATTATTACATATGAATTCCCAGAGCGTGATGGAATGCCTCCTGCAAAACTCATCTGGTATGAAGGAGGAATTCAGCCACCACGACCCGAAGAATTGAGAGATGATGAGGAAATGCCTGCGAATGGTACCATGTTTATAGGTGAAAAGGGTAAGATTTTGAATGATCGTATTTTGCCGGAATCTAAAGCAAAGGAAGCTGAAAAATTACCAAAAACGTTACCCCGACCTCAATATCCAAAAGGTGATATTGTAGTACAGGAGTGGATATCAGCAATGAAAGGAGGACAACCCGCAAGCTGCAATTTTGATGTAGCTGGAGAGCTTACTGAGGTAGCCCTACTTGGGAATATAGCTACAAGAACTGGCAAGAAAATTTACTGGGATCCGAAAAATTTAAAGATCCCAAATAATGGAGATGCGGATAGCCATATAAAAGAATCTTATCGTTCAGGATGGTCCTTGGAAGAATAGGAGTATTTATTCCCTTATTGAATTCTCAATGTCTATTAATCTTAATTGCGATGTTATGCGACAAAGACACCGAGACACGAATGCCAATCCGAAGGATTCCTTTGGAAAGGCATCCCTTTGGGAGAAAACACTAAGAATTCATCAAGAT
>JBHOSY010000128.1:0-13870 GCA_042584165.1 Bacteroidota bacterium | reverse complement strand
CTGGTAACCCGTAAAATTTCAAAAATAAGGGTTAAAATAATGATTAAAAATAAGCCTAATGGCCAGCTTTTCAAAAAATAATCCAATGCAAGGTCAAATATGGTGGTGGATGGCAGAATTTCAAGGGTTTTTGAATACGCTTCTTCTCCAATGGAACCACTGAATCTCTCTTTCCCGGCAATGATCTGCTCCTGCAAATCAGTAATATACTGATCAACCAGGCCAGTCTCAATCAAACTGCCAAATGCAAGAATAAAAAGCAGCATCAGGAATGAGAAAACAAAAATCTCCAGTAATCCCACACTCATCCCTTCCCAAAAATGCAGATATCCGCCATTTATATTTTCTTTAAAATCTCTTATCCCAAATAAAAGAATGATAGGAAAAACCAGGATCCGGAAATCAAGCATTGCTGGAATTAGAAATGGATTCTTGCCTGAATAAAAAAGTATTATAAAAAGTACTGCGGATAATGCAGCTCCCATTCCACCATATCTTAAGCTTATTTTTAAGATGGGTTTCCCCTTCAGCATGATTTACTGCTATTCATTGATATGAACCTGACCATTATTGATCGTTGCTATTATTTTTCCTTTAAGCTTCTGTCCCCAGAATGGATTGAAACGAGATTTTGATTTATTGGTTGATTCATCAAGCGTCCATTCCATTTTTGGATCAAATACAGTCAGATTTGCCATCGCCCCTTTCGCAATTTTTGGAACAGGAATATTAAGGATATTACGGGGTGTTACAGTTATTTTATCCAGGTAGACTTCATAACTATTCCCAAATACTTTGTTCATCACAGGATAAAAGGTTTGAAGTCCCGTTATACCAAAATCAGCGTGATCAAACTCAAGCTTCTTGCACTCTTCATCATGAGGAGTGTGTGATGTTACAATCACATCAATCACACCTTCTTCAATACCTTTCATTAGTTCTTTGATGTCACTTTTCTCCCTGAAAGGTGGATAAACCTTGTAATTCGCATCAAATGTGCTTACAGAAGAATCATCAAAAACCAATTGGTGGGCGGCAATATCACAGGTAACTTCCAGACCTTTTCTTTTAGCCTGTTTGATAAGGCGTACGGATTCACCGGTAGAAATATTTGATAAATGTAATCTTCCTCCTGCATACTCCAGAAGCCGGATATCCCTTTCAACAATAATTTCTTCTGCTATTCGAGGTAATCCTTTCATCCCCAGGGTAGTGCTTACAGTTCCTTCGTGCATGGTACCAAACATGGTGAGCCATTTATCTTCAGGAATATCAATTAACAAACCTTTAAACTTTTTCAGGTAAAGCAACGACTTCAGGAAAATGTCGGTATGCCATACAGGTTTATCACCATCGGTAAATGCTACTGCACCCGCATTGTCCTGATCGAGCATTTCTGTCAATTCCTCACCTTTATTATCAACTGTGACTGAACCATAGGGAAACAGATCTACAAGGCATGGAGCAGATTTTGAAATGATATATGCTATGTCGTTTTTTGATTGAACAGGAGGATTAGTATTTGGAATTAAGGCTACACCAGTGAATCCTCCTGCTTTTGCTGCTTCACATCCCGTATAAATATCTTCTTTATGCTCATATCCGGGATCGAAAAAATTTGCCCGCATATCAAACCACCCAATTGAAACATGCAGATTCTTTCCATTAATTACAGTTTTGGGCGCTGGTAGTTTGTTCCCGATTTTTTCAATTCTACCATTGTTGATAAGAATGTCATGCTTTTTGCCAGAATAATCAGATGTTTGATCAAGAATAAGAGCGGATTTAATCAGAACTTTCATATTATAAAAATCTTATGAATAAAACTTCAGTCAGTAAAAAAATCAATGCCAGTATCAAGGCATACCTCCAAAGTGGTTTACCTATATAATTTTCTTTCAATTCTTTCCCAAAATTATCAATATCTTCAGTATTAAATATCTTTACAAAAGGAATTTCTCTAAATATTTGCATTAATTCATTTTCCGGTATCTGGTCAAGTACTGATTCTCTTTTATCTGAGTTAAAAGCAAGGGTTGTTATATATCTGTTACCTGCCTGAAGATCATATAGACCGGATGTGAGTTCATGTCTAGGTATCTCCAATATAAGTTTGTCTCCAATATATCGTTGTGAAGGGATTACTTCCTGATCTTCCCTTTTTAACCGGATCAATTCTTCACGATCTATAGAGTCCATGGTTATCACTATCTGATTTTGTCCAATAGAGAAATATAACTGGTTAAAGTCTTTTTTAGAGACAATTCCCATTCGATACAATACAGGAACAAAAACTGCATGTCGGTGGAAATCTGTATATTGATCGTTTAATGGTGTGCTTATCAGGTATATACGTCCATTCCCCTCTCGATAAGCCAGGAAAGTTTCGCCATTCCGAAAGCTTAATAACTTACGGATTCCTGCCCCGGAACGTACAACTTGTACAGCTTCGGGCATATTAAAATCTTCACTGGCTGACTCAAAAATATCAGCATAGAAGGGATTATTCATATCTGGCAATTCCAGTCTTGATTTGTTTTCAGTACTGAATGGAATAACCGTTAGTCCAGGAATAATGGACTGATAGGATCCTGCCCGCATCATCGGTGAAGGTATAACCATAATTGAGCCACCATCACTGTAGTAATCGCTGAGCACATTAGAAATAACACTTTCCAATTCATCTACTTCATTTATTACTACCAGATCAGCACTTCTTAACACACTGTAATCAACATTTCGAACATGAAATGATCGAAAATTAAACAAAGATTCATTTGCATAAACTTTCTGTATGACTGTCAGGCTATCGGTAGCTTTGATTTCAACCACAGATATCCGGTTTGACAATTCCAATACAAAGTAAAAATCATTATCAAATGTTACTGGATAATCTTCAATACTGATCTGGCATAGATTCACTGACTCGAGTTTAAAACTCAGATCAATTTCTAGCGTTTCTTTTCCCCCCGCAGGCATATTAACTACCGCGCTCGAGGTTTGAACTCCATTTATCAGAAGTTTCAATAATAGTCCATCCATATCAGTCTCACCCAGGTTTCTTAAGATCATATTCAAGGTATTTTTTTCACTTTGTACCAGGAAAGGATTATCGAGGTATAGTGAGTCCACCATTACATTAGATGTGGCTTCCATTTTTACCGGTACAATGTATAACCGGCTTATAGAATCAATATTTATCTGTGAGGGATCACCAAAAGTAGAGCGCTGAAAATCTGATATAATAAACAGATCATCCTGATTTTTATGAGTATCCCCGGATATCATACGATTATAGACATCCTTTATCTCTCTGGAAATACCTGTCATCTCCATTTCGGTAATTAAATCATCAATCTCATCCACCGATTTATATGTATTTGAAAAAGGTTCAAAATCATTGGTGATCACTTTATAATCAGTAACGGAAGGATATAGTTCAAGAATATCCTGTAAATATTTCAGGCCAGCGTCAAACCCGCTAATATTATCACCCACCTTCCCTGCCATACTGTACGAATTATCAAGATAGATCACTGCAGACCCAGATCCCAGGTTTTCTTCTGGTGGGGGAATGAAGGGCTGGGCGAAGGCCATAACTAGAAAAAACACAAATAAAAGCCGGGCAGCAAGAATCAGATAGTGTTTTAACTTCAACTTTGAGCTGCTGGCTTTCTTTACATTCATGAGAAACCGGTTGTTAGAAAAATAAATCCGTTTTGCTTTTCTAAAATTGAATAGATGGACAATAATGGGTATTGCCAGGGCCAGTAATCCAATAAGAAAGGATGGATACAGAAAGCTCATTCGGAGCAAAACTACAAATTCATATGAATTGGTTAAAGGAGTGCTGAAAATTTATACGAAAATTTTCATATCTTGAATCATTCCTTACCATCAATAAATGAGATGAAAAATTTTACAACTACTTTTGATAACAATGATTAGTCAACCTGCATACGCGCAATTGAATGATTGCTATAATAAAATTGACCGAATTATATGGGTCGTCCAGGATGTAGAGTATGTTAAAGAAGGCTGGCAAAAGTTAGGGTTCGGGACTTTTGTTGATCATGAGAACAAAAAAATGGTCAATGATCAAATCAAGAATAAGCAGGTATCATATACGATAAAGCACACCTCCGCATCACTTGGTGGATTAAAGGCAGTATGGATCCAACCAATTGAAGGGAAAAGTATTTACAGTGATCACTTAAAGAAGCATGGACCAGGTGCATTTGCCATTCTGCATAGGGTAAATAGCATGAAGGAAATGAACAGTGAGATCGAAAAAATGAGAAAACAGGAGGTGAAAGTTTTACAAACAGGAGGTTTGGAGGGAGAGAAAGGAGAGATAAAATATGTATTATTTGACACTTTTGAAGAGGGGAAATATTTGCTGGGACTATCTTTTACTGAAGATTCCGAAGAAAATGCAATGGGAGTAAATAAAAACGAGATGAAGTTCTCACAGGTAGCTTTTGCAGTAAAGGATGTGAATCCAGTAATTAAGTATTGGAGTGAAAAAGGATTTCAGGAATTTAATGTGGTTTATCCGGATGGTTGGGATAAGGAATATTATGGTAAACCAGCTGACTTTCAAATGGAACTTGCTTTCCAACATCCTGGAAGTGGTGTCGCTTATGAATGGTGTATTCCTAAAAAACCTCCGACAGTTTATGCAGATCATATTAAAAAATATGGTGAAAGCATACAGCATTTCGGATTCAATATTCCTGATATGGATCTGATACTTAAAGAATTAAAGAACCAGGGCTTAACAGTATCTCAATCCGGCGGCTGGGGTGAAAAAGAGAAGCCAGGTTCAGGAAGATATGCATATGTTAATATGGAAGAATGGGGTGGTGAGTCGATAGAGCTTCTCTGGTCGTATAAAGAATAGATATAATTAGGCATGCCATCACATTAAAGCGATGGCACACCTGTAGAGTGTGTAGAAAACTTTGTGTAAACGCCTGAATTCAAATTCTGCATCTATCTTCAAATTTAATTAAAAACTGTTGTAAGATCATACCCCAATTCTGGATAGGCATGGTCCATTTTTTCTCAATATTACCTATGGCCAGGAAAACTGCTTTCAAGGCTGCCTGATCATGAGGAAAGATTGATTTTGTTTTCGTGTATTTGCGAATTCCACGATTCAAACTTTCCATGATATTGGTTGTATAAACGATTCTCCTAATCTCCAGGGGATAGTCAAAGAACTGGGTAAGTTTCTCCCAGTTATTCTTCCAGGATCTAATAGCATATGCATACTTTTGCCCCCACTTCTTTTCAAAACTCTCCAGAGCTTGTTCAGCAGCTTCAATGGTAGCAGCATGGTAGATTTCTTTCATATCTGTGGTGAACTCCTTTTTCTCCTTCCAAACAACGTATCTGAGCGAGTTCCTGACTTGATGAACAACGCAAAGTTGAGTTACTGCCTTAGGAAATACACTTTTGATGGCATCGGTAAAACCAGCAAGATTATCGGTGCTGGCTATTAGAATGTCTTCTACGCCCCGAGCTTTCAAATCAGTTAATACATTCATCCAGAATGAAGCACTCTCAGTAGGAGCTATCCACATGCCTAATACCTGCTTCATACCCTCCTGGGATAGTCCAACCACCAAATATATCGTCTTGTTAATAATCTTTCCATTGTGACGTATCTTGATCGATATACCATCCATCCAGACAACAAAATAGACTTCTTCCAAAGGTCTGTTTTGCCATTCTTTGATAGAGTCAATAAGCGTATTGGTAATATTGGATACACTGCTGGCTTCTACCTGAACCCCATAGATCTGTTCTATCTGCTCTTGAATATCAGCAGTACTCATACCCCTGGAATATAAGCCAATGATTACCTGGGCTATTTCATCAGATAACCGGCTCTCATGTTTGGGAACTACCTTCGGATCAAATTCACTGTTTCGATCCCGTGGTACTTTTACGGTTATTTCACCCAAATTGGTCTTAAGCGTTTTAGTGTAATCGCCATTACGGGAATTGCCACTGTTGTCTCCTTCTTTGGAGTTTTTCTCATAGCCCAGATGGTCGGTCATCTCTGCTTTGAGCATCTCATTGAGTCCTTCTTTGAATAGTTCTCCGAAAAATTCATCGAAGTCCTTTCGATCTTTGAAATCCTTCCAGAAGTCTTTTGGAATTTTGAGCTTTTTTTTCATTGCTAACTGATTTAAAGTTAAAAATATTAATCCTTCGAGAATATTTTTCTCAATTTTTAAGATTGAGAAAAATACCTCTCAGTTAGCGTTTACACAATCTATACTATACTCCCCACCTGTAAACTATTCCTTTATCACAGCATCGCCAGTTCCAGTGCCCACATAAATTTCAATATCTTTATTTCCCAGTTTAACTGTTTTCTTTACATAAGTCTGATTGCCTTCTTCAATATCCTCCACTTTATCGAATTTAAAAGGTGCAATAATTTCACCGCTATTTTTCTTAGCTTTCATGGTTATTGATCCTTCGATTTCATTTCCATTGAAATCAAGTACAGCATCCCCTGAACCACTATTTACACTGATATCATCATTCAATTCGCCACCAAGTTCCACTGACACATCTCCAGAACCCGAATTGAATTTGCTTGCCTCTTTTATACGGAGACCTTCCACACGGACATCACCACTACCGGTATTCATATTGCATGAACCTGAAACTGTACTGAGTTTGATGTCGCCCGAACCCGTATTCCCCCGGAATTCACCTTCACTTTCTTCTAACTTGATATCACCTGAGCCTGTATTTACCTTAAACTCGCCACTCAGGTTAGAAATCACATAATCACCTGAACCAGTATTCATATCGAATTCCCCATTTACATCAGTTAAATCAATATCGCCAGATCCGGAATTTCCATCCATTTCAATTGTTATGTCGCTAATTTCAAGATCGCCGGATCCTGTATTAAAATCAAATTCAATATTATCAGGCATTTGTATTACCCAATGACTTGATCCCCGCATACTACTTGCGTGGAATTTTTCTTCCATGATCAATTTTGAACCTGACATCCTCATTTTTGCCTCATAATCATCTTCATCATAGGTATGAGTAACTGTAACATTAACCGAGTTTCCAGATCCTTTTTCAAGCGTGAGATCTCCACTGCCCGTATTCAATGTAATCTCAGAAACACCGGAAAATGATTTGTTAATCTTTTTTTCCTGTGCATTCGCCAGGAAAATCATGGTAACCAATAGGATTGTTGTAGTAAAAAGTTTCATATTCTAATAGATTTACATAATTATTACTATCTAAAAGACATAAGATATATTGAAGGGTTGCATAGAAGTTAATTCTATGATGTGAATGCTTTGACAAGTACATTTAAACATAATTTACGGGCTATAGCCTAAATTAAAAATATGCGAAGGTTTATCATTTTATTTTCAACCGTTTTAATCACTACCATCTCAGGATATTCCCAGGAAAAACCTTTAAACCAGAATAATCCTGTTAGAGAAGCGTGGTTCAGCAACATGGGATTTGGAATGTTCGTTCACTGGAGCTACGATGTCAGTCTGGGTATGGTAATCAGTCATTCGATGGTTGGTGCCTCTGAAGATTTCCTTGACAAGTATATTAATGAATTGCCCAAATATTTTAATCCAACAAAATTCAATCCGGCTGATTGGGCTAAGCAGGCAAAACAGGCAGGGATGAAATATGTGGTTTTTACAACCAAGCATCACAATGGTTTCTGCATGTTTGATACCCAAACAACTGATTACAATATCATGAATACCCCTTTTGGAAGAGATGCCACCGGGGAAGTGATAGAAGCCTTCAGAAAGGAGGGATTGGCTACAGGTATCTATTATTCACCGGATGATTTTTACTTTCTCCATCAGCAGGGGATACTTATTTCAAGGAGACGACCTGAAGCGTTGCCATCAAATAATAAGGAATTACTCGAATACATTTCAAAACAGATGAGAGAGCTTATGACAAATTATGGAGATATTGACATTGTATTCCTTGATGGAATTGATCAGGAGGGACAAACCGAATTGGCTAAAATATGCTGGGAAATCAATCCTGATGTTGTAGTAACCCGAGGTGCCATGGAAACCCCTGAACAGAATACCCCTGATGAACCTATTCCATCTCCATGGGAGGCATGTTATACATTGGGTGACCAGTGGCAATTCAGACCCACAAATGAAAATTACAAATCAGCAAGAAATGTAATTGAGATGTTGATTGAGATCAGGGCGAAGGGTGGGAACCTGTTATTGAATTTCAGTCCTGATGCAAATGGAGAAATAACCAGAGATCAAGTTGGGATATTAAATGAACTGGCGTTGTGGATGTTTATTAACGGTGAGTCATTGCAGGGAATAGAAGCAATGACACCTATCAGGGAAGGTGATATATGGTTTACTCGAAAAAGAGGTGCAAATACGGTTTATGCCTTTATTACAGAAGCAGATTGGCCATATGGCAGACGAAAAAACTTTACTATTAAATCAATACTAACAACTGAAGATACGGAAATCTCGGTCTTGGGTCATAATAGTGTAGTACTCGAATATCAACCTGAAGTGGATCCACGACCCGTATTCTCACAAGAGCCAGAGGGATTGAACATGTCAGTCATGCGGGCCCAGCGAATATATAATGATCGAAAATGGCCAAATCCGGTGGTCTTAAAGATTGAGAATATTGAAATAACTAAATAATCAGGCTATCAAAATCTATTATTGACAAATGAGATCTATTATTCTATTGTCACTCGTTTTATTGTTTTCCTGCCAACGGGAAATTACTGAAAAGCAATCAGCCTTCAGACTGTGGTATGATTCGCCGGCTCAAACCTGGACAGAAGCTCTACCACTCGGGAATGGCAGGCTTGGTGCAATGGTTTTTGGTGATGTTTCGGAGGAAAGAATCCAGTTCAACGATGAAACTTTATGGAATGGCAAGCCAAGAAGTTATGCCCATACAGATGCTTCTCTATACCTGTCTTATATAAGGAAGTTAATCGCTGAAGGTAGACAAAAGGAGGCTGAAGATCTGGCCATGGTCAATTTCATGAGTGAGCCGTTGCGGCAGGAAGCTTACCAACCTTTCGGTGACCTGATTTTAAATTTCCCTGATCAAGAAAATCACACGAATTATTTAAGAATATTAAATCTCGTTGATGCTTTAAGTGTGGTTACCTATGAAGTGAATGGAGTCAACTTCAGAAGAGAAACCTTTGTGAGTGAACCGGATCAGGTGATAGTCGTTAGATTAACTTCGTCTAAATCAGAGGCATTGAATTTCTCAATTATTCTCGACTCACCTCATACGTCCAGATCAGTTTCATTCCCGGATGACCTGATGACACTTGATGTGATGGTTGAAGATGGTGCATTAAGGGGATATGCAGGTTTGATTGTCAGAACGAATGGTGAAATAGCTGTCGTTGAAAATCAATATACTGTTTCGGAAGCATCTGAAGCAACAATTATCCTTGCGGCTGCTACTAATTATATCAAATACAATGATATCAGTGGAGAACCTGAGAAAAAGGTTGTGGAAGTACTTTCAAATATCGAAGAAAAATCCTTTGAGCATATCAAAAAAGATCATATCCGGAATTATCAATCTCTTTTCAACCGCTTTTCCCTATCATTTTCTACTGACTATCCTGATACTATTCCCACAGATGAAAGGATAAATAACTTCTGGAAAGACCCGGATGATCCTCAACTACTGGCATTATATGTACAATATGCCCGCTATCTTATGATATCTTCGAGCAGGCCGGGTACGCAGCCTGCCAATTTACAGGGAATCTGGAACGACCGTTTAAAACCACCTTGGGACAGCAAATGGACTGTAAATATTAACACTGAAATGAATTATTGGCCTGCCGAAGTAATGAATCTTTCCGAATGTCATGAACCATTATTTGGCATGATAAAAGATTGTTCCGAAACAGGATCAATCACAGCAAAAGAACATTATAATTGTGAGGGATGGGTATTGCATCATAATACTGATATTTGGAGGGGAACAGCGCCAATCAACGCATCCAATCATGGAATATGGGTGACTGGAGGCGCCTGGCTCTGTCAACACCTCTGGGAACATTACCAGTATACACAGGACGAAGTATTTCTTCGGGAAGAGGCTTATCCCCTGATGCGTGAAGCAGCTATATTTTTTACTGAATTTCTGATAGAGGATCCAGAAACCAGGTGGCTGATCAGCACACCCTCAAGTTCCCCGGAAAATGGAGGCCTTGTCGCTGGCCCAACAATGGACCATCAGATCATTCGGACATTATTCAATAATTGTATTGAAGCTTCTGAGATCCTGGGAAGTGATAAAGAGTTTGCTGAATTGTTGAAAGAGACGGTTCTAAAGATTGCCCCAAACCAGATCGGACGATTAGGCCAATTGCAGGAATGGATGACTGATATTGATAATCCTGATAACCACCATCGGCATGTCTCCCATCTCTGGGGTGTTCACCCTGGAAACGAGATAAACTGGGAATATACACCTGATTTAATGGAGGCAGCAAAACAATCATTAATCTTCCGGGGCGACGAAGGCACCGGGTGGAGCCTTGCCTGGAAAATAAACTTCTGGGCCAGGTTCCTGGATGGGAATCATGCATATAAGTTAATTCATATGTTACTAAGTCCTGCTGAAGAACCTGAACGGGATGTAAGAGGTGGATCATATCCAAATTTATTTGATGCACATCCTCCTTTCCAGATAGATGGGAATTTTGGAGGGGGAGCCGGTATCGTCGAACTACTTGTCCAGAGTCATCTGGATTACATTGATATTTTACCAGCCCTGCCGGATGCACTCCCAGAAGGATTCATCCAGGGTGTCTGTACCAGAGGTGGATTTGAACTATCTTTAGATTGGGAAAATGGAAAATTGAATAGTATCGAAGTTCTGTCAAAAGCCGGGAAGAAATGTAAATTAAGATATAATGATAAAACTATAGAATTTGAGACAGAATTGGGTGTTTCTTACAATCTGGACAGCAATCTTACTATGTTATAATTAAGAGAGGAAAACCTTGTCGAAAAGTATATTTTTAGATAAATCAAAAATCCTCCTAAAAAGCGCATAAATAGACTTTTAAAGCAGATCTGAATAATAGATACCGACCTGATTAAAATTTTTGGCACACCCTTTGTAATACACTTATCAGAATATGTAAAACTTCTTGGCGCCTGAAGTTTGAGTTTATATGTTGAACTAAAAAAATAATAGCCATGAAAACGATAAATACAAAATTAAACGTAGTTTTCACCATGTTATTGGGAATGGCATTATTGTTTACCAATAACATTGCCACCGGGCAGAGCCGTTCAAGAGGTGAGAGAAAACCTCAAGACCGGGAATATACCAGAACCGGTACAAGGCATGAAAGAGACCGTGGCAACAATAAAAACCATGGGTACAATCAAGGTGAAAGAAGAAATAACGGGAAAGAGTATCAGAAGCATAATAATTATGGTAAGCATCATAAACAACAGAAGCATAACAACTATAATAAGCACCATAAAAATCACAAATCTTCTGTTACTGTTTACTGGAATATCCCAAAACACTATTACAGGAATCATTGGGATTATCAGGTGTACCATAGAAAACCGTGGAGACATCATCATCACAGGCCGGTAGTATTACATCATCAATACGGTAAAATTTATTATCACGACAGCAGGTTTTATCGCTATGACAATATATATGGTTATGTTGTGATAGAACAACCATCACATATGATCTTTACTACAGTTCCGGCTGAATTTAATCGAGTCAGAATCAGGGGAAATATATATTTCAAACACAGGGATATCTGGATGGAAAGAACACCAAGAGGATACAGGTTATGGAGAGGATAGATATCAGAGGGGAAAATATCCCTGATCATTCATCAAAATGAGGATGCCATTGCTTAACTGGAATGGCATTCTTCATTTAAAATCATTCATGCTCAGTACGCTGAATAATTTCATCCTGCAGATCTTTTCCTAAATCATTGAAATAATCAGAATATCCTGCCACCCGTATGATCAGGTCACGGTAATTCTCAGGATGCTCCTGTGCATCCCGCAAAGTGCCAGCATCTACAACATTAAACTGAATATGATGACCATTCATTCTAAAGTAACTCCTGACCAGTCCAGATACTTTCCTGATACTTTCATCAGAGTTAAAAAATGAAGGCGTGAATTTCTGATTCAGCAGCGTACCACCTGTTCTCAGATGATCGATTTTTGCTGCAGATTTAACCACAGATGTGGGACCATTCTGATCCGCTCCCTGAACAGGGGATATCCCTTCTGATACGGGGACTCCTGCTTTCCTTCCATCAGGCAGGGCATTGGTGACTTTCCCAAAATATACATGACAGGTTGTTGGTAGCAAGTTAATCCTGAAAATACCGCCCCTTGCCGTTGGTCTTCCATTTACTGCATTATAAAATATTTCAAACACATCGGTTAACTGAGCATCCGCATAATCATCATCATTGCCGTATTTCGGTGTTTTATAAACCAGATTGAAATGTAAATCCTCATGCCCGATAAAATCTTTTTGAAGAGCCTCCAATATATCAGGCATCAAACAGGTACACTCATCGTAAACATTATACTTCAATGCAGTCAGACTATCTGTTACAGATCCAAGTCCTACTCCCTGGATATAGCTTGTATTATACCTTGCTCCCCCTGCATTATAGTCTTTGCCGTTTTTAACACAATCATCAATAATAAGTGACAGGAAAGGAACAGGGAGATGATCAGCAAATATTTTTTCTATAATGTTGTTGCCCTTGATCTTTATATCAATGAAATGATTCACCTGTGTCCTATATGCTTCAAGCAAGTCTTCATATGAGTTAAATCCCGTTGGATCACCGGTTTCAAGGCCTATTAATTTACCTGATCTTGGATCGATGCCATTATTCAGGGTTATTTCCAATATTTTTGAGAGGTTGAAATAACCAGTCAGGATATAGGCCTCTGTTCCGAAAGCTCCACTCTCCACACAGCCTGAAGCTCCACCATTCCTGGCATCTTCGATGGTCTTTCCCTGTTTTACCAATTCTTGTATAATAGCATCAGTATTGAATATTGATGGTTGCCCGAATCCGGTTTTTACAACCTTTACGGCCCTGTCGATAAAGGAATCAGGATTCTTTTTGCTCAATTGAACCATGGAACCTGGTTGGAGGATCCGCATTTCCTCAATTACATCCAGGATCATGTACGATAATTCATTTATGCAATTGGTGCCATCTTCATTTAGTCCTCCCAGATTTATAAGGGCAAAATCAGTATATGTATTGCTCTCTTCGGCGGTTATGCCAACTTTGGGGGGAGCTGGATGATTGTTGAATTTCACCCAGAAAGCCATCAAAAGTTCCTTTGCGCTGTCAGGAGTTAAACGATCTTCCTCAATATCTTTTTTATAGAAAGGATACAGGTTTCTATCAAGTCGTCCCGGATTGAATGAGTCCCAGGGATTCAATTCAGTCACTACACCCAGGTGTACAAACCAGTAATACTGTAGGGCTTCGTGAAAGGTTTCAGGTGGATTGGCAGGTACCCGGTTACATATCTCTGCCATCGTCTCTAATTCTTTCTTTCTTACAGAATCCAGTTCTGATTCGGCCATGAAATCAAGTTTCTCTGCATACCGTTGAGCAAACATTATTAATGTATCGGCGGCTATATTCATTCCTTTAAGCTCTTCCTGTTTCTGGAAAGCTGCGGGATCATTATAAAAATCCAACTTATCCCGGGCTTCCCGAATATTATTTTTGATATCCAGCATTCCTTTTTTGTAGATCTTATCTCCAGCTACAGTATGACCG
>JBHOSY010000127.1:0-14193 GCA_042584165.1 Bacteroidota bacterium | reverse complement strand
TTGTGTTTACAGAATCACGGGATACACTTGAATATCTTGAAACGAAGATTAAAACCTGGGGCTATCGCACAAATACAATTCATGGCGGAATGAAGCTGGAGGAAAGAATAAAAGCCGAGAGTGTATTTAAGAGTGAAACCGATGTGATGATCGCTACAGAAGCAGCCGGAGAAGGTATCAATCTGCAGTTTTGCCACTTGATGATCAATTATGATATTCCCTGGAATCCCAATCGGCTTGAGCAGCGCATGGGACGTATTCATCGTTATGGCCAGGATAAGGAAGTATTTATTTTTAACCTTGTCGCTATCGATACCCGCGAAGGAAGGGTCTTGGATAAGCTGTTTGATAAACTGGAGAAGATCAGGGATGCAATGGGAAGCGATAAGGTTTTCGATGTTCTTGATGAAGTGCTCTATAACCAGAATCTTTCTCAAATGATGCTGGAAGCTGCGGCTAATTCAAGAAATATCGATGAAATCCTAGAAGAAATAGATATTACAGTTGATGAAAAATATATCAGCCAGGTAAAAGAAAATCTTGGTGAAAGTCTGGCAACGCGTTATATCGATTATACACGAATAAAAGAGATGGAACAAGTGGCACGTGAGCATCGCCTCATACCTGAATACACGGAAAGCTTTTTCAAGAAAGCCTTTTTAAAAGCAGAAGGTAAATTAAGAGAAAGGAAGGACGGTTTTCTGGCTATTGATTCTGTTCCCTTTGGTATTCGTTCAATAGCAGATGAGGATAGTTTTAAAAAATCTTTTGGCGATTTGTTAAAAAAATATCCCAAAACCACCTTCGATAAAGAAATAGCCTTTAAAAACCAGGATGCAGAATTTATCTGTTTCGGACATCCATTATTCGAAGGCATTATGAATTATATTGATCAAAAATATTCAGATACGTTATTAACAGGCGCTACCTTTTTTGATCCTGACGGTTTCCTTGACGGCTTTATTATTTTTTATGAAGGTGAAATTAAAGACGGTACAGGGATGGTTGCTGGTAAACGGCTATTTAGTTTTTATCTACAGGATCAAAAAGTAATCCCTGTTCCAGCTTCAATTATCTGGGATTTAGCAGAAGCTAAAAACAACAGTCAGGAATTTTTTGATATTGAAGAGATAAAAAGTAAAACGAGCATAAAGGCGATTGAAGATTTGGAGGAATATAAAAGTGAATTGTTAATAGAGCGGAAACGGCAGGCTGAAATCAAACAGAAATATGGTTTCAAATCGTTGGAGTATTTAATTATTAAATTAGATGGTGATTTAATTGAATTATATGATAGAAAGGGATGTGGTGAGAATGTTGATCTGGCAATTCGCAACAAAGAAGAACGGAAAACAAACTACGAAAAATCACTCGGGGAACTGAAAATTCAAATCGAAAAAGAAAAAAGCCTGACCATGAGTATGCCCCGTTTTAAGGGAATTATAAAGGTTTTGCCACATACAACGGTTAATACAAAAATGCGCAATGACCCTGAAGTTGAACTTATCGGTATGGAAAAAGCAATGGAATATGAGAAGGAACATAACAGAATTCCCGAAGATGTCTCAGCTGAAAATCTTGGTTTCGATATTCGTTCCCAGAATCCTCAAACAAAAATAATCAGATATATTGAAGTGAAAGCGCGTGCAAAAACAGCTGCAGTGGCCTTGACCCAAAATGAATGGTTTAAAGCAAAACGCTTTAGAGACGATTATTATCTTTATGCTGTGATGCCAACATCTAATAATCCGGAACTGTATATAATTCAGAATCCGGCGGAGAATTTAAAGGCTGAAGAAAAGATTGAAGTTGTCCGCTATTTTGTGCCATTTAATGAAATAAAGTCTAAAGGGAAAACAGAAAATGAATAAAGATAAACGTTTTATCGAAGAATCTTTTCCAGTAAAGGAAGTCAGCGTAGAATCGGCCAGAGAGAAGAATATTCGGCACGGACATATATCTACTTTGCATATCTGGTGGGCGAGGCGTCCATTGGCATCTTCGCGTGCAACCGCTTATGCGGCGCTAACCCTGGCGCCTAAAACAAGAGAAGAATGGCAGCAGAAAAGTAATTTCATTGTAGAGCTTTGCAAATGGGAAAATTCAAACAACCAAATACTCATTGAGAAAGCGCGAAAAGATATTCTGGAAGCCAATGGCGGTGTGCCACCTAAAGTGCTGGACCCATTTGGCGGTGGTGGTGCTATTCCATTGGAAGCGTTGCGGTTGGGCTGCGAAACCTATTCCAATGACCTGAATCCGGTAGCGGTGCTGATACAAAAATGCACTTTGGAATACCCGCAGAAATACGGAAAGCTCATTTCGAAAAAACAGTATTTGGAAGAACGCCCTTGGCTCGAAGAAGAAAAAAGAGAAAATATAAGAGAGAAAAAACTTTTTGATGATGATGAGACCGAAATGGTCAATCCCCTGGTGGAAGATGTGAAATACTGGGGCAATTGGGTATTGGAAAAAACCAAAAATGAAATTGGAAGATTTTATCCAAATGAACCGGATGGTTCCATTCCGGTGGGTTATATTTGGGCACGAATAATACCCTGTCAGAATCCGGCTTGTGAGGCTGAGATTCCCTTGATGCGCCAATTCTGGCTTGCGAAAAAGAAAAAAAAGAAGATTTCTTTATTTCCCTTTGTAGAGAATAAATCTGTTCAATTTAAAATTGTTGGTGATGGATATGAAGAAATGCCGGAGGACTTTGATCCCGCTGCCGGCACAATTGCCCGAGCTGTAGCCACTTGTCCAGTGTGTGGCTCAACTGTGGAAGCCAACAACACGCGCAAAATCTTTCAAGAAGACAAAGCCGGACAGCGCATGATTGCTGTGGTTACCCACAGACCAGAAACAAGTGGCAAGCAATACCGTATCGCTACTGAAGAAGATATGCAGATTTTCAAGGAAGCTGAAACCAATTTGAAGGAAAAGAGGGAAAAATTAATGGTTGAGTGGGGTATTGATCCAGTGCCGGATGAATTATTACCCCCAGTTGGTACATTAGGATTTAGAATCCAACGGTATGGATTTAACACTTGGGGTGATCTTTTTAATTCTCGTCAAAAAATGGCTTTGATTACTTTTGCGGATATAGTGCAGAGTGTTTACAATAGATTTATTGAAATAGGACTCGATGAAGATATTGCCAAAGGTATTTGTTCCTATCTTGGTATTGGTGTGGATAGATTAGCGAATCGAAATAGTCAGGAGAATGTCTGGAATGTTTTTGCAGAAAAAACTGAACAAGTATTTTTAAGACAAGCTATTCCCATGTTGTGGGATTATTCAGAAATAAATGTACTTAGTGGACAGGGTTGGGAAAAACAATTTTGGTATGTTCTTTCACCATTAAAATCGTTACAATTAGGAAACGAAAAAATTAAAGTAAACCATTTTTCTGCAACATCTCTTGCATTTGAAAATGAATTTTTCGATGCTGTGTTAACTGATCCACCGTATTACGACAACGTTCCATATTCATATTTATCTGATTTTTTTTATGTTTGGTTGAAGCGTACTTTGAGTAACGCTTTTCCGGAATTATTTTCTACACCATTAACACCCAAGAAAAATGAAATTGTTGCATATTCTCATTTACCTGGCGGTTGGAAGGAAGGCAAGTTATTTTTCGAGGACATGCTAAAAAAATCCTTTCAGGAAATTCATCGAGTATTAAAATCTAATGGCACGGCAGTTATTGTTTATGCACACAAATCTACAGAAGGATGGGAAACATTAATTAATTCTTTACTAGATTCCGGTCTAATAATGACTGGTGCCTGGCCATTAAATACAGAGATGGAAGGAAGAATACGAGCTACCGAATCAGCTGCTTTAGCATCATCCATTTACATCGTTGCCCGCAAAATGGAGCGTCAGCCTACCGTTTTTTACAATAATGTCAAGGAAGAACTCAATCAATATCTTTCCCAAAAACTTGAACGTCTCTGGCAGGAGGGCATCAGCGGTTCGGATTTTTTTATCGCCGCCATCGGATCGGCAATTGAGGTGTTTGGCAAGTACGAAAAAGTAATGGATTACGAGGGCAACATTATCCGCGCCGATCGTTTGCTATCAGACGTCCGTAAGATTGTTACTGATTTTGCGGTGCGGCAAATATTGCATAATGGTTTTGTGGGCGAAATTACAGATTTAACCCGTTTTTATGTATTGTATCGCTGGGAGTTCAGTGCCACTAAAGTCCAATTTGATGATGCCAGAAAATTAGCGCAGAGTTGCAGCATTGACCTGTCATTGGAATGGAACCGGCATGGATTTATCAAAAAAGAAAAAGAGTTTATCCGTGTTTTGGGTCCGCAGGATAGAAATTCTTATACGCTAAATAATCCATCAGAAATGATTGACGTTTTGCATAAGGTTCTTCTTTTGTGGGAGCACAGCAATCGGCAGGAAATTGTCACATTGCTGCAGGAATCAGACTTTGGAAATAGTGAGGCTTTTTATCGTGTGGCACAGGCTGTTTCCGAAACTTTGCCCAATGAAAACAAAGAGAAGAAACTGTTGGATGGGTTTTTATCTGGCAGAGAACGTTTGAAAGAGGAAATTAAAAAGGGTGATTCACAAACGTCCTTATTTGAATAGAATCTTGTTTATAATTTTAATGGTTTAAGGATATATTAACCAATGAAACCTTTTCACACAATCGCTATCCCTCATGACGATATCTTAACAGGCCGTTTAACCATGGATGTTTTTGCGGCTGATCTTTGGGAAGTAAAACAGAATCGAGGTGCTGATGAATACCGAGATACTGACACATTTTTCAAAAAAACATATCTAACCTTAGGGCTTCAAAATTTATTGAGTGTTGTTAAAAAACGTATCCGCGGCAAAGGTGGCGATCCCATCATCCAGATTCAAACACCTTTTGGCGGTGGTAAAACCCATGCCTTAATTGCTATGTATCACAAGGCCCAGGAATGGGGAGCACAGTCGGTAGTTGCGGTTGGTACAGCCCTTGGCCCGAAAGATACATTATGGGGCTTGCTGGAAGAACAATTAACCGGAAAAGTCGAGAAATGTACGGGTCAGGTATCACCGGGAAAAGAAACTCTCAGAAACTTATTGGCTGATAATCAACCCATCATCATTTTAATGGATGAAGTGCTGGAATATGCCACCAAAGCAGCCGGTGTTAAAGTAGGTAACAGCAATCTCGCTGCACAAACAATGGCTTTTATGCAAGAACTTACGGAAGCGATCAGCACATTGGAAAAAGTCTGTCTGGTCGTTACACTGCCTGCCAGTCTCATCGAGCATTATGATGAAGGTGCAGAAAAATTATATCAGCAGTTGCAAAAGGTTTCCGGTCGGGTTGAAAAAATTTATACACCAGTTGAGGAAAACGAAATTTCAAAGATTATCCGCAGAAGGCTGTTCAATGAAATTGATTTGGATGGTGCTAAAGAAACTGCATCCTCATTTGTGGAATATGCTGATAAAGAGAATATTTCACCGGGCAGTTTACCACCAAGCGAATACCGCACACGCTTTACTGATTCCTATCCTTTTACGCCAGAAGTAATTGATGTTCTTTATCAGCGCTGGGGGAGTTTTCATACCTTCCAGCGAACACGCGGTGTGCTCAGGCTGCTTTCATTGGTTATTCACAGTTTGAAAGATAGTAACCAACCTTACATCAGTTTATCAGATTTTGATTTGGGCAATCAGGAGCTTCGGCAGGAACTAATTAAACACATCGGTGCAGAATTTAATAGTATTATTAGCAGTGATATCACAAGCGGTGAATCAGGTTCACAAAAAGTTAATAATGAATTGGGCAAAGCCTACCGGGGTTTAAATATCGGCACGAGAACATCCACCACAATTTTTCTTTATTCTTTTTCCGGCGGCCAGGAACATGGTACAACTCTTGGCGAAATAAAAAGATCGGCAACTACCCTTCAAAATCCATCGCCTTTAGTTGCAGAAGCCATCGAACAGTTGAAAGGCAAACTATTTTATTTACAAAGCCGGGCTGATAAATATTATTTTAGTAATCAGGCCAATCTCAACCGCATTCTTTTAAATAATGTGGAGAATATAAAAGAAACGGATTTGATTGAATTGGAAAGTGACCTTTTGCGAATATCTATTCGCAGCGGGATATTGAAAACTTATATATGGGAAGATAAACCTTTTAACATCTCGGACAGTGAAGAATTAAAACTGGTAATTCTCAAAAAAGAAGATAAAGCGTTGATTAACGATATGTTGAAATCAAAAGGTCAAACGCCTCGTGTTTACCGAAACACTGTTTTCTTTCTTTATCCTTTGGATGCTGAACGAAGTGGTTTTATTAATACATTAAAACGTAAAATCGCATTTGAAAATATTTCAACAGATAAGCATCTTAACTTATCTGATGATCAGAAAAAAGAAGTTAAAGATGAAATAAAAAAGATTGAACCACTTCTGAAAGAATCCATTCGCCGGCTTTACAGAATGGTTGCTATTCCAGATAAAGATGGATTTAAAGTAAAAGATTTAGGTATACCTACTTATGGATTAAACAAGAGTCTGGATGAAGAATTGTTTGAACAGCTCAGACTTGATGGTGAAATTCTTGAAAAAATTGCGCCGATTGTATTGAAAGAAAAATACCTAACAAATAAAGATTATGTATCAACTGACCAATTATATCAATCAACTCTGAAGACACCTGGCGAAGCCAGACCATCAAATAGAAATGTGTTAGAGTCTGGAATTGTTGAAGGCATTCAGATGGGAATTTTTGGTCTGGGTGAGTTTGAAGATGAAAGACCCAAATGTATTTATTTTAAACAGTTCGCTTCCGTTTCATTTACGGGTGATGAAATTCTAATAAAAGATACAATTTGTGAGGAACAGAAAAAAGAAAAAATTCCTGAAGGTGAAATTGAATATAGTGGAGAAACGGAGCGAACACCATCGCAAGTTAGTGAAGAAGAGGGAACATCTGGGTCTAAACCAGAGGGTGAAGTTAGGGAACAATTAAGTTTGAAATTTGAAATACCCAAAGGCAAGGTCTCAGGTATTATGGGCCTCATGAATTTGTTGCAGAACAAGTTTAATATTTTAGAAATATCTCTTTCTGCAAAAGATGGTTGCATTTCTCAACAGGAAATTGATGATAAGATAGCGGAAACATTTCGGCAGTTAAATATTGAATTTGATTTGGAATAGTATAATCTATTATTCTATATTTTCTTTTGGTGTAAGATAATGTGTGGTAAGAACATAGTGATGATCACTATATATCGAAATCTTTTTATACGTATATTCGTACGTATATAAAATATAAAAGCCTCTATATCAATTGATTAGAGGCTTTTTAAGTGATCCCGCTGTGATTATTTAATGAATACACTAATTAAAAGTCTTAATTAGTGTACGGATGTCATGCCATAATGTATATCATTAAAAATCGTCAACTTTTCGTCAACCATAAATTAAAAAGGAGCCACAAACTAATGTAACTCCTTGATAATCAGTGTGGGCCCTGTAAGATTCGAACTTACGACCCCCTGCTTGTAAGGCAGGTGCTCTGAACCAGCTGAGCTAAGAGCCCAAATAATAGATATAATTTCAAACAACATCTCGAAACTCGAACCAGTTCTCCTGAACCAGTGCCGTGACCTGTTGTCACGAGCATCCACGTTCCGAAGCAACGGAACGGGACTGAGCTAAGAGCCAAAATGGATTGCAAAAATATTTCTATTTTTTATCGTTGACAATAGTTTTTATAAAAAAGTCCTCGATATAAAGCATTATTTGAGTTTTTCTTGACAACCCTAATAATAAAGGAATAATATTTGTACTCATACTGAGATAACCATTACAGGAAATCGTGGGAAATCTGAATCGGGTTTTCATATATCTATTCTTATTTATTGGCATAATACTTAGCCTCACAGCCTGGTATGTGTATAGTAACCAGGATGAGATTATAAATAAGGTGGTAGATGAGATCAACCAGTATATCGATACACCTGTTGAAGCCGAAGAGATTGATCTTTCCATGTTTAGAGAATTTCCATCAATTACACTCAGGCTTAGAAATATTAAAATCCACCAGAGTACCGAGGTCCTGAACGATTACCTGTGTATCGCTTCGGATATTTTTGTCTCAATAAGGTTAATGGACATATTGAAGGAAAACATCAGCATTGAAAAAGTGACTGTTTCAGGGGCTGTAATTAACCTGGCCAGAAGTAATGACGGCATACCGAATTATCTTATTCTTACCAGGAAAGATAGTACATCTATAAGTACAAGAGGTTCATTCGATATCAAGAACCTGTCCCTGTCTGAAGTTGAAATAAACTACACGGATTTCAGGAATGATGTATCGGTACGCGCTATGGCAGATCACCAGATGATGAACCTTCAATATAAAAAGGGGGATATTCTCCTTCATACAGAAGGAAATATGGAGCTGAAATCACTCAATATCGAAGACAACCGGTTCCTTGAAAATACATCCATCGAAGAGGATATTAAATTAACCTATACCCCGGATACTGAGGAATTAATAATCACTGAAGCAAATGCCTATTTAAATGGATTCCCTTATGTTATTACGGGTAACGTTCAGATGGTTGAAATGCCAATAGTTGAATTTGATTTCAAATCATCCCAGAGCGATATTCAATCAATCATTTCATTATTGCCTGAGGACTACAGGAATTATCTATGGCCCTATAAGAGTAAGGGGGCCGTTTATTTTAATGGGAGGATCCATGGGTACGCAGGGAAGAATACCTACCCTTCAATTGAGCTTAAATTCGGTGCCAAAGATGCTTCGGTTTATCATCCTGATTATCGAACAACAATTGATCACCTGTTTTTTACCGGATCATACAATAATGGTGAAGATCAAAACCTGAAAACTTCAGTTCTTGATATCAAAGATATTAAGGGACAGGTGAAAGGGAAGGGAATGAGTGGCCGGTTAACACTGAAAGATTTCAACCAACTGAAATTAGATGCGGATATCACTTCGGAGTTCGATCTGCCAGCCTTTTTGGAGGTTTTCCCTACTGAACTCATAAAAACCAGTCGTGGACAGGTAAATCTTAATCTGAATTTTAATGGTCCGGTGAAGGATATTGAAAATAATATCAGGTCAAACCTTGTAAAGGTTTCTGGTGATATGATTATGTCCGATGTTTCCGTTATTACCCGGAGGCCGGTTCTCAGTTTCAATAATCTTAATGGTCACTTTATATTCAATAATCATGACCTTGCCATTGAAGATTTCATTGGAAAGATTGGTGCCAGTGATTTTCATATCAATGGATTTTTTAAGAATGTGATTGCATGGTTGTTCGTTAAGAACTATCCTGTTCGAATTGATGCTACGATGCAATCGAAAAACATCGATTTAAACGAATTATTGAGCATCGATTTTGATACATCCTCCTCAGTTCAACCAGGATCATCGCAATACTATTTCAATATTTCCGACCGACTGGACATAAATTTCAATACCAGGATTGAAAATGTCTATTTTGAAAGGTTTCATGGCAGAAATATCCTGGCTGATCTGACAGTTCAAAACCAGATAGCTATTGTTGACAAAATGCATATGGAAGCAATGGGAGGGGAGTTGGAGTTATCCGGATCAGTGATGTCGCGAGACCGCCAGATGCGTGAGGTGCTGGTAGATGGCCGGATCAATGATCTGCGAATTGATAGCATTTTTTATGTTTTCAAGGATTTTAAACAGGACTTTCTGAAAACAGAACACTTGTATGGAAATATCTCAGCGGATGTGAATACGTATGTATTGTTGGATAAGCAATTACAATTCTACCCGGAAGCCCTTAAGGTACATGCGGATGCAAGCATTGGCAATGGTCAGCTTAATAATTTTGAGCCGATGCAAACCCTGAAACAGTATGTGAAGAAAAGAGATGATTTGAGCAGGCTGCGATTTGGGGATCTGCATAATGAAATTGAAGTAAATAACAGAGTAATATATATCCCGGAAATGCGAGTGGAATCGAATGTGAGCAAACTATATATCAGTGGAACCCACACATTTGATCACGAAATTGATTACCATTTCCATATCCCTATTATCCAGAAGGAGAAAAGTGACGCTGATGAGAAATTCGGAATTGTTGAGAAAGATGAAAGGGATGGAGCAAGCATTTTCCTGAAGATGACCGGAACAACTGATCAATATGATGTATCATACGATACAAAGGCTGTAAAAACAAAGATTAAAGAAGATATAAAGAAAGAAGGACAGGAATTAAGAGAAGCACTTAGCAAAAAAGACACAGCCGATTTTGAAGGTATAGAACTGGATGATGAATATATTGATTATTGAAGATTGCGAATTATTAATAAAACGAATAATCAAATAATCATATTTTCGAACATTCATCAACTGGCCATCTCATTACTGATCCTGAATAATTCATCTGCTGAGAGCGGTTTACATAAGTATGTATCCACATCTGAATATCCTTCAGCCTTATACCTGTCTGATTCGTATACGGATGTTGTAAGAATGGATAAATATATCTTGTCCTTATATATTTTATCCAGTTTCTCATATTCCTTCAGGAAAGCCCATCCATCAATACCCGGCATATCGAGATCAAGGAAGATGATCTCTGGTAAATCATCAGGATTTTCATTCATGGTTTTAATTAGGTGTGTTAATGCCTTTTTTGCATTGGTAAAGTCAACGGTATCCTTTGCAAAACCTGTGTATGTGATAATCTTGGAACATATATAATTATTCAGTTCGTCATCGTCTATGATCATTGCTTTGTTCAGTGCTTTCATCTTCGTTTTCTTTTGATTCCACTATATACTATGGAATATCATGCCAGGAGTAATAATCCTTGCAAATAGCCTTCAAAGTGAATTTTCGGGAATATTAATGCATTTAAATATTCAAAAATTGGAATTAATTCCCAAATTGGGACACAGAGAGCACAGAGAAGGCACGAAAGACACGGAGATGAACATCATTCATGGCCCCGGGTTTTAAACCCGGGGAAAGTGTATGGTTTCTTCGTGTCCTTACCTCTTCCCCTGTGTTTTTCGTGTAGTAAACTACCTTAAAAGATATAACTTCCCGAAATTCTTCTTGAATCCCTTATCACCGGAAGTTTGCCGCCGGTCGAAATCCTGTCCATTGGATCTGGTGATGACCCGGTAAAGATAAACTCCATTTGCTAACTGGTCCCCAAATTCATCCTTTCCATTCCATGCATAGTCTGTAATATTATTACCGATCCTGATATTCCCAATTTCATCCTGTGTGATCTCCCTGACTACCCTCCCGGTAACTGTCATTATCTGGATTTTAATCTCATTAGGGATTACACTACCGGTAAGCGTGAAAATAAACCTGGTACTGGTAGAGAACGGATTGGGGTAGGGGAAAAAATGGGAAATTTGTGATTCATTGATAACTTCAAAACGGATTTCATAGGGTTGTGTCCCTGTCGGGTTACCACTTGCATCTCTTGCCTGAACCTGCAGCGTATATACGCCATCTTCAAGATTCTGTGGCTGATATTCAACACTGAAATCTTCCTCTTCATTAGCCGGACTCCATATTACATTAGGCTGCGAAAAACTTACCCTGTTAAATCGACATCCTTCACATGGTTCCTTGAGCAAAATATCTACATCCGTTGTATCATCCTTTAATAATATTTCATTTTCATCTTTCAGTTTGATCCTGATCAATGGACTTGGCGACACGATCTCACCATCAAGGATATAGCGGCCATCAAATGATACATCCAGGATTGGATGCACTTCATCTGTGTTGACTGTAAAGTGTTTATCCAACTCAAGTATATTGTTATTATATATTTTCTCAGGTATAAAATCCGAATTCGCATTGATATTCAAATCATTAATACCCGGTTTACCAATTGTATTTATATTGATTTCAAAATCAGTGGCTTCCTTTCCTTCTGGCGGGGCGATCAGAGTATCAAATTCATATTTCCTGCTCGTTGCATGATTCCATATGGTATAAGCTGTCTTCAGACTATCTGAGAAGTTAATATCTGAAATATTCCGGAAGGAAAATGTTGTAGTAACGTCTTCACCTTCCTGTACTTCAATATTTCCGGTTGCTTGTCCTTCAGCCAATGTTAGAACACCTTCCGGGATGTCGTCATATGTAACCAGCCAGTCGATAAATTGTGTCGGTATAAAATCTGATTCATTATTTGTATAGAAGTAGAGACGCATATATGGGTAGTCATCAGGGGAGATACCAGACAGATCTACCGGAGATCCTTGAATGCCGTCATGCAGTATCACCTCATTCCCACTCTCATCAAGGCCTATCACTCTGTACATATAGGCTGCCATAGAAGGATTATAACTGTTAAAATAAAATTCACGCCATTGCCGGACCGGACCTATCAAAGTGGAGCGAATACTGCCATAGAAGTATTTCCCGGAAATAGTCTCATCCATATTCAGTTCCTGTTCGTCATTTGGAATCCCGGTAGATGGATCTGCAGTGATTTCGATGGCAGAACCCTCAGCGGCACCTTTCTTGCCTAATAGAATAATTGGTTCTCCATTTTGAAGGGCTCCCATGGTACTGGACGATACGCCAATTTCCTTTAGTTTGTCAATTACATGAGATGGCCACGTCTCATAGGAAAGCATACCAATAGAAAAAAGGAGTACATGATCACCATCCTTAACAGCATCGATATAAGCTGTAAGATAGTCCGCAGTACCGGTCACTTCGGAATCCAGGAAATTGTTAATTAACTGTGGTCTCCTTCCACAACTCCGGCGATCAAGAATGTCCCACTTGCTGAAATTCAATACCAGGTATGGGACAGTTGAGATTTCATCGAAAGCCAGCGCATTAATGGAATTTGGAGTACAGTATCTGGTATTAAAGATAAATGGGATACTATTTACATATAATTCAACATCGGTATAATCTTTTTCAGTATGATTAGCACCAAAGGTTGTAACCGAGATGGTTGAGGTACTTTCAATGAATTTCCAGGTTTTGTCTGTTTCATCATAATAAATTCCCTCTGATTTATTGAATCTTTGTTGTGGTCTTTGAATTTGGACCCATCCCTCAGGACTATCCTTGATGTATGTGAAGGAAGATTGTGTCCAGGAAGTGTCTTCATCGGGTAGTATTTCTTCAAATTTGGTTCTCCAGTAGTAAACGGTACTGTCATTTGAAGGAATATCTGCTAACAATGTAGGTTGCCATAGAGCAACGGCTGTACTGGATACGACATGTGATTGTTTAAATGGGCTGTTATAGAATATCGTTGTATCTGTCTCGAAACTCATGTTCCGTTCACCGGAAAGCAGATTATTTGATTGGGCAATTAATTCTACCTCGTGATTGTTAACAATCGCAAGATCATAGGGATACAGGTTTTGAGTTCCTCGTAGTGGAATATAATATTCAAAAGTGGCTGAATTATTACTTTTATCGAGTTCGGGAATACTATCTGTCGGATCTATTGTTACATTGAATCGGTTGATACCTGAACCCTGGTTAGGTACAGAAAAAATTGTAAACCACAATGTGTCATTATATAAAACAGGAGGATACTTTACCAGATCGTATTGAATCTCAGTGTTATCTTCAAGTGTTCTATTTACAGATACATAGATCGAATCTGTATCAGCGCGGCCGAAGTTCCTGGTTATTATCGCAATGTTGAAAGAATCTGATAGCGCAGTTACTGGTTGACCATCGAATGATTCTACCCATAATTGATTATCAGATACAGCATAATCGGGTTTATTGGCCCCAAATAATGGTACTGCGGGATCTCCTTGAAAAACAAACTGTTGAACCTGGCATATATATATGGCCGTTTCATCGTTTACTTCCATAAATCGTTTTCCTGTCATCTGGAGGATCTTTCCAATTGATTTATGTATATAGGTAGAGTCGCCATAACCAATAGCATAAAATTTATCAGTAAAACTTTTCAGTAGTCCGATATATCCAAGTCCGGAATGTCAGGTTAGTTGTAAAGATATTCCCTGCATTACATCCATTGATATACAAATACGGATACATCCCCTTATTATCATATCCGTAAGAAGGATCAGATGCATAGCCGATATCAATATCAGTTACATTTGCCCCGGAATGTCCAAAAAATGTAATCTGATTGACGCCATTATTAACTTCTT
>JBHOSY010000126.1:0-14266 GCA_042584165.1 Bacteroidota bacterium | reverse complement strand
TATTTCCAGCTACTCCAACTGATAGCCCGGTCATTAACAAGGGGTAAATCAATAAAAGTTGAGCTTCCAACCCAGCTGTTAACTTTTGACTCATAAAACATAGGCCCATAAAGCCAATCTTCAATACCCATTTCCTGGTACTTTTTAACCTTGTCGATATTATAGTTAATTGTATGAGATGCCCAGGAATTAATTGAATTTTTAACTACACCCATCGCTTCTTCACTGTAGCTCCCATCAATCCGGAAATGAGCTTCGGGATAATCTTCTTTAAAAATGTCTCCATAATACACCATTCTGTCCCACGCTTCAGGGAAATAGGATTCATCCAACCCATTTAAGTATACTGTGATCTCAGTTTTTTCAGGATCATACATTGTGCTGAGATGATCCCGGACTTGTTTTATAACCTTTCGATATAATCCTACATTTTCAGGCTGACGCTCTGTCTCAGGGGTACCTGTATCTGGCCAACCTATAGTGCCATGTTTCCCGAATACGTTGAATGGCAGTATAAATGTTTCGATTGGAGTTCCATATCCTGGCCCATATTCATATCCATATTCAGATGTAAAAGCTTCCCCGGTAAAATACTTTTCAAGTCGGTGATCAAAGGTATCCCAACCCAATGTAACATAGCCATTCTCAGCGATTTGAAGATCTGGCTTATAGGTAGGGTCCATCAGGCCGATCCGATTACGTTTGAAAAGTTGATAGATCATTAGAGCTTCTCCTTCGTCCGATCGGCTCAAAAAACCTTCATGTTGCAGGCTGGCCCGTAGTTTATTTTCATTGGGTATAGCAAAATCCCAGACATGAAGATCAACCGGAATTTCCTTCACTTCTTCTCCAATCGAGGCTGTAATAACCGATGAATAAATACCAGGAGGTGCATCTTCCTGGTTAAAAGGTATATACTGATCTACCCAGACAATAACCGATCGCTGATTTTCAATACGGTTATGGAAATCAGGAAGATCCAGGGGATAGGTCCACCTGCGATGAACTTTCGAAGAGTCCATCTGGATATATTCGAAGGGAATTAAGGCGTCAGGATACCACCCCTTGCCAAGGGATGCGATCGGATACCCGGTACTTGGTGTCTTAACCTGGACCGACCATTCCAGAAACAGTTCCGGATTGTTATTAAATTGAAACTCATTATTCTTAAACGGTAATATTTCAATATTGATCCCCTTTAAATATGTCCCGGAATTATTTGTCAGAACAAATTGAAATGAGACATATTCTCCTCTTGCTCCGGATAATGAGGCCCGCTTCCCATCAAATATCCAGTTGTTTTTCAAAATATTCTCATACTTCGCGGGTGTATTTTTCAGGGTAACAAATCTATTATCAATTATCTCATTAGTTACCGGATCTAATCGAATTGAAGAGGGCAGGATACTGATGTCCCAATCAGGTTCCATTTGATCCTGAATTGGAGCAACACAACCCATGAATAATAATATAATAAGTAAGAAAATCGAACTTTTTTTCATGACAATAAAAATTTAATATTTAACAACTAAAGTATTTGAGTTGACTATATATTACTATCATATAACAAATTCTATAATGGCCTCATTATCCGCAGGTTACGTATTTTCCCTGTTCGGGATATTATTCATTATTGAAAATTAACATATTCTTTGAAATAACCCACCTCTAAATCTCCTCCGAGGAGGAGACAGCACTGTTTTCATTATAACAATCTTAGGTATCAGATGAAAACTGGTCCTATAAATTTTGCTATAACTGTTCCCATTACCTGAAATTTACATTCCTCAGGTTCCCTCATTGGAGGGAATTCAAGGGTGGGTTTATAGATTTTTAACTATTCTATCCACTTCTGTATCTCTTTCTCAACCAAAGTATTCTTTTCGGTTGGTAGGCAGGAGGGGACTTTACTTGTACACTGATTCGTAGAATAAATCCATATTCTAGTTATTCTTTTCTGTGATATTGAAAAAAAATCGCGGACTAATCAATAACATATAAGAAATTTCACGCCGTGGGAGTAAAGATTAACATAAAGTACGCAGAGTAATTTAATGTTAATAAACCTTTCAGCGATATTGAAATCCTTTGTGATCTTAGCGTATTCAACTTAGCGATCTTAGCGTGAACCAAAAAACATTTATATTGAAGACACATTATTAGGAGTTCATGATACCTAATAATATAGAAACTATTTATTATCCTGAGGTAGTGTTTCAGTAATAACCTCATTTTTCCTGTCCCAATACAATTTTTTCCCTTCTCTGTATGCACGTGTGGCCATAATTATTCCAACCGAATGCCAGTAACCTGTCATGATATGGCCATTTGTTTCCTGGTTTCTATTGCGCATGCAATCGATCCAGTTATCCAGATGCGGTTTGCTGTCATCGCTTATCGAAGTCGGTGGTAATTTCCCATCATACCCGGGTACCGTTACTAATTCGGCCTCACCATCTTTCACTGCCTTTTCAAAACCCTTATAGAAATCAAAACCGGCTGGTAAATCGAGATGTTCAGGAACAAGGAACCATCGGGGCCCACTTTCGCCTGCATGGGAGTACAGCGTTGCATCTTTTCCCCTGATTATGGAATGGTCACCGAACTTGTTAGCATAGCTTGAGGAATATGAATACAGGATTTTCTCTTTTTCATAGGTAGCCAGGGCCTGGAAGGTATCCGGGTTTTCCCTGATATCCGGCCAGCCGAATATTCCTCCGTTTGCCACCATGGTATCTGGGATTGCAGTATCTGTATAAAAATGTACGAGACCGATGCCATGACTCATCCACTGAGATGTGATCCCACCTGAATAATTCTTAAATATCCTGAATTCAAAATATTTCCTTGGATCAAAGGGTTCATAAGGTTTTCCAAGAAGCCATCTTTTCCAATCAGTGTCTTCTTCCCGGATTGCAGCTACATCAGGATCATCAGGCACATACCACCGGTGATTGTTATCATTCCACGATTGTTCAATTTTTGTGATCTGACCTAATCTGCCTGATCTAACAATTTCTCTGATTTTTCGATGAATGGGCTCGCTAACCCATTGAGATCCCATCTGGACAACTTGTTTGGAATTTAAAACTGTATCTCGAGCAAGTTTTGCTTCTTCCATATCCTGTGCCATGGGTTTTTCACAATAGCAGTCCTTCCCGGCCGATACTACTTCAGCCAGAATCCTCCCATGCTGATGATCACCGGTAGCAATCATTACAGCATCCACATCCCGGTTACCCAGGAGATCTTCAGAATATTTAAATTGTTTGACTTTCGTATCAAAGAGCTGTTTGCACTTCGCAGCTGATTTTTCCTTATTATTTTTCCAGATGTCACATACTGCCACTACCTGAAGGTTTTTATCTTCATAAGAACCCTTAACCATACGCATATGTCCCTGGCTACGTGCTCCGCAACCCAGAAAAGCAATGTTAATCCGGTCATTCGATCCAAGGATTCGTTCATATGATCTGGCATTGAGGCTAATTGTCAGACCTGCAGCTACAGTTGCAGATGTACCAACGAAGTGACGCCTGCTGATTTTAGTGTTTTTCCTGTTCTTCATAATAAATCTTTAAATGTCAATTAATTCTCCCCGAGCCACAATAATAAGGATTTTATCTTCTCATCATTTTCCTGAGTATTAATAACATTGAAGTTATTCTGTGTATTAACATCATATACCTTGAAGGGAAATGCATATTCCTTTTGGATCTCGTCCTCTTTTGCTGGTTCACCACTTGCCTGCCTGGGATTTAATACCAGCAAATTCCTGGGACTTAAGGCAGCCATAAGGTCAGGAAGATCATATGTATCAAGAGTTCCCGCTACCGTATGCGGGATAAATCCCGGTTCATAAAAACGGGTTGTGGCAATACCGGTATAGCTTAGAAACGCTTCGTCCAAACATACTTCCTGGATTTCAGGCTCAATTACTGCTGCGTGTAATAACTCGGCACCAAGTGGTCCTGAAGAGATGGCGGAAATCACAGGGAATTCTCCAATGTCGTTATTAATAAAATTAACAATCCTGATAATATCTTCAGCTCTGAGTCCAACATTGGATTTTCCTGCCAGGACTGCTGTAAACCATTGATTATAGGAGACTTTTTGAATATAAGAATCACCTTTCATAAAACCTGGCCCCATTGATCCGATTCCGGGTAAATCAACTACAAAAACCGGATATCCTTTTTGAACCAGCCCATGAACAATGCTTTCCTGGTTAACAGCATGTTCTATCCCTTTCGAATCCAGATAAAGAACTGCTTTGTTTGCCTTGTGACCTACGGGTTTCAGTAATACCGCAGGAAGCACATAATTCCCACTCCCCGGTATTAAATACTTTTCGAGGATATAGCCAGATTTAACATAACGGCCTGAGAAATCTGACTTTTCAAATGATATAGGGTAGTCAAATCCAGCGTATTTGGTGGCATTAACCGGGATATTTTTCAAATGATTTGTTATGTCATGCCGATTTTTGTTCAAAAGGGCTTCTTGTTTTTCGACGATTTCCCTGTTCAATGAAAAAACGGATTGAGCATCTTCGAAATAAGCCAGCTGGCCTTTTGGGGATATCTGCAATTCTTCGGGATCCAGAATTTCAACATCAATATCTTCTGGGCTCCCCGGGTTATTCAAGTGTTTCTGGAAGAAACCATACATCGCTTCACGATTATTCCTGGTTGATCTGTGAACCGTATCATCCTCGACCATTGTAAGCATATCTCCGGCATCAAATGCATCATACATCTTTTTAGCTTCGATGTAACTGTTCTTTGCCCCTTGTATTGGGAAAAAATCCCTGGTTGTAGTGATAATCATTGTTGGTTTTGGTGCCCTGGCCATAAGAAAATCGGCATGATCCAGCCCTTCGGAAATCATTTTGTACAGATTTTGCTCAGCACATTGCGGACCAATTGATTTAACAATATGTTCATAGCTAGTTATGTATCGTTCAGGTGCTGTAGCAAGAAGGCGATTATCAAATGCCCCCATGTAAGCTGTCGTATTACCACCTCCGGATCCTCCGGTCATACCAATTCGTGCAGCATCAACTTCTTTACGGGAAAGCATGTAATCGACCCCCCGTACAAGATCCCAAATAAAGTACCTGCCAGTTGAATACCCGCCCAGGAGGCATTGAGCTCCTGCATATGAATGTTCATGGTCCGGTACTGGGAACCTGGGTTTGTTTGCTTCAAGGTCCCAGTACTCATACCTTTCTCCCTGCCCCATAGGATCTATCGTGAATACAACGAATCCTTTTTTCACTAGATTTACTGGAATGTGCTGGTATCCCTCATATCTGAATCCAATCTTACTGTGTCCACAGGTATAAAAAATTGCCGGTGCTTTTTTCCTTGTCCCATTTGGGATATACATCAAGCCGGTAACATAGTAGTTCGGAATTGATTCATAGATTATTTTTTCGATCCTGTATCCATCCCGTTTGATAATACCCGTTATTTGTGCATTTAATGTTGTTTTTTCTGGAAATGGACCGAGGATTTTTGCAAACTTGTCACGGATAATTGATTGCCTTTCAAGCCAGTCGTCTTTTGTTTCAAGTTTTTCAATCTCGCCTTTTCTCTCATTTAACTGGTCAATTGCAACAGAACAAAAATGCTTATGCAGTGAGTTTTCAATATCGGAATAATACTCCCAGAAATTAAACAACTTAACATCATCCTGCGCCTGCAGTTGAAAAGTGAACAGAAATAAAAAAATCCAGACTATTAATAATAGAGGTCTCATAAAAGATTCGGGATTAGTGGTTATAAAATTAAACAGTTGAAATTAATGCAGCACCTATCTTGATTCAAATATGTTCAATTAATTTTTCTAAATAATCTAAGTATTCAAAGGCTGAAATAAGTTGGCCCTTTATTCTGAATTCAGTTTATCCAGGATAGCGTGTATCGACAAACATTTCTTGATATCATAATCAGGCTCAATATGAAATGACATACTTAGATTTCCACAATCATTTTCCTCTATTATATTCTCAATCCAGCTCTCAATCTCGGCATCTCTGGTACTAGATTGGAATAAATCGACTGGCATCAGGTAATTCACTGATATATCTTTTCCGAATAAGCTTCTGATTAACCTGACTGAAGTACCTGAACCGGTTGAAATTCCTGCGAGATTTTTAACTAATGCTATTTTGTCCAGTAAATGGTCTGAAAATCCACATGAGTGAAGTCTGACAGGTGCAAGATCATTACCTATTTTGTTCAGGTATGGGATGATGAAGGTTTCATATAATCCCGGTTCCAGCATAGTTCCAGAACACTCACCAATATGGACAGCGGTGATTTTAAAATCAGCAAATTGATTAAAAAAACGAACAAACCTAATATATGTTTCCGCGATCCAGTGGTGAACATCATGCAGCAATTCCGGATTCAGGTAAGGCATGGTTAATGCTTGTTCTCCTATCAATTTGTATGAGGTTGTAAAAATGCCATGAATCGTAGCACGGCCTGATGTATCCCAGAAAAATGGTGGAATGACATTATACTCCGGATGATCTGTCTTTATATAGTTGATTTGTTTGATAATCTCTTTAAAAAATGGATGGTTGATCAATGTATCAAAATCAGGTAATTCATCTTTATCCATCAACCCATTCAATGGTTGTCCATCAAGGTCAGAATCCATATCCGGGAAGAATTTGAATCCGGCACCCATTCCGGCGGCAAGCAGCATATTAGGCTGTATACCACCTACTAAGACCTGGTTATCCTTCATGAATTGAGGTTGCATCAAGTCATCCTCCATATAATAGACTGGAATTACCGGGAAATACGCCTTTATAAAACTTTTGATTACATCTTCCTGTTTCCTCCGGAAAAGAGGATCAAGATAGTATCGCTCTGTAAATTCGAAGCCACCATTTTTATTTAACCATCCTTTGGATACACTTGACTGCATTGATATCATGTGTTCAAATCATTTTGTAATTTACAGTTTAAACTGTGGTATTTTCATCCACTCTCCTCCATTCATCGCCGATTGATGAGCGACAATACCTCCAACTGTCATGTTAAGTGCAGTGGCTATGTCAACCAGCGGCTTGCGATCCTCAAGTATTGCTGTTACGAATTCATCCATAAGGCGTCCATGAGAACCACCATGACCACCTGGGGGTACATCCGGTGGGAGAGGTGGTCGGGTCAATTCCGGAAGGTTATCTTCGATCCCTTCGTACTTCTCGTAGAACGAACCCTTTGTTCCCCGGGTCCTTCCGGTCTCAGAAGCATAGCCATGACCTCGGGTATCGCTGGTTCGTCCCATCCTTGCCATCCCGCCATCGCTCGTACGATATAATGAAATTTCCGTAGCAAATGGGTTATTGTATTGATTGTCTTTATATCGCTCCATTGTGCTTGGTGCTCCAAGGCAGGATACTTCAGTAAAACTTCCATCAGTCATGCCAACATAGTATGCATCGGAATGAGTAGGATACCATTGTGGCGGCATACCATGACGCCAATTATTGAATGATGCAATTCCATTCTCAGAATAATGCCAATATTCACCTTCTGTATATATGATTTTGCCAAAGCCGCCTGCATTGTATATCTGTCTCATTGCATAAAGATTTGCACGGAACATTGAAGTTTCGAACATCATATACTTTTTGCCACTCATTTTCACCGCAGCGAATAACTTTTCAGCATCCTCCAGTGACCCAAATACAGCAGGAACTGCAGAAGCTACATGTTTCCCATGTTTTAAAACTTCAATAGCATGTTGTGCATGGCCTGGAGCATCGGTAGCAATAAACACCGCCTCGATGCTGTCGTCTTTGACAAGATCTTCCAGGGACGGATAGGTTTTTTCACACCTCGTTTCTGCTGCAAGTTGAGCACAGCGATCCTGAAAAAGGTCACTAACCGCTACAACTTCAACATTTGGGTGATCCTGGAAACCAAATGCTGCGCCAAATTTACAGACTCCATATCCCACGATACCTACACGGATCTTGCGATCTGAAACAGGAATCCACTTCTTTGAGGTTACCGTTTCCTCAGTCTCTTCAAATCCCTGAATAGCAGTTTTTGTGTCTTTCTTTCCACTAGTACAAGCTACCAGATGCATCCCCAAAATTCCTGCACCTACTCCAATACTGGATAGTTTGATAAATTTACGCCGGCTAGATGACTGATTAGTTGAAAAATTACTCATTTCAAATAAATTAAAGATTAGATATTTTATTTCATTTTTTGCACCAAAAAATAAGGGATTTAAAGTCTAAACTAATTGGATAGACTTTTCTATAAAACTAAGAGATTCATTTTGCATATTAAAACTATTGATAATGATAGTTTTTATGAACTTTTGGAATATTGAAATCTCGGTAAGAGTCTTCAACAATTAGAATTGTTTTGTTGTAAGCAAGCAGAGCTTTTATCTGTTTTATCTACCAAGCACCATGATGGTTTTGCTTTATGGCCTACAAAAAATGGAAATTACAATATAGATGATAGAAAAGATCTATTGGCGCTCTATGTAAAAGCATGTCGTAAATATGGGCTGAAAGTTGGTTTTTACTTTTCACAGCATGACTGACATGGCTTGTACATCAGATATTTCCAATGTTCCAATGACCAGAAACGGGCGTAATTTATACCATCATTTATTACCGCGAGATATGAATGATATGATTGAGATAGATAGCGAGATTAGTATCGACCAGATTTATCAATAATCAGATGAAAAGAGAATAATAACTAAAAAGAAAAATGGCAAGTACCCGATATCCAGGAAGAAAAATCGAATTTGTAAAAGTGATTATGAAGTTATTGTAGTGGCCAGTGAATAGATCAGGAGGTTTTTTGCTATATTCATGTTGTAACCAAATTATAATTCTGAACGTCATATATAATACACAACAACAACTTTTTTATCATGATCAAAAGCTTCATTAAAGTTACAATCCGTAACATTATCAGGCACCGCGCATTCTCTTTTATCAATATCATGGGTTTGACAATTGGCTTAGCTACGAGTCTGCTCATATTCATGTATGTTTATGATGACATCAGTTATGACTCATTTCATGAGAATGGTGATGATATTTACAGGGTATGTCTGAAAGCCAGACTTTCAGACCAGGGATTTGAAACCCCATATACAAGCCCCCCTGTAGGCGATGGCCTTTCAAGAGAATTACCGGAAATAGCTTCATTTTGTCGAATTGCTACATGGGATAACGTGCCAGTTCGCTATGAGGAAGATATATACACAGAAAAAGAAATGCTGCTCGCCGACTCCAATTTCTTTCAGTTTTTCAGCTTTGAAACCATTCATGGCGATCCGGCTACAATGCTAAAAGGCCCCAATCAGATCGTGTTGACAGAATCTACAGCCCGTAAATACTTTGGATGGGAGGGGGAAGGGGATTATAGACCCCTTGGAAAGATTATGAATATCGGAACCGGGCAGGATGTTTATACTGTTTCCGGTATTATAAAAGATGCACCCCATAATTCTCATATTGGATATGATATCATTGTATCGATGGAGTCCTGGAAAGAAAGTCAAATGCCTGTATGGGCTAATAATTGTTTGATAAACTATATATCGCTTCATTCTCAGGCTGACTGGCAGGTTGTGGAATCCAAATTTGGAGACGTTGTGAGAAAGTATTTCGGGCCAATAGTACAACAAGCTATGGGGATTACTATTGACCAGTTTTATGAAAACGGGGGTGAATACGAATTATTCCTTCAGCCAATGCAGGATATTTACCTGTACTCAGATCTTGAGAATGATGTAAGTAAAGGAGGTAATATTCTATACATATATATCCTGGTTTCAATTGCCCTGTTTATTGTCCTTATTGCATGTATCAATTTCATGAATTTATCAACGGCCAGGTTTGCTGAAAGGGCAAAAGAAGTAGGTGTCAGGAAAACGCTGGGAGCAGTAAGGGAAAAACTGGTTGCTCAGTTTATAGGGGAATCAGTAGTATTATCTATGATCGGTATGGTTCTGGCCCTCGCTCTTGTTTCAGGGGCACTTTCACAATTCAACCTTTTATCGGGGAAAGAATTGACAATCGGCATGCTTCGTACGCCTTATTTTATATTAGGGATAGGATTGCTAATTATAATATCCGGAGTTCTTGCAGGTAGTTATCCTGCCCTTTATCTTACGGCTTTCAAGCCAACTGATGTATTGCGAGGTAAGGTAAAAGCCGGGTTAAAAAGTGGTGGGATAAGGAACGGTCTTGTTATATTCCAATTCACCATTTCTATTGCAATGATTATCAGTACAGTCTTTATTTATAAACAGCTTACCTATCTTCAGAATAAAGAACTTGGATTCGATAAGGAAAACGTAGTTATTCTAAATAATGCTGATGGATTGGGATTGAATAAAAACGCTTTTATCGATGCGTTAAAAAGACAAAGTGAAATTTCAGGAATATCAGTATCATCACATGTTCCTCCTGATGTCAACTACAGTGATTTATATAAACCAGTTAATGGATCGGAAAAAGAGGTCGGTATGACGTATTATTTTGCTGATCCGGATCACTTGAAAACACTAGGATTTAAAATGGTTCAAGGTAGATTTTTTTCCTATGATTTTCCTTCAGATTCCAGTGCTGTTGTCATCAACGAAGCTGCTGCCCGTTTAATTGGTTGGGATGATCCTTTGGGTCAAAAAATCAATACCGTCATAGGTACTAGCTCAGAAGATGCTCGTGAGATCATTGGAGTTGTAAAGGATTTTCATTTTCAATCCCTACATGACGAAATAAATCCCCTTGTCATATTTCCAGGGAGTGATGGGGATAAGATCTCCATTCGTCTGATAGGAGGGAATGTTTTCAACGAATTGAAGATGATTGAAGAGAAATGGAAAGCAATGGCTGAAAATGCACCTTTCGAATTTTCATTCATTGATCAGGAGTTTGATGCAAAATTCCGTGCAGAACAGCGATTGGGAAAGATATTTCTGTTATTCACCACATTTGCTATTCTGGTAGCCGCCCTGGGATTATTTGGTCTTGCTACTTTTACCGCAGAACAAAGGGCAAAGGAAATTGGTGTCAGAAAAGCGATGGGAGCCTCTGTGTTCAGCATTATTCGCATGCTAAGTACCGAATACACAAAACTGGTCCTGATATCTTTTATAATTGCTGTACCTGTTACATGGTTCGTAATAAGCAGTTGGTTAGAGAACTTTGCCTTTAAAACATCCATGAGCAGTGTGGTATTTATTATTGGTGGATTGATTGCGCTATTTATTGCCTGGGTTACTGTAGGATACAGATGCTACAGGGCAGCCACCAAGAATCCAGTGAATTCATTGAGATATGAGTAGAGATAAGAATGTGAAATTTGCACATTCTTAATTTTCTACTGGAAAAACACTGTTTACATGAAACATCAGCGATGAGTCGGATTTGAAATTTGGGACATCCATCCAAGTTTCCCAAATAAATACCCCAGCTAGGTCTTTTTCCAGAACATAGGCACACTTTTTCCAGACTTTCACAACACCATCAAAACATATGGCTTTACCATCAGATCGATAGACAACATCCTCTCCAATTCGGGGTTTGTACTGATTCAGAATGCTGTGATATGCATAGCCACCCTTCTGACTCCAATCTGCCACTGCAACATATCCATAGAAAGGTAATCCGGCAATTACCTTTTCTTTTTGGATTCCATTCGCCAGGATATTATCAACAAACTGGGTGAAATCATAATATGGTGAATGGCAATGGAACTGATCGAAATTATCATAAATCATGACATTAATATAGTCAAGGTAAGGCTCAACAGCCTTCATATGTCCAATATTGTACCAGATGATAGCCTGGGTGAGAAGCAAATTCTCTAGTTTGAAAATTTCATACATTTTTTCTGCAAATGTGCTTGCTGCAACATGCTGGTCACTGGTTTCAGGATGTTCCCAATCCAGGTCAGCTCCATCAAGGCCATGATTAACACATAATTCTTTAAAATCATTCAGGTAATTAATCATTTTGTTACTGTCCTGGACCAGGGGAATGAAGAAATCATTGCCACCTCCAAAACTTAGCAATAGCTTTGTTTTCCTATCTCCTCGTCGCAAAACGGCCTGATCCAGAATCTCAATTAATCCATCTGAAACTATAATATGGCCATCCTCCTGAACTTCATAACTTTCTTTCTGGGCAAGTATGATTATGTGAGTCAGATTGTTGTACAAATTGTCATTAAGGTATTCAAGTGCTTTGCTGGAGCGCATATAGCTAACAACATTGTGACTGCCATCACCTTTCAGTGTATAGTCAATTTCTTCCAACAGGTCTTTTAGCTCAACTTCCTATACAAATGATTCATCAACCGTTTCTTCGGTTCCTTCGCTACAGGATGTTGCAAGAAAGGAAATCATGATAACCGCATAAGTCTTAAAAGCGGAATGGATTATGTTAAGATTCATAAATGGAATTAATAAGTATTACGACAGATAAAGGTACACTATTCCTGTTTAGCCCATTTCAATTCTGCCAGGGTAATGCCAAGCTGGTAAAGGTATTGGTCATCCCCATGATTAATTGAACAGGGAAATGTGGACATTAAATAATCCGAAATAATAACAGAAAACCAGGTAACCTAATTCAGATTTTTATCTACCAGACCTTCAGTTTCATCTCACCACTCCTGATATTGGAAAACGGTCCAGGATTGATGTTCCCAGATCTTATCTTGCTAAAGTAATCTATATCTATTGTGAGTGTCGTGCCGTTAGGGTTTTCATACCGGGCATTAGGAACTTTGGCTTTGCCTAGTATTTCCGAAGTGATAATTTCCCCATTAACATCAACAATTGCATTGCTGAAATTGAAAGAAAGATATATTCCATCTCTCTCCTCAACAAGTTCAACACCGGGATTGAAATCGGAAGAACCAGGATAACTCTTTTCATCCTTAGTTGGCCTCGCACCAAAATAATAAATGTTATCCTTAACGAAAATTGGTAGTTCTGCTTTATCATACTCTTCTAGTCCATGCTTATACCTTTTATCCCTGCTTTTATTCTGTCCAGCACCTACAAAAACATTGTTATAATATCTGTCATCCCCGGAATAAATTGTTGAAAGTCCAGCCACTTCTGTGGAGTGGGACAGATGATATGGTGTAAATCGTCCTGGTTCACTCCACATATATACTGTTCCGGTAATTAAATTGTGTATAAAGGCTCCTCCCTGTGACTGGTTCCTGATACTGTTGGGTGATAATAGAATATTATTGTCAACTATATAGGGTCCATGATTGACTTCAAGGAAAAGATCTTCCAGATCATGGCTATACAACAGGTTGCCGGATACCCTCGTGCCCTGGGTCATCCAGTCCAGCCAGATTCCCCTTCCACAATTATGAATCCGATTCTTTCTTAAGGTTGCATCAATGGCAGCATGGAATTTAATGCCGCCTATTTCGGCTCCGGAATATTGCCGCTTTGTCCATATATTATAAATATGGTTGTTTTCAATGATGCTGAAAGCCGCACCCATGCTACCGCACATACCTGTTTGTCCACAATTATAAATAGTGTTGTTTCTTATGATATGTGAACCAATGTTTTCCTTACTCCATCCATGCCTTAATGTATTGAATGTAACCTCAATGTAATGAATGGATCCATCATAACTTCTATCTGCTGACCAGGTATTATGTCCGGTACTACGTTCTTTCCCCAGGGTGATACCAGAACATTTAGAGTCATGGATTACGTTGTTTTCGATGATCCATCCTTTGTTCCAGTGGGTTGAGATCATACCTATCTGTTCTGCTGTGGGAGCGCCCCATTGTGTAGCTGCCTGGCTGATATCAAATCCCCTGATTGTAATGTAATTAATGCCCTGTCTTTCGGGGTAAAAGCATGTCCTTCTGACACTGATCTCCACCAACTCTTTATTGGGATTGGCTTTGTGAAAATTGGCCCAGATTGTCGTTTGCTTCTCGTCACTTTCGCAATACCAGGTGTATGTAGATCCTTCCGGATCCATCATATTCTGGTCTGGTACTGGATTAATTACCTTTTCAATCGACTCTTTTTCCCACAATGACTTCCCGTTTAAGAAAACCTCACCAGTATGATGAATTCTACCATGATCATAAAACCAGTCACCGTGGATTGAATCCTGGTATGGATTGTAATCATCGAAAAATGAATTGTCAATGTTTACTTTCCAGATAGAAGTTATGATGGATCCATTCATTACATTGAGGTTACATTCAAT
>JBHOSY010000125.1:0-14420 GCA_042584165.1 Bacteroidota bacterium | reverse complement strand
CAGCATATCGACCCGACATTGCTTCATATCCAGTATAACCACTGTCGATTCTTGTAAGTATTTCTAATGAAAGTGCCTCAGTTTGCTTCAACTGACCTGTTGCATATAGCAGACGGGTATAATATCGGTGGAAATAAGCGTTGTCAGGATAGGTCTTATGGAGATATTCAGAGATCTGTAACGCACCAGCTTTATCATTTTCTTCATTTGCCAGTATTCTCATCATCCAGAATTGAGCCTCAGTTCGCGTATAAAAAGCATTCGTCGCAACAGTTCGCAATTGTTTAAGTCCTGCTTCCTGATCGCCTTTTGGAAATAATGCAACTACTGGTTTCAATATCGGATAGTTTTCCGGTATCCAAACTGAAAAATAATTGTAAATACCGTCCCCAAACATCAATTCTGGACTTAAATATGGTTTGCCTTTACAGTCCTGCAGATATTTTAAAGCATTCTTGCCTGCTGTAGCAGCCTTTCTCCAGGCCCTTCTTTCTGCATATAAGCGACCTTTAAAACCATATCCGGCTGCCAGAAAAAACGCAGCTTCAATTTTCCACTGTGGCTGTTTATATAACTTTCTGGCATAAAAAATCGCAGAATCAATCTGCATCATAAAGGATTCATCAAATTCTTCGTTTTCAACATTCACGGCTATTTTCCACCATTCGCTCAAGCCAAGCAGAAAAAAAGAAATCGGATGATCCGGATATTTCTGTCTGAGCCACCTGAATTGCATTTCAGCCCTGGCAAACTTGAAATTGTACAGGTCATTTATCGCGTATGTAGCATCAATTTGTATATTGATATCTTCGAGTAAAAGTATTTGCGTTGTATCATCTTCAGGATCAGAATAACCCTTTACTGGTGAGCCGTGAAGCACCAGAAATGTAAATACAATGATCAGTAAATTATTAATACGCATATCAGGCATGATGAGAGTACCCATTTCAGTAACGTAAAATTACTCGATTATAATATCAGGGTTAAGTATAAGCTGATACAATTGTTTATCTTAAGTACAGGAAGATTAAATTTACAGGAATTTTTTAACATCTATATTTTGACAAATCAGAGAACAAATCCACTAAACGGTCTATTTGACGAATACAGTGCAATAAATAAACTACTTTTCTTTTGCATGCTGTGCCTCATTACTTTCCTGATCCTATATCTTAAGAAATCATTTATCGAAAGTAATATAGCCGCATTTGAAATACTGGAAGAAAGGGGGGAACTCGGAGTTTGGCATATTTTTAATGCTTTACAATACTTCTCAATACCAGTGGTTTATCTTTATAAATTTACGGTAATAGCCTTCATATTATGGATAGGTTGCTTCCTGTTTGGTTATAAAGTATACTACTCGTTTTTGTGGGGACTGGCCATGCTGGCTGAGACCATATTTTTTATTCCTGAAATCCTTAAAACATTCTGGTTTATACTGGTACAATCCGATCCCACTATCTGGGATGTTCGCGCCTTTTATCCTTTATCCCTTATGCATTTCTTCAATTACGAAAATATTAATAACGCATGGCAATATCCTTTAAAGGCACTTAACCTGTTTGAGGTTATTTATTGGATTTTTCTTGTTTATGGCGTGTACTACCTTTCCGGAAAGAGGCTGAAGATCAGTTTTTACATTGTATTTTCCTCTTATGTGTTCTGGTTTATCCTCTGGCTTGGTTATTATGTCATTATCTATAAATAGTAGAAATATCCATAACGTCCTATTCCCATCGTTCCTGGAGAAGGGGAGGTAGAAGATTGGAAAAATGAATAACTATAGAATTTGTAAAACCACGTCCTTCAGGGCGTGGTTAAAAAAAACTGCTTTTGTTTACTTTTTCAATTCTGCCTTAAATTCGATAGTATTTGATGTTGAGGTATAAGATATGGATATTAAAAACAAATGAAATCATTTATCTTTGTGTAATTAAAACTTAATAAAAATGAGTGATACGAAAGTAGGAATTATCATGGGTAGCAAATCAGATCTTGAATTGATGAAAGGAGCTGCCGATGTACTTGATGAATTAGGAATTTCTTATGAACTAACCATATTATCTGCCCACAGAACTCCTCACAGGGTAATTAAATTCACAGAATCCGCAAGAACAAAAGGGATGAAGGCTATTATTGCAGGAGCAGGTATGGCAGCTCATCTACCAGGGGTTATCGCTGCATTTACAACATTACCTGTTATTGGGGTTCCAATAAAAGCAAGTGTCACAGTAGAAGGGCTTGATGCAATCCTTTCCATACTTCAGATGCCTCCCGGCGTTCCTGTAGCTACAGTAGCCTTGAATGGATCCAGGAATGCAGGTATTCTCGCAGCGCAGATCATTGGAGCACATGATAAAAAAGTTGAGGACAAACTGGCAGCAATGAAAGAAAAAATGCGTCAGAAGGTTGAAGCAATTGCTGATGAGGTAGAAGAAAAAGGATTCAGAAATCTGTAAATTCACGAATTATTTTAGTTCTGCAAGCACGGTCTTTCCGGCAGTAGCTTTTGACCCTTTTTTAATCAAAATTTCAGTATCCAATGGTAAAAACACATCAAGCCGGGATCCGAATTTTATAAAGCCGAATTCTTCGCCCTGACTGAGATCATCTCCCTCTTTTACATAATACTTAATTCTTCTTGCCATGATCCCGGCGATTTGTCTGACAAGAATATCCAATCCTGATTTCATCCTGAGTACCATGGTTGTCCTTTCATTTTCAGTACTCGATTTTGGATGCCAGGCTACGAGATACTTCCCGGGGTGGTATTTAAAATATTTAATGTTCCCGGCAACAGGGGCCCTGTTGTTATGCACATCAATTGGAGACATGAATATGGATATCTGGATCCTTTTGTCCTGGTAATACTCCTTTTCTTCAGTTTCTTCAATAACGACAACCTTTCCATCAGCAGGTGCCAGAACATGCTTTTCATTAACAGGAACCTGAATATCCGGACGTCTGAAGAACTGTAAAACAAGAAGGTAAAGTATAAGACTGCCAAAGATTATCAGATTTTGAGCCAATGTACTTTCCGGGAAGAAATAAATAGTGATAAGATTTATTCCCACAAGAACGATCAGCAGATAAAAAAGTATTTTCTGTCCCTCCTTATGTATGGTCATTAAATGTTCATTTAGAAACCGCCACGAAGTCTGTATGCCTGGGCAATCTTGTCGATAGCTACCATATAAGCAGCTATTCTCATTGATACATCGTATTTATCTGCCCACTTATATACATTTGTAAAAGCGGTTTTTACAATCCGGTCGGAACGGCGGTTAACACGTTCTCTTGTCCATTTATAACCTAACCTGTTCTGAACCCATTCAAAATATGAGACGGTTACACCACCGGCATTGGCTAAAATATCCGGAACTACCCGAATCCCTTTTTCCCTGATGATCTTATCAGCGTTTGCAGCTGTTGGACCATTCGCGCCTTCAACAATCAATTTAGCCTGAATATTTCCAGCATTTTTCACCGTTATGACATCTTCAAGCGCTGCTGGAATAAGAACATCCACAGGTAATGTAAGTACATCCTCACCAGGAATGCTTTCGGCCCCCTTATAACCGTCAAGTATTCCTTCATTGCCTTCCCGGTATTTCATAGCATCAGCAATATCAATCCCATCTTCATTGTGGTAGGCTCCGGATATATCACTGATTGCTACAACCTTGGATCCCCTTTCATGCATCAGATCAGCTGCATGTGAACCGACATTTCCAAATCCCTGTACTGCTACTTTACTTTGATATGGATTAATCTGCATTTTCTCCATGGCTGCCAGTGCTGACACCATAACTCCCCGTCCCGTTGCAGCTATCCTGCCCAGAGAACCGCCAAGAATCAGAGGTTTTCCGGTAACAACACCACTCACTGTTATACCCTGCTGCCTGGAATACTGGTCCATCATCCATGCCATTTCACGCCCGCTGGTACCCATGTCCGGAGCCGGTATATCACGGTCAGGACCAAATACGTGGGCCATGGCCGTAGTATAAGCCCTCGTTAATCTTTCAATTTCACCTGCGGACATCTCTCGGGGATTACATTTAATGCCCCCCTTAGCCCCTCCATAGGGTATATCCACCACGGCACATTTCCATGTCATCCATGCTGCCAGCGCTTTTACTTCATCAAGATTTACGTGAGTATCATAACGGATACCACCTTTTGAAGGGCCAAGAATGTTAGAGTGAATGACTCGATACCCTTCAAATACCTGTATGGAACCATCATCCATAGTAATGGGCATGGTTACAAGCACCTGTTTATCAGGAGATTTCAGCACATTATAAATTTCCTCATCTAATCCTAATTTATCAGAGGCAACCTGGAACCGTAACATCATCGATTCAAACGGATTCTCTTTATCTTTTATTGGAGCGGGTTCAATGTATGACATAATAAAAATTTATTAAATGGGTCTAATTGATGGTCAAAATTAAAAAAATGAAAAAAAATATATCATTTTTTTAGAATATTAATTTTTCTAAAAAAGAATTCCTTTCATGTAAAAAACGATAAAAGGCATTGCAAGGAGTAATCCATCGAATCGATCAAGAAACCCACCATGCCCGGGGATTGTTTTACCGGAATCCTTGATACTGATACTTCTCTTAAAAAGAGACTCTACAAGATCTCCATAAGTACCAGCAACAACTACAATAATTGCAAATCCGTACCATTCCAACAAACTTAGCGTCGTGAAATAATAGCCGATCACGGATGCAATGATCAACGCGGTTAAAAGTCCTCCGGCAAATCCCTCCCAGGATTTTTTGGGTGAAATTCTTTCGAACAACCTTCTCTTTCCAAATCTTACACCTGTAAAATATGCTCCCGAATCATATGCCCAAAAAATCATCAACAAACCTATCGGGATTTGATAGTCATATTCACCAGAAGAAAATACTGAAATATTTAAAAGGGCGAAGGGTAATCCTACATAGGTTATTCCCATCAAAGTATATGCGATGTTCGTGAAAGGTTTTTCTTCTTTTCTATACAGCTTATTTAAGTAAACCAGTACGATAATGGGGAAAATCGTAAAGTATATGTAATTGGAAAGGATCCCTTTTTCAACCAGGAAAGTGAGTGAGAAAATGTATAAAGATATGAGAGTTCCAATAGGCTTTGAAGAGATTACTCCATCAATCCTGCACAAACTATAGAATTCGATTACAGTTGCACCGCATATGATAAAGAATACTAAAAAGTAGGTCCATTCATTATATCCACATCCAATAAGTACAATAAGCGCACCTATAGACCCGGTAATGATCCTTTGCTTCAGGTTGCTGTAATTAGTCAAACTTAATTTCATCCTCGATGATTTTGATCGATTGGATTACATGATCCGGATTTACATGGACTTCCAGTTGGCCGAAATGATAATTTGTGTCTTTTTTGTTTACCACAACAGCATCTATACCTTTTTCTTCCAGGATCGATTTAGTGATCTCTGCCCGATACAGTTTTTCTGTATGATAAACACACTGCCAACTACTCATAGCCCGTTTTTACAGATGCCATATTTCTTTTGAAGTAATATAGTAAAAATCCGGTCAGTAAACCGAAAAGAATCAGGTATTGCCATGAAAGTGATTCCTGTTTTTCGATATCCATTCCGGTCAATCCTGTTTGATACATATAGATCATTGTCAGGGTAAAAGCATTATTTATGAAATGCGCTATGATTGGGATCCACAGGTTCCACGACCAATAGTAAAGATACCCGAACAATACACCAAGGAACATTCTTGGAATAAAACCATAAAACTGCAGGTGAAATCCACTGAACAATATAGCAGTTAGCCAGATGGCAACATGTGGATTCTTCAGATATAGGTGCAACTTATTCTGGATGATCCCCCTGAACAGATATTCCTCTCCTATGGCAGGTATGATGCCAATGACAAAAATGGCAATAATAAACTGTCCTGAAGAATGAAATGATGTAAGAAATTCCGTTACTACTTTCAGTTCTTCTTCCTTTGTTTTTGCCCAGTTTTCAAAGCCGCTCATGAAAGAGGGAAAACCCATATTCAAGTTCCATTCGATAAAAAATGAATTGACCATCATAAAGGACATAACGATGAATAGGGTAAGGAGTACTTCCTTAATATCCATTTGTTCGAAATAGAATAAAATTATTGGCGATTTCCTTTCAACGATTCTTACGTATGCACCTGCTCCCAGAATGAATCCGCCAAATGCCCCAAAACCCTGAACCATCATCAGGGGTATCCTTTCCTCTTCTGTAAAAGGTGGGGAAACAAGTTGCAGCAATTCATCCAGACCTGCTCCCGATATCAACAGAGAAAATACTACACCGAAGAACTGCCCGACAAACAAACCCACTATGAAAAATACCACCAGTATTAAAAGAGAGATCCAGGGTAATTTCCGCTCGGATCCGAAAACATTTATTGATGTGTTTGTCATTACAAGTGTAAATATATGTAGCCGGTCATGAAATCACAGCGGAAAGGATAAATAATAGTTGATTATAAACCGGAAAACCGGAATGCCATATTGGCTGGAGAATAGCATGTTACCTGAAACATTAAATTGATTGGTTATCAAGATTTTTGGATGAAGTATCTATGCATTATGTTTTTGCTGTTGATCCATTTCGATCACCTCAGAAGAAAATCAGTAGTCCATTTTTAAAAACCGGACAGCATCAGCAATAACCTGCCCTGATGACCCTTCAGTTAAAATCTCGACATAACCATCTTTCCCTTCCTCAAATCTGAAAGTTCCAATCTTTCGTGTTGGCTGTGGTTCTATCCATCCCCACCCTTTCTCGCCCAGATAAGGTCTGGGGTAGTATCCATCCATACGCTTGGGTTCCATCCAGACAAGGGTATCTCCTGCTGCGTGAACAACCCGAACCTGAAATCTGGCCTGTTCATTGTTTGCAGGAGGACCGGATGCAAATGGTGTTTTTTCATACAACCACACATCATATGTTCCTGCCTCCAGATCAGGTGTAAATCTTGCAAATTCACCCTTTTGTCCCCTCTGTCCATTGATTAAATAAAATTGGTTGAAACCTTCAGCATCCTTGAGTTCAGGCCATCCCCATCCATGAAAACGATGTCCTACCCAGAAATAAGGAGTACAGTAAAATCCCGAATCTTTATCATCAATTGTAATTCCCCTGGATTTAGTATGCTCGTTAGGTATATTCATCACTACTCTGAATTTTTGAGGAGAGTTCAAAGCTCCTTCAGAATAAACTGAAACAATGGCTTCATAGCTCCCGGTTTCAAGACCGGTCCCATTTACTCTAATTTCCAGGACCTGTTCGTTTAAGCTCCCTTTTTTATTGATTTTTAGCCAGCCCTGATTATCCAGGTAATTAATATCAAATGTACCTGGAGCTATCGAACCATTGCCAGTATTCCGGATCATAATTTCCTTTGTATTTGGTTCCGGGCGACTATGTCTTGCTGTATATTCTAAAGTATTGGGTGTAAAACGTACGGGCAATCCATAAACATCCATAGCATCAGTTTTACGCAACCTGAAGGAGGGTTCTTCGTGAGATGATAATGATAAAGCAGCTTGTTTGATATCAGGACCTTCAATAGTTATATGTTGGGTGAAAGAGGTAAGTACATCTCCAATGCTTGTGGAGAGGGTAACCGGATAAATTCCAGAACGCGAATATACATATTCAGGATTGGATTCATTTGACCAACCTCCATCACCAAATGTCCAGTAGTACCTGATCGATGAACATTGGTCTTCTCTCAGGTTACATACGCTTTGAAAATTTATTCGATCACCAGTTTTAGAATGATCCAAAGGAGCCATCAGAGTTTTTAGTTCACCATCCCTCATTCTCTTGTCCTCGAAATATTGCCAGAAAATGATCCATGGATCAATATCATAAAGAACTCCTGATTCATAAACCTGGAAGCCAAAATGAGCATGAGGATGCCACCAGCATCCCCGTCTTGCTCCTGTCCCGTATGGGGTGCCCCCTTTAACTGGAGTATTATCGGGTATAAGTTTTTCAATAATATGTCCAGTATTAATTCTCCATTCGGAACCATCAGGCCATATCTTAGTTCCCTCTACCCTGATACCTGTTTGGTTATCCAGATCAAAAGGAATATACATCAAAGAATTCATAGCCATGTCAATGTCAAGGGCACCATGGGATTCTCCTCCAAGGTAAGCTCCCAGGTAACAATCATCGCCATTGAAAGATCTACCGATATCGATGAAATTATCTATGTAAATAAAATTATCATCACGGTCAGGTCCATCCTTAAACCAGGCATGGATTTTACCAGGACAAATACGTTGATTCATATCCTGGAAGACAAACCTTGCATCTTTATGAGGCATGCCGTTAGCACTACGAGCTGTATTTAGAAATCCCCCGTTTTCCTCAAAAATATCTGATACTCCATCAAACCATATTCTGACACCATTTATCACATATGGTTCATAAAAACTTTCCTGTGAACCCACATACCTCCGCATCTTCATAAATACACCATTTATTTTTATATCACAGGTGAATTCATACATCAATCTGGATCTGTACATATTGCCTTTATCGTTACCTGATTCATCATGGGGTATTTTATCCTTATTGGTATAAAGGATATTTGCGGAGGTTGATAATAGTTCGATTGTCAATACCTTCCCATCTTTTCTCTTATATTTAAGTATCTCGCCGTGGTTTAGTTCAATAGGGGTTATTGTTTCTTTGAAGTTTCGAATTAATATATTTTTATTCTTCCTGCTTTGAGGATTAGCAGTCATACCAAAAAAAATAATAACCGTCAGTAATAAAAGTGATTTTTGTTTCATAAGTACAGATAAAAAGATAATTAAATAATATGTGTGAATTATCCAAACAAAAAGGATTACTTACGGGGATCAATACTGATGGTTTGTAGCTTTGCGGGTAGCCCACCAAATGGTCCTGGTAAACGGTTTTTTCCCATCTGTTCACCTGAGAAGTCATGTTCAAAACCAGTATCAGTTTTTAATTCCGGTACTGTACCGGAAACAGACAGGGTCATAGTCATTTTCTCCAGATCACAATCAATAACCATTTCTGCATACGCACCAGTTTTATCGAATCCATAAAATTTCTGCCAGGCGGGAAGGTCGAGTAGCAGTTGTTCAGGTTTATAAATCCGGTTCAGGATATCACCCTGTTCATATCCTTCTTTCAGGTACAGGTTACCTTCTGCATAATTATGTTCAGTATTAAAATCAATCCCCCTGACACAGCGGTAAAAAATATTATTGATCACTTTATTCCATCGTGAAGTGCCTCCACGTCCGGTTACGATACGGGTTTCAATACTACGAGTTTTTACAGCCGAATTCTGGCATAAACCAAAGAGATTATGAGCAACGATCGTTTCATCGCTGCCATCGATAAGTATTCCCCATCCGCCGGACTTTCCATTGTGATAAACATGACTTGAGTTCTCCGCATCAGTACTCTGGATATCCCAGATAATATTATGATCGATCATATTCGGATGCTGCGAAGCTTCCAGGTAAATGGCCCCGCGGTTTGTCTGGTAGTTAGTACATAGTAAATTATTTGTGATCCTGGAATTGGCACAATCATAGTCAAGCCAGAGAGCGGGGGCATAAATCACATCCCTGATGATGTTATTTCGAAATACATTGTCTTGTGTCTGGTGGAACTTTATGCCAGCTGATTCCCATGATCTTTCCGTATCCTGCCACCCGATATTTTCAATAATATTGCCTTCAACAAGCGTATGTACCGCCCTGATACCGGCGATTCCACAGATACCCGCATCCTCAATATGACAATTCCTGATAATATGATACCCGACCACGGGCGGTTCATCAGCATTCCAAGTTTCATTTCCGATATCCAGTCCTACTGCATTGGCATGGCGGATTTCACAGTCTTCGATGATCCAGTGATGTCCGCGATTTGTTGAGACAATACCACGCTGCGGGACAGGAAATCCATTTGCTCCATGTTCAAATACAATTCCCTTGATCCGAATATAACCCAGATGCCGTTTTTTCGGAGCAAAAACCTGTTCCTGTACAACAAATTCTATTTCATGTTCAGATGGATCTGCATTACCCTGGAGGTGAACATGCAGTGTCAAACCATTGTGCTCTACCCAGAATGCATCCTCTTTCCCCGCGAGGTGTTGATACTTTTCAACCTGATCCAGTTTCCTCTCACCAATGAAGATCATCCCTCTCCTGAACGCATGCGGTTTGAATTTTTCACGATCATCTACCATTAGTGAAAAAGGAAAGTAAACACGATCCCACATGATATTGCTAATCCCAAATGGATTGTATCCATTGAATTCAAGCTTTTCCAGGTCATACTGGTAAATTTTAATCCCTGCTATGTCATCCCGTATATTAAAACCGGTTGAAGTCCCCCATTCATCTTTATTTACTATTCGGGACCCTCTGACGACGACCCTGGCTCCGGGGGCTGCTTCATAACTTATCATTTTTGTTGGGCTGTCTCCTCCCAGTAATGGACGGACCAACTCCCTGTACACACCGGTGGCTATCACAACCCGTTCTCCGGGTTGCAACACCTGGGCAGCTTTACCAATTGTTTTGTATGGTTTCTGTTCCGTTCCCGGATTATTGTCACTGGCTGAGGAATGATTCTGGTCAACAAAATATGTTGTTGAGAATTTTAGTGATTTCTCCCAGCTTTTATACTCGGTTCCATCCGGAAGAAGTACAGATTCCTGGGCTTGTAAATGATAAACAGAACAAATAATCAGAATATACAGGATAGATAAAAAAGATTGTTTCATGACACATTTTTTCTTTTGTACAATAATATGTTGGTATATCAAAAAATACGGATTTTAATAGCCAAACCCAAAGGTTAAATAGAATTTGTAATTGGGAAAGGATGGCATCTGTTCGAGGGATTGCGGGCGGAGCAGATGCAATCCTTGCGTGTTGAGCTTTACCCGGCTCTTGTTGGTGTTATCACTAACAAGATTATTTGCAAAGTAAAAATGCAGCATAATACTTCTCTTAATTAATATCCATATTCCATGCCTCAACATCGGATTTCATCGAGATGTTAAGGGGGAAGGGGTGGCTGGGAATAACGTTGTTTATAATTGGATACATAAAAATAAAAAGATACGTAATCCCCGGACACCAATCCGGTCTGTCCCGCAGAAGGCGGGAGGTCTTCAATTGACAAATTTTCAAATGAGAGTTCCCCGCAAGCCATACTTAGGCCTTACGCTGTACGGGGCAAGCCGGCTCGGTGTCCGGGAGTGAGTGCTGTATTTATCCCTTCCTGAATCAAAAAAATCAATTCTTTACTCGAGAAAATGTAATTTTGCAGCAAATTACTTAATACCCTTGGTCAGAATAGGAAACATTGAACTCGGAGAATTTCCCCTCCTGTTGGCTCCCATGGAAGATGTGAGCGATCCTCCTTTTCGTGCTGTATGTAAGGAGAATGGTGCGGATCTGATGTTTACAGAGTTCATTTCAGCCGAAGGACTGATCAGGGATGCAAACAAGAGCGTTGAAAAACTTGATATTTTCGATTACGAGCGACCTATCGGAATTCAGATCTTCGGCGAAAAAATAGAATCGATGCGGGAAGCTGCTGCCAGGGCTGAAGAAGCGGATCCTGAATTCATCGATATTAATTATGGCTGTCCGGTAAAAAAGGTCGCCTGCAAGGGAGCTGGTGCAGGGATCCTGCTAGACTTACCCAAAATGCAGGCAATGACAGAAGAGATAGTGAAAAGGGTATCAAAACCGGTTACTGTCAAAACACGACTCGGGTGGGATGACAAATCCATCAGGATCATTGACGCAGCAAGAAGATTACAGGATGCAGGGATCCAGGCATTGACAATTCACGCCCGGACTCGTGTACAGATGTATAAGGGTACTGCCAACTGGGATTTTATCCGGGAAGTGAAGGAACATCCGGATATACATATACCGATCTTTGGCAATGGTGACATAGATTCTCCTGAAAAAGCGCTTGATTATAAGCAAAAATATAAAGTGGACGGGATCATGATCGGGCGGGCTGCCATTGGATATCCATGGATCTTCAATGAGATCAAACATTATTTCATTACTGGTAAAATACTTCCTCCGCCCGACATCAAAGAGAGGATCCGGGCTGTAAAAAAGCATCTTGATTTCTCAGTTGAATGGAAACCGGGTAAAAAAGGCATTTATGAAATGAGACGTCACTATTCAAATTACTTTAAAGGGATCCCGGATTTTAAACCTTACAGAACAAAACTTGTCCAGGCCGAAAGTCATGAGGGGATCCTGAATATCCTGAACGAGATCTCCATGAACTTCTCAAATATCCCCGTTAACGCCTGATGAATTCTCAAAGTAAACTATTATCAAAATTCATCCCATGGTTTATGCTGATTATCCTGGCTATTATCTGGGGTAGTTCATTCATATTAATGAAAAAAGGATTAGTATCCCTGACTCCTGGAGAGATCGGAGGGATCAGGATCCTGTCAGCAGCTGTATTTCTAATTCCTGTGTCGTTGCCGATAATCCGAAAAATAAAACGGAAACACTGGATATACCTGTTTATTTCAGGTTTCCTGGGTAGCCTGATTCCGTCTGTACTTTTCCCGATCGCTCAAACAAGAATTGACAGTGGTATTGCCGGTGTTCTCAACGCACTAACACCTTTGTTTACCATTCTTGTTGGTGCTTCTTACTTTCACTCAAAATTTACACTGAGAACGGTAATTGGAATATTTATTGGATTCGTCGGATCGATTGTCTTAATAACAGCAGGTTCGGTTGGTAGCTGGTGGAATATTAATATTTATGCCTTGCTAATTGTGTTAGCGACATTCTTTTATGGAATTAATGTTAACCTGATAAAATATTACCTGGGTGATATGAGACCGGCGCACATTACCAGCATATCCATGTTGATCGTAAGTCCCTTTGCATTTATATATCTCCTGGTACAATCCGATATTACTTCCAAAATCTATAATGATCCGCAGGTATGGATTCCATTGTTTTATGTGATCCTTTTAGGTGTAGTCGGGACGGCCCTGGCTTTAATTCTATTCAACAGAATGTTAAAGATCACAAACACTGTGTTTGCCAGTTCTGTGACTTACCTGATACCTATCGTGGCTGTAATCTGGGGATTGATCGATAACGAAGTCCTGTTATTCAATCATTACCTGGGGATGGCAGGTATCATCGTCGGAGTTCTGATTGCCAATTTGAGCGAGAAACATTAGTATTCATCGTGTTTCAGGAAGACTCTCCGCAGGTTTTCGATTGTTTGAACCGTCCCCAGGATAATAAGTATTGAGTCTTTTGTAATTGTGACATCCGGTCCCGGATTGAATTGAAATCCTTCGTCTTTATATTTATAACCGATCACCGTGGCACCTGTTTTGGCACGGATATGTAATTCCCCAACAGTTTTCTCCCTGTATTGCGGGAGTAATTCCTCATATTCAATCTCTTCAAGCGTAACGCTGGTATCTGATGTGCCGTTTAACATTTCCAGGAATTCAACCACGTAGGGTTTAGTGATCAATTGTGCCATATGATATCCTCCCAAAAGATCCGGCATTACAACTTTGGAAGCACCGGCAACCTTCATTTTACGCTCTGAATTTAAATCTGATGCACGGGATATAATCTGAATAGAAGGATTAAGTCCTCTGGCAGTAAGCGTTATAAAAACATTATCAGAGTCTTTTGGCAGGGTAGTTATTATGAAATCAGCAAATTCTATTCTTGCAAGCTGTAATACTTCATCCTGGGTAGCATCCCCGGATATTACGTGAAATCTGGATTCATCGGGAATTGTATTCAGAATTTCATCATCGCTTTCTATTACAACAAAATCTTTCCCACTGTTCTTCAATTCTTCACAGGCCCTGTATCCATTCCGGCCATAGCCACAAACAATAACATGATTTTTTAATTTTTTCACGCCCCGGTCAATTATATAACTACGAAATATTTTTTTCAGACCTCCTTCAAAAAGATAACTAGTAATTACAGATATTGTATAAGCAAAAATAGCGAGATTGAGGATAATATAGAAACTCGTAAATATCTCTCCGGCTGGTGATAATGGCTTCCGGAGACTATATCAACAGTTGAAATGGTTATTACTGTCTCGAAAAAAGCCTGCCTCAAGTTATAGTCCTCCAGGAAATGGAAACCAGTCATTCCCACCAGGATACTTAATATCAGCATGATTAATGCCTGTATCAGTCTTCTAAGGCTTTTTTCAATACTTAACCATGAATTATCTATAGCCATAATGACATTAAAAAAGCATCCTCATTAATTCAATATTACTTGATTTATTCATTATTAAAAAAAAGATATAGATCTCATTCCTT
>JBHOSY010000124.1:0-14605 GCA_042584165.1 Bacteroidota bacterium | reverse complement strand
ATGAAAAGCCTGCTTTTGCAACAGGTGGTTCCATTCAAACACGCTCGGAGATAATGAATTAAATCCTACATGGCTGCCTCCCCATTTTGCAGAATAATGTGTTTCTTCAAATATCTGGTCAACAACCTTATCCCTGTTAGCCCGCGGTGATACAACAAACATAACATCAAGTCCGGGGAATCTTTCTTCCAAGGTGGTTTTTGCGTTGACGACCTCGTAATATATGCTGTCTTCTGGCAGGTCTATGATAATAAAAGGATGTGTTACTGTATGATTTGCCAGATCCAAATAGCCTTCATTATATAAATCCAGCCATTCTTCCCATGTACCCCTGTTCTGCCAGTTTCCAACAGATCCAGTTATCATACATTCAGTTATCACCCCTTTAATTTTATGTTTTTTCAATAATGAGCAGAAGATTCTTGTTGACCTGATATTACTATCATCTTTTGCGAATGAAATAATGCATTCTGCATTATTTCTTGTTGGTCTGATGTCAGTATCACCCGGATCAGCTATTGATTTTGTGCAGACTAAAAGAGCATTTAGAAATAAAAACCATAAGACAGTTCTTTCAAATATTAAAATCTTTGTATTCATTTAACAATAATTAATGTTTGACAGATAACTAGTATGTTGAAAATTAACGAGATATAGTTAATAACGCAACTTGATTATTATGATATGAATTCATCTACATTATCTTTCCTGATAATTATTCTTACTATATTCCTGAATAGCTGCCATATTAAAAACGACGAAATAGATAAGAAAAATAGAGATGTCGAATGCGCATCAGAACTACTTGTAGGATTCGCGAAGGTAAATATTACTCCATCTGCCAGTATGCGTTTATGCGGGACATTTGAGGAAAGGCTTGCCCTCGGTGTTCATGATTCTCTCTTCGTACGTGCATTCATCTTTGAACAGGGAAACACAAAATTTGTCATTGCAGGTTGTGATCTGGCAATGGTTTTTCCAGAGGTCTGTGATTCGGTTCGTAACAGGGTAAGTATTTTGGGTTTACCTCCCGATCATGTATTGGTCCATGCCAGTGAAACACACAATGGTCCTGATTATTTTGGTGAATTCCGGGATGTTTTTCATGAACGGGCTATTAAACAATATGGAAACGATCCAGCTGAATCTATCGATTATTCTGCCTTCCTGATTGAAAAGATTTCAGATGCGATACACTCTGCCAACGAAAACATGAAATCCGCTGCAATCTATTTTTCATTCGGAGAATGTAGAGGAATCGCATTTAACAGGCGGTTCAGAATGAAAGATGGTTCTGTTGGATGGAATCCAGGAAAACTGAATCCACTAATTGTAGAACCCCTCGGCCCTGTCGATGAAAGTCTCCCGGTTCTAACAATTTACCGGAATGGAGAATCAAATCCCTCCGCCCTGCTTACCGGTTATGGAATGCACCTGGCAATTCTGGAGGATGCATATTATGGGGCAGATTATCCATATTATCTGGCTCAAAAACTACAATCCACCATTTCACCAGATCTATTCACACATTTCTTACAAGCACCCTGCTGCGAAGTAAACCATATCAATGTAAAGTCATCAGAACCGCAATCCGGACATCATTGGGCACAGGTAGTTGGTGAAAAACTGGCTGGATCCATGGTTAAGATACTGGAAAATCAAGGGCCTCCCCTCCTGCCTGATCTAAAGATAGCATCACGCGTTGTACCATTGGAATTGCAGGAATTCTCAGATGAAGAAATTGAAAAACAACGAAAAATATGGCATTCGCAAGAACGTTCTGAAATGCATTTCCTTGAAGTTGTTCACGCTGGAAAAGTTACCGGGATCTATGATCGTCATATGCGTGGTCCGGTACATTCACGTATCCAGGCTTTCCAAATTGATCCTGAAACTGTTTTACTGGGATTACCGAGTGAAGTTTCTGTTGAATTTGGATTGAAAATTCAGGAAGAATCCCCTTACGAGAACACAATGATCGTTCAATTATCTAATGACTGGCTTGGTTACATTCCTCCAAAACATATTTTTGAAGAAGGACATTATGAGGCTGTTGTGGCAAAAATCAAACCCGGGGAAGGTGAAAAACTCGTTGATATGAGCCTGGAACTATTAGAAAATCTAAAAAAAGCTGAATAATATTATCATTTGGGGCAATAATAAGAGTGATATACGATTACTTCATGCTTCATTTTCTTACTTTTATAAAGTGTTTTTATTCATATAATAAATCTTAAAAAATGAAAAAAGTAGCATTTCTGATACTTATAGGGTTGATGTCTCAGCCAATCTTTGCTCAAAAGAAAATTTGGAAAGAAACTGAAGAAGAAAAAGATAAACGACTGGAATGGTGGCGAAATGATCGCTTTGGAATGTTTATCCACTGGGGGACCTATGCTTTAGCTGGTCGTCACGAATGGGTGAAAAAGCATGAACGAATTCCTGATGAGGATTATCAGACATATTTCGAGAATTTCAACCCGGATTTGTACAATCCAACTGAGTGGGCCAGGATGGCTAAATCCGCTGGAATGAAATACGCCGTGATCACATCCAAGCATCATGAAGGATTTACGCTTTTTGATTCGGAGTTTACTGATTATAAAGCGACCAATACACCTTATGGAAAAGACCTGCTTAAAATGTGGGTTGATGCATTTCGGGCTGAAGGCTTGAAAATCGGATTTTACTACTCGCTAATCGATTGGCACCACCCGGAATACACCATTGATCGAGTGCATCCAAAGAGTGCCAATACCCAGGAAGAATATGATGACCTCAATAAAGACCGCGATATGAGTGTTTACCGGAAATATTTGAAAAACCAGGTGCGCGAGATTCTGACAAATTATGGAAAAATAGATATACTATGGTTGGACTATTCCTTCCCGGGCAAATTTGGTAAAGATAAAGACGATTGGGGCTCTGTTGATATATTAAAAATGGTTCGCAAGCTTCAACCGGCCATTATTGTCAATGATCGCGCTGACCTGAAAGATTATTGGGGAGGATGGGACTTTACCACACCAGAACAATTTAAGGTGGCTGAATGGCCAACCTATGATGGCAAAAAAATCCCGTGGGAAACCTGTCAGACTTTTTCCGGCTCGTGGGGATATTATCGGGATGAACATACCTGGAAAGACACCAAGCAGCTACTGGTCTTATTGATCGAATCAGTAAGTAAGGGTGGTAATTTGCTTTTAAATGTTGGTCCAACAGGCAGAGGTACCATTGATTATCGTGCAGAAAATGCCTTGAATTCCATGGGTGAATGGATGAAATACAATTCAAGATCGATTTATGAATGTACACAGGCACCACAATCATTTGAAGTTCCAGCTCATAGCCTTCTGACCTACAATCCTAAAACCAATCGATTGTACATCCATTTACTGGATTATCCGTTACAAAACTTCACCTTGAAAGGATACAAAGGAAAAATTAAATATGCTCAATTTCTTCATGATGCTTCAGAGATCAAGATCTCTGCTCCCCGGGGACACTGGGTCAATCAGCAATTAGCTGAAAATGATGTCAATTTGAGATTGCCAGTTAATAAGCCTCCAGTAGAAATTCCAGTGATTGAATTGTTATTGGAAGATTGAGTTGCTAATTCCTGATTTATGGGAAATTAAAAGTTGGTCTTCCGTGTATTTTTCTGTAATTGTTTATCCTGGAAAGGTATTCAGTGGAAAGTTCTTATTTATAAACCATAATATCATGAAATTCAGAAACACCTTTTCAGCTTTTTTACTGCTTTGCATATTTTCATTTGGAACTGAATTACCATCTTTTGCCGGAATCAAGGTTGGTGTAGGAAAAGTAGATATAACCCCGGTTCTGGGTACTCCGCTGGAAGGATATTATATTGAAAGACTGGCCACTAATGTTCATGATGAATTGTATGTGAGGGCAATGATACTGGAAGACGGAACAAATACTTTTGTTCTAATCGTTGCTGATATCATCGATGTCGCCCCATATGGTTTCAATGCAGCCCGCAAAAGAATTCAGGAAAAACTCCAAATTCCTGCATCTAATATTGTCATATCGGCAACTCACACACATACAGGCCCAATTTTCTCGCAGGTCTACGAAGAAATGCTAGAAGTTAAGATCTATGATGCAGTTAAAATTGCCATGCAGAACATGCAACCGGCAGTAATCAAATCCGGGGCCGGGAATGAAGAAAATGTATCCTTTCATCGCCGTTTTATGATGAAGGACGGTACAGTAAAATTCAACCCTGGTGCATTAAATCCTGATATAGTCCGACCAATGGGACCTGTTGATCCTGATGTTGGTATACTATACATTGAAACTGCCGATGGAAAACCTATCGCAGTTCTTGTGAATTTTGCAATACACCTGGATACTGTTGGAGGCACAGAGATATCTGCTGATTTCCCCTATTTCATGGGACAGGTACTCAAAAGAGTACTTGGAAATGATTTAATGGTATTTTTTGGATTCGGCACCTGTGGTAATGTGAACCATTTCAATGTAAAAAGTCCAGAAACGCTGAAAGGATTTGAACGGGCTGAAAGAATCGGTTATGCACTTGCCGCCAGTGTCATCCGGGAGTTTCCAGCACTGGAAGAACATAATATCAATACATTCTCAACTGAAAATGAGATACTACAACTGGAAATACCTGAATATACCAGAGAGCAGGTAGCCGCTGCAAAAATTAATGCCAAAAAAGAATCGGATCATGAATCTTCAACTCCGGAAATCAGGGAGGCTATGAAAATACTGAAATTAGAGGAGCGAAATGGGAAGCCTCATGAGGTTGAAGTACAAACGATTGGTTTAGGTGACCTGGCAATCGTTGCACTACCGGGAGAGATTTTTGTTGAACTTGGACTGGAGATAAAAAAAAGATCTCCCTTCAAACATACACTGATTCTTACTCTTTCAAATTATGCACTTGGGTATGTGCCTAATGCCGAGGCTTATGAGTATGGAGCCTATGAAGTTGAGGTAAGTGAAGTTATCAAAGGAGAGGGTGAAAGGCTCGTTGATTCCTCTGTCAACCAGTTAAATAAAATGAAAAACTAATTGGAAAAGAATATAATTATGGCTGGAAACCAAAAAGAAAAATCTGATTTCAGGTATGATACCGGGGAAGCCAGGGTACCTTGGGCAGCGATCGGTGAGAACAATACCTTAGACGATATCACTGAGATAATAAAGTTTCTTGTTCCTACAGGGAGTGATGTCAATGCCTATGATAATCAGCTTGCAGCAGTGAATCGTGAACTCAAAAATCTGATTGAAAAAGGGCAGGAAGTAACCAAGCTATCCATGGGCAGGTATGTCCAACTACTGGAAGAAAAAATCAGGGAATTTTTGCAGGTCAAGTACGCATGCTTTATAACCAATGCCACTGCAGGCTTCGAAATTGGTTTAAAATTTGCCGGACTAAAGCCGGGAGATGAAGTCATTGCCCCTGCCATTACCTTTTTATCAACCATCACTTATCCTTTACAAATAGGTGCTAAGGTCGTACTTGCAGATATTGATCCAGTTACACTTAATATCGATCCGGAAGACATTGAAAGAAAAATCACCGATCGTACAAAGGTAATTATGCCTGTGCATATAGGGGGCTATCCCTGCGATATGGAAGCCATCATGAAAATAGCCAAAGAACATGACCTGATGGTTGTTGAGGATTCTGCCCATGCTTTCGGAGCTTTTTACAAAGGAAAAGCCGTAGGCACGATTGGTGATTTCGGCTCATACAGTTTTCATGAAGTAAAGAACATTAACTCCCTGGGAGAAGGTGGTGTTGTGGTTTCCAATAGTGACTATGGTAAAGATTTTCCAAAAAGCCGCTTTGGGGGTTTCGATATTGCCAACCCAATTGAAAGTTGGTTGTACGATGTTGTAGCATTGAAAGGTAAAGGCGGTCACTATTCAGCAGCAGGAAATCATTCCTCTACTGAAATACAGGCTGTAGTACTATTGAATCAATTGAAAAGACTGCCTGATATTATTAACATTCGAAGAAAGAATGCTGAATATCTAAACGACCGGTTTAAAGATGTGGAGGGTATAATACCTTGTCCACTCGACAATGAAGATATACAAAGCACATATCATCTTTACTTATTTCAGTTGGATTATCATAAGTTGAAAGGGGATATACAGGATTTTAAAAAGTTAGCTACTGATAAAGGCATTGTACAAATACCTCATTTTGCTCCATTATACAGGTTTACCTACATGAAACAGTTGGGATATGATACCGAAAAGATTCGGAATACGTGTCCTGTAGCAGATGATGCCTTTTTACATAAATTCACTCATCTGCCACTCTATCCGATTACCGAAGAACAGGTTGAGTATATGGCGGATACTGTAATAGAATGTGTAGAAAAAATGAGTTGATGGGTGCTTTTTATAAAAATTCAATAAATAATAAATGAGTCATGGAAAATTGTTATAACTGGAATGAGTGGAAAAATTTCTTATGGTCTGGATTAACGATCGTGATCTGTTTCCTATCAATCACTTCTCACGCTGGAGAACTAAATATAGGTGCGGCCACAGTGAAGATAACCCCTCCACTGGGAATACCGATGGCTGGATATTATTATAGCCGGGGAGCAGAAGCTGTTCATGACGATTTGTATGCAAAAGCTATGGTTGTTGAAAAGAACAGCGTAAAAGTGGCGATCGTTTCATGCGATATAATACAAATTACAGCCGACCTTGCTTCCAGGGTCAGGAAATTGGTGGAGGAATCAACAGGCATTGCCACTGATCATATTATGATCAGTGCAACACATTCACACACAGGTCCGGTGATTATCTCGGAATTAGAAGAAAGAGACACAGAGCAAGGGGAGTCTGCTAAAATTCTTTCAACATACATGTCGAGGCTTCCGGAACTCATAACTAAAAGCATAATAGAGGCCAATGACAAACTGCAACCTGCCAGGCTCTCTTTCGGATCAGGCTTTGAAGAGACGATCAGTTTTAACCGTCGGTTTTTTATGAAAGATGGTTCAGTTGGGTGGAATCCGGGGAAATTAAATCCCAATATCATAAAAACAGCTGGCCCTATTGATCCCAATGTGTCGGTATTATTTGCTGAAACTATGGAGGGCGCTCCTATTTCCACCTATGTTAATTTCGCACTTCACCTGGATATTACCGGGGGACTGGAAATTTCTGCCGATATGCCCTATACTTTATCTACCCTTCTTAGTAATGTTAAAGGTGAAAACATGATTACACTGTTTGGGCAGGGTTGTTGCGGCAACATTAACCATTTAAATGTAAAAAACGCGGCCCCTCAAAAAGGCCATGGAGAGGCCCAACGAATTGGTACAGTTTTAGCTGGCGAAGTAATAAAAACCTATACCCGGCTTAACACTTTGTCTGTTGACAACATTATGGTTAAAAGTGAAATAGTCAAACTTCTACTGCCAGAAATTTCGAAAGATGATTTGCATAAAGCACGTGATATAGCAGAAAAACACAAAACTTCCGAAGATCTTCCTTTTTTAGAGGTGGTCAATGCCATGAAGGTTGTTGATGTGTATAACAGAAATGGGAAACCCATTGAGGCTGAAGTTCAAGTGTTTGCATTAGGTGATGAATTCGCAGTTGTCAACTTACCTGGAGAAGTGTTCGTGGAGTTGGGAATGTATATCAAAGAACGATCACCTTATCCATATACAATGGTTGTTGAATTGTCAAACGGTTCTATTGATTATGTACCTGATAGAAAAGCTTTTGTGGAAGGGAATTACGAACCTTTAAGCGCAAGGTGTGCACCCGGCTCAGGTGAAATCCTTGTAGAGAAGGTATTGGAAATACTAAATGATTTGAAAAATAATTAATAATGACTCGCCTTATATATTTCGGACTGCTTTACATAGTAACGTCGGTCTTAGCTCACGGTCACAACCCAATACTGCCGCAGCCTCAAAAAGTAAAATATGGAAAGGGAAAGTTATCTATTGCTGATATATCCATAACATTTAAGGCATCTCCTGATACAGAAGATCGTTTTGCAGCAGATGAACTCGCTGGAATTTTATCCGAAATCTGTGGGAAACCCATCAGGATTAGTGAATCAGAATCAGACAAACCCAGCATCATTTTTGAGCGTACCGGGAACGTGGATCCGCTTCCATTACCGAATGAGAAAACAGGACCGGATTCACGGGAAGCATATCAAATAATAATCACAACAAAACAAGCCAGGATCATATCCAGATCATCCGCGGGATTGTTTTATGCTATTCAAACCCTGAGGCAGATGGTAGAAGGTATCGGAAAGAATGCTGTCCTGCCTGAATGTGAGGTTGAGGACTGGCCTGCAATAGCTTACAGGGGCTTTATGATGGACATGAGCCACACCCAGTTACCTCTTGTTGAAGAGATTAAAAGGCAGATCGATTTTCTTGCCCGCTGGAAGTCCAATCAATATTATTTCTATTCCGAAGCTAGCATAGAACTTGATGGATACCCTCTTCTAATGGCGAATGCCCGATATACAAAGAAGCAGGTGAAAGAGGTTATTGATTATGCACGAGTAAGACATATTGATGTGATCCCGAACATGGAACTGTATGGCCATTTACATGATCTATTCCGGTTGGAGCATTACGCAGATCTTTCAGTAGTACCTCATGGTGGAGAACTTAAACCATATGATCCACGGGTGAAGCCCATTATTGATGATTGGATTTCTCAAATTGCTGAATTGTTTCCAAGTCCTTTTTTCCATATCGGATTCGATGAAACCTGGTTGATTCGCAGCGAAGCGAAAAAATTAAACCTCCCTCCAGAAACACTCTACCTGAAGATGCTGAGACAGACAACAGATATGGTAGAACAACAGAATAAAATTCCACTGGTATGGGCGGATATGCTGCAGAAATATCCTTCTATCATACCACAAATCTCAGAAAAAACCATCGTAGTGCCCTGGCATTATTTTCCCAAAGATGAAAAAGCATATGATCCCTTATTAAAGCCTTTTTCCGATGAAGATATACCTATGATTGTTCAATCTGCACTGATCAACTGGAATTGGGTTTACCCGTCATTTAATATATCGTTTGAAAACACCGCTCTGTTGCTCAAAGTTGGAAAGAAATATAACTCTATTGGGTTCATAAATTCTGGATGGACAGATGATACCCAGACAATAATGCGTATGAGTTGGCCGGATCTTGCATATGGATCAGCAGCTTCCTGGCAAAGCATGCCGATAGCCCGTGAAAAATTCTTTAGCGACTATGCGCAAGCACAATATCCTGAGGAACTTGCCGTACTGGTTGAAAAAGCGCACAGGTCATTAGTGGAAGGAGAATCACTCATCCGAAAAGCTGTAGGTAATACCGATCCTGCCTTTTTTGCAAATCCTTTTACAGAAAGAAGCCTTGAAAATATTGATAAAAATAAGCAGAATTTAAGGAATGGCCGGCTGGCTGTTGAAGTGGCACAAATCCACCTAAGAGAAGCGATTAAACAAAATATGGACACGATCACCCTTTTTGCCATGTTAACAGGTGCAAAAATGCTGGATTATATCGCTTTGAAATACATCTATGCGGGTGAGATATCTGATTTCTGGGAGCAGTTGGATAAAGAACAGAACAAAGATGAAATGCTCCATTGGATGCGTATGGAGGTTACATTTAAATATCACACCCGGACCCAGGACATGCTGGATGCCATAATTGAGGTAAAAGAAATGTACGAGAAGGCCTGGTTGAATGAATACACTACATTCCGTCTGGGTGTTGGAGTGGGCAAATACGACCTGGAATTCCAGTACTGGCTGAAAATGCAGAGACGAATGGATGAGATATGTCGCTATTATGACCCTGATAATAAACTGCCATCACTGGAATCGCTTTTTCAATAGAGGTGACAATAATTAATACCAGATAGAATTATCTTGAACCAACACTAATTTAAATTATCCAGTATAAAAATTCGCATATTACCCTTATAACATTTCTTCCAATTAAAATCATTGAAGAATTGTATCAATATTTAAATGATTTGTATCAATTTTAATAAGTGTATTTATTTAGTTTTATTCAGAGCTTTAATGTATTTCTTTCATTGCTATTTGAATTCTACTTCTAACAATATCATTATTTAAGTAAGATTCATGAACGGATGGGCAAATTATAAAGAGAATATATGGTTCATTACTTTAAAATAAGGAATAAGTAATCTAAACTTATTAAATCATGTCAGAACAATTAGCAATAAACGGTGGTCCAAAGACAGTTACAAGTGAATTAATCGGATGGCCTAAACTAGATGAAAAAGCAATAAAAGCTGTTGAAGAGGTTCTCAGATCCGGTAAAGTAAACTACTGGACTGGAGCAAAAGGGATGCAGTTTGAAGAGAAGTTTGCAGAATGGCAGGGCAGTAAATATGCCATCTCCGTAGCCACAGGAACGGCCGCTTTGCATGTTTCCCTGGCCGCTATGGGCATCGGGCCAGGTGATGAAGTGATTGTTCCAAGTTACACATTCATTGCTTCCAGTTTTTCAGTTATCCATGCAGGAGCAGTACCACGCTTTGCCGATGTAAATCTTGAAGATCATTGTATCAGTATCGAGTCAGCAGAAAATTTGGTAAATGAAAGAACAAAGGCCATCATGCCGGTTCATCTCTATGGGAATATCTGTAAAATGGATGAAATTAATTCCTTTGCTGAAAAGCACAATCTCCTGGTGATAGAAGATAATGCGGAAGCATTTGGAGGATATTACAAAGGGAAAAAGACAGGTACACTGGGTGACATCGCAGGATGCAGTTTCTGTCAGAATAAAACTTTCACAACAGGAGGTGAAGGGGGCATGGTTACTACTGACAACGAAGACTTTGCATGGCTGGCCCGAAGTTTCAGGGATCATGGTTACGATGTAAAACAAAGATTAAGTCTTCTCGAACTCGAACAGAAGCTGCCCTACATTCATAACATGGTGGGGTGGAATTACAGGATGACTGAAATGCAATCAGCGATCGGACTTGCCGAACTTGAGCGAATGGATACCTGGAATATGCCTACGAGGCAACGTAATTGCAGGATTATTATCGATAAGATTAAAGATTTTCCCCAGATATTATATAAGCCAATTGATACAGAAGAGCGTCGTAATGGATGGTACACTATGGCCTTTTCCCTCGATATAGAAAATATGGGATGCGATATCAAAGAATTTGTGGATGCTGTCACAGCAGAAGGGGCTCCGGTTTGGAAAGTATTCTGGCCCCAGTGTCATACCGAAGGTGCGTTCCAGAACCACAACTCATTTGGTAATAGTGGATTCCCATTTACTTCGAAAGAGTTTTCAAATCCGGAAAGTGTCGATTATAAAAATGTGAATGTACCAAATGCAATATGGCATGAATCACACACATTTACATGTTTTGCATTTCCAACATACACCGTTGAAAACTGTGAACAAATCGGTGACGCGCTGAGGAAAGTAATTATTGAATTCTCTAAATAAAATGTAGAAAAGATATGGATAATGTAATAAAATGGGGAGTTATCGGTTCCGGAGGAATAGCCAGAAGAAGAACAATCCCGGAAGGAATCATGAAAGCAGAACATGCGAAATTGATATCAGTACATGATATTGATGCTGAGGTAAATGTCGAAGTAGCCCAGGAATTTCAAGCTGTTGCATCACAAAGTATCCGGGAACTTTTGGATTCAGATATTAACGCTGTTTATGTTGCTTCTCCCGTCTATAAGCATCTTGAACATGTGATTGCCTGCGCAAAAGCTAAAAAACATATTTTGTGCGAAAAACCCCTTGGACTAACCGTTGACGAAGTAGAGAAGATGATATCCATATGTGACCGGGAAGGAGTTCAGTTGGGGACCGGATTGATGATGCGATTTCTTTCCCAACATCAGGCCGCATTAAAACTTATAAATGAGGGGAAACTGGGAAAGCCGGTTTATGGGAGAGTTCAGTTATCCTGCTGGTATCCACCCATTGAGGATTCATGGAGACAGGATCCATCCACCGGAGGCGGGGGATCACTGGTTGATATGGGAAGTCATTGCATCGATTTACTCGAAATGTTTTTTGGTAAAGTAAAGCGTATCAGCTGTTTTATCAATAACAGTATTCATGATTACAGATCTGAAGATAGTGCGGTAGTCTCACTGGCATTTGAAAACGGAGCAATGGCTACTGTGGATACATTTTTCTGTATTCCCGATAACAGCAGTAAAAATATACTTGAATTGTATGGTTCAAAAGGAAGTATCCTTGCAAAAGGTACAATTGGCCAGGGAGAAGCAGGTGAAATGGTGGCATATCTTGAAAGTGATGGCTCGGGTTATGATGCACAACAGGCCAGAAAATCTATTGAGGGAATTGAGCTAAATCCGGAACCTGTGAATATGTACATGGCTGAAATTAAAGAATTCAGCCGAGCCATATTGGAAAACCGAATCCCGGAAAATAATTACAGGATTGGACTGCAAAGTCAGAAAACTATAGCAGCCTGTTACGAATCGGCCAGAACCGGTAAAGCTATCACAATAGAATGATAATTGATCATGTGTTTACACACACTCGGTCTTTTTTAAATATTTTAATTATTGAAATGTATCTAATAAGTAACTATGAGACCCCTCAGTAAATTAGCACCCGGATGGTGGGATTATACAACTCTTGACAGGGAACTCCTGGATAATGCAGCCTCATTAGACGAGAAAGATATTATGCAACTGTCAAGGAAAGGATTTAAGATCAGCATGTACGATACTAAAGAAGAATTTTTCCTGGCAGAAGCACTGGAATATATCAATGCCTGGCAGGAAGCGACAGAAAGTGAACCGGCTGGAATCTGCGGGCCAATCGGTCCAACCGAACAGCTTCCATTGGTGGCACAACTGGTCAATGAATTGAATCTCTCGTTGAAGAATTGTCACTTCTGGGGCATGGATGAGTGGGTTGTGGATGGGAAAGAGGTATCAATGGATTTTCCGCTGGGTTTTGCAAAAGCAGATATGGAATTGTGTTTTAACCGTATCCGACCTGAACTTGCCATTCCTGAAGAAAACCTTCACTTCCCCGCTGCTGATACCTCTGAATATATAAGAAGCTGGGATGAAGCTCGTTGTGTTTGCATGCAGGGCGGACAGGGCGAGGTAAAACATTGGGCTTTCAATGATCCACCAAAACGGGAAGGTAGTTATACTGACTCTCCTCCCCCACCTGAAGTATACAGAGAATTGGGAACAAGAGTGGTTGATCTTCATCCCCTTACTTTAATGCAAAATGCCCGTACTTCCGGAGGAGGGGCAGTACAGAATGTTCCCCATCAGGCAATTACCGTTGGTCCTGCTGAAACATGGAAAGCCGAGAAAGTATCCATCTGGCATCCGGGACACCATGATAATCCATTTGGTATGCGGTTGACTGCATTGATGATTTCCAGGAAGATTGCAGATTCATCGGTTCCAATGTCGCTCCTATCAGACCATCCAAATGTTCAATTCAATTACTTACGAAGTGGTTTAGGTAGTTGCAAAGTAGAGATGCATTGATATGAAATATCGCGTATTTGCCATAGCTGCTCACCCGGATGATATTGAATTCGGCATGGGTGGTACCCTTATCTTATTAAAACAAGCAGGATGTGATATCCATTACATGAATATTGCCAATGGATCCTGCGGAACTACCGAATATGATACAGATGAAATCGTAGCCATCCGTTTGAAGGAGGCACAGGAGGCCACAAAATATATTGGTGCAGTTTTTCATCCCCCTCTGGTCCCTGACCTGGAGATTTATTATAATAAAGAAACGATCGCAAAACTGGGTTCTATCGTTCGGGAAGTAGCCCCGGATATTCTGCTTGTTCCATCGCCGGAAGACTATATGGAAGATCATATGAATGCCTGTCGATTAGCTGTATCCGCAGCTTTTAACCGGGGCATGCGAAATTTCCGGGTTGATCCACCCAGGGAACCGGTTTTTAATGATGTCGTTGTGTATCATGCCCAACCACATGGAAACCGGGATCCCTTCAATCGAATGGTAGAGCCTGATTTTTTCGTGAATATAACCTCTGTGATTGAAGAGAAAACCGAAATGCTTGCCAGTCATAAAAGCCAGAAAGAATGGCTGGATCGCAGCCAGGGATTTGATTCGTACCTGATCACCATGAAAGAACATGCAAAAGAGGTTGGCGAATTATCTGACCGATTTGAATTTTCAGAAGGTTGGAGAAAACATAATCCTACCGGCTTTTGTGCATCCGATTCAAATCCACTTGCAGAATTACTGCAATCATATTTCCATGCAAGAAGGAATGATTGAGTTTTGATTGGATATGATTGGTATAAGGATACAATTAATAGTAATTAAACCAATCGTAATCAGAACCATTTTAGATCATGTGGTTGAACTGTATAATACAGAGAGGCCCCATATAAGTATAGGAAACGAACCCCCAGACGAGGCTCACAACTATATAATGAAAAGAAAAAACGAAGCAAAAAAGAATCTAGGACAAACGATGCTCCTCCCCTCTATCCCATCGCGCACCTCAATCGGTCGCCAAAGGCTTGCCGACGGCG
>JBHOSY010000123.1:0-14696 GCA_042584165.1 Bacteroidota bacterium | reverse complement strand
TGGCAATAGATAAAAAACGGGATATTTCAGTTTTATATGCTCTTGGGGCTAACAACAGAACCATCCGATTTGTGTTTTTAAAAGAAGGCGCTATCATTGCGTTATCAGGTTCTTTCATTGGTCTCGTTGTAGGTATATTGATATGTTGGATTCAGCAGACATTCGGGATAGTTCCGATGGGAATTGAAACATCCATTATAAATGCTTATCCGGTTAAGATGGTGTTTACAGACTTCATTTATACAGGATTAAGTATAATCATTATAACACTTCTTTTTTCATTGAGACCTGCATCAATGGCAACCAAGCACAACATGCTTGAAAATATTTAGGATCCCCGTGGCAGAAAAATTAGGGAATATTACATCAGATTTTGCATGTTTAAACAATATCTTTACAAATCTTCTATTTCAGGTATGCGGTATTGGCTGGTAATATTCTTTAATCTTGGCGCTGTTTGGGAAATGCAAGCACAATCATATCTTGGTGTAAAACTTGGCGGACATTTAACAACCATCAATTATAACAAAAAACCTGTTCAGCAATTCGCTTATGAGATGGATCAGAAGGTTGGTTATGTGGGCGGTTTGGTTTTTCAACAATTTGCCAACAAAAATTTCGCCTTACAGGTTGAAGTAGCATATGTCCAGAAAGGTTGGAAGACGGTTATGGATACTATCTATTTCACCCAGTATGAGCGAGGTATTGATTATATAAATATCCCATTTCTCACCCATGCTTCTTTTGGTGCGGAAAAAACAAAATTCTTTTTGCAATTGGGTTTTTTTACTGGTTATGCATTGTCTTCAACAGAAACCTTTCACAATTCAGGCGGATCGGAGGAGAAGGAATACATTTATGATCCTGACAGAGATAACAGAATTGAATATGGATTGCAGGGTGGTGGTGGATTTAAACGTCATTTTGGATTTGGTGTTCTCCAACTGGAAGGTAATTTCATATTTACCTTGAATAGTGTTTATAAGTGGGGTTATGAATCAACAGATCCTGAATTTAAACGTTATTTTGAGGTACCGGAGCAGGCGCAAAACCAGTTAATTCAATTCACATTATCTTACCTTTATCCAATAAAAAAGAAAGAGAAAAATTAAATCAACACCAGAAACTTACATCTGACAGATTGTGTATCATTTTTCTAAAATCATACAGTATTGACTTAAATTGACTGTTACGTGAATGTTTTTTACTGTATGTTGAGCATCTTCCAGAGATTTATGTCATAATCCGACAATATTCACAATTGTCTTTCATCTCAGGAATCCCCAATCAAAAACTTAATAAATAAATTATAGTATAATTATACTAAAAGAGAGGATATTATGGTACTTAAAATATTATACGAGATACACAAGCCACTTTGGCCGGCACTTATTATAGCTATATTGATTTCTGTTATTTTCTAATCAATTAATGTCATCAAATATTTGCCGTACCCACTTTTTTCTAATGACTTAGCCAGATTAAGCAATTGTTGGCTAGTAATAAAATTCATTCTAAATGCGATTTCCTCTATACAACCGATTTTAAGTCCTTGTCGCTCCTCAATCACCTGTACAAAATTGGCAGCCTGATTTAATGATTGGAATGTACCTGTATCCAGCCAGGCAGTTCCCCTGTCCAGAATCCCGACTTGAAGTTTACCCGAAGCAAGATAGGTTTTATTTACATCCGTGATTTCAAGTTCACCCCTGGGACTTGGCTTAAGCTCAGAGGCTATCTTTACAACTTGATTGTCATAAAAATACAAACCCGGGACTGCGTAATTGGATTTAGGAAATTCTGGCTTCTCCTCAATAGATACAACCTTATTATCAGGATTAAATTCAACTACACCATATCGCTCAGGATCATTGACATGATAAGCGAAAACGACACCACCATCCGGATTACTGTGACTTTGTAATAAATCTGCCAGACCTGAACCGTAAAATATATTATCTCCCAGAATCAGAGCCACCTTATCGTCACCAATAAATTCTTTACCAATTATGAAAGCCTGTGCAAGACCTTCCGGTTTTTCCTGAACCGCATATTTGAAAGAACAGCCGAGTGTATTGCCATCACCAAGCAGTTTCTTGAATAAAGGGAGATCATGTGGAGTTGAAATAATCAGGACCTCTCTTATTCCAGCAATCATGAGTACTGAAAGGGGATAGTAGATCATTGGCTTATCATATACAGGCATCAGTTGCTTACTGATTGCAAGTGTTAATGGATGCAATCGTGTCCCTGAACCACCTGCAAGAATTATTCCTTTCATGACTTTAATCTGTTTGATACTGTTCTTTGTAATATTTTTGATATTCTCCGGAAGTGACATGCTCAAGCCAATCCTTGTTTGATAGATACCAGTCAACCGTTTTCTCAAGTCCTTCCTCAAAATCCAGGGAAGGTTTCCATGTGAGTTCATTCATGATTTTTGCAGCGTCAATAGCGTACCTGAGATCATGACCCGCCCTATCAGTTACATACGTAACAAGTTTGAGTGATGTCCCTGGTTCCCTGTCAAGTTTGCTATCCATGATGTCACAAAGTAGCTTGATCAGGTCTATATTCGTCCATTCATTAAATCCACCAATATTATATGTTTCACCTATTTCTCCCTTATGATAAATGAGATCAATTGCTCGAGCATGATCAACTACATACAACCAATCCCTTACATTTTCACCTTTTCCATAAACCGGTAATGGTTTCATATTTCTAATATTATTAATGAACAAAGGAATCAGTTTCTCAGGGAACTGATTTGGCCCATAATTATTTGAGCAATTGGAAATAACAATTGGAAGCTTATATGTATTCAGATAGGCTCTAACAAAATGGTCCGAACTGGCTTTCGAGGCAGAATATGGGCTTTGAGGATCATAAGGTGTTGATTCAATAAAATAACCACCTTCATCAAGGGATCCATATACTTCGTCTGTAGAAATGTGGTAGAAAAGATTACGTTCAGAATTGTTCTTCCAAGTATCCCTGCAACTGTTAAGTAAGTTCACAGTACCCGTAATATTTGTATCGATAAATTCAAGAGGCTTTTTGATGGATCTGTCAACGTGAGACTCTGCTGCCAGATGGATTACAGAAGTAAATTTCTCACTTCTGAATATTTCATCGATAAAATCCTTATTTACTATATCTCCCCTTATAAAATGATAGTTTGGCAGATCCTGGATATCCTTCAGGTTTTCCAGGTTCCCTGCGTATGTAAGCTTATCCAGGTTATAGATCTGGTGACCAGGATATTTTTTAACAAATAATCTTACAACATGCGATCCAATAAATCCCGCTCCTCCTGTTATTAGTATCTTGTTTTCCCCCACGGTTCTATTTTTTTATATAATCACTGAAATCGTAATGTTCTTTAGCATATAGTGCTTCTTTGGGTAAGGATTTGAAATAATCATAAGTGATTTTCAATCCCTCTGTTCTTGGGATTTTGGGTTCCCAATCCAGAAGTTCCCTGGCTTTCATAATGTCTGGCTGTCTCTGAGTTGGATCGTCTACTGGTAATGGTTTATAAATCACTTCCTGGGTTGTGCCTGTTAACTTGATGATTTCCTCTGCAAACTCCCGTATGGTTATTTCATCAGGATTCCCGATATTGACAGGATCTACACAATCACTCATTAACAAACGGTAAATTCCTTCAATAAGATCATCCACAAAACAAAATGACCTGGTTTGTGAACCGTCACCAAACACAGTGAGGTCCTCACCCCTGAGTGCCTGTCCAATAAATGCCGGTAATACACGACCATCATTGAGCCTCATTCTGGGCCCATAAGTGTTGAATATTCTTGCGATCCTCGTATCCAAGCCATGAAAGGTATGATATGCCATAGTCATGGCCTCTTGAAATCTTTTAGCCTCATCATAGACACCTCTTGGACCAACCGGATTTACATTACCCCAATAATTTTCCGGCTGTGGATGCACAGCGGGATCTCCATATATTTCCGATGTTGATGCAATAAGCATTGTGGCTCTTTTATCTTTGGCCAATCCCAGCAGGTTATGTGTTCCGAGTGATCCGACTTTTAAGGTTTGGATGGGTATTTTAAGATAATCAATAGGGGAAGCCGGCGAGGCGAAATGAAGTATGTAATCCAGTTTACCTGGAACATGAACAAACTTTGAAACATCGTGCTCATAGAATGTAAATTCTTTGATTTTAAATGCATGTTCAATATTCCGGATATCACCCGTGATCAGGTTATCCATTCCGATAACTTCAAATTCTTCTCTGATAAATCGATCACATAGATGGGAGCCAAGAAAACCAGCTGCTCCGGTGATCAATACTCTTGGTTTAGCCATTTATTTCCTTTCTTCCTATACTAATATATGTAAAACCCTGTTCTTTCATCATTTCAGTCTCATATAAATTCCGGCCATCGAATATCAGGTTTTTATTCATTTTTCTTGACATTATGTCAAAATCAGGTGTTCTGAATACAGGCCATTCAGTAATTATCAATAAAGCATCTGTATCCTGAAGAGCCTCATACTCATCACGGCAGAAATGAATCCTTTCTCCGTATATTTTTTTTGCGTTTTCCATTGCTTCGGGATCATAAACCTGAATAATTGCGTCCTCTCTTAATAAAAAATCAATATTTGCGATTGAAGGAGCTTCCCTGATATCGTCTGTATATGGTTTAAATGCCAGCCCCCATATAGCAATTGTTTTCCCACTCAGGTCACCGTTGAAATACGATTTTACCTTTTTTGCCATTTTAATCTTCTGATTCTGGTTAATATCCATAACAGATTTCAGAATTTTAAAATCGTATGATGATTCCTCTGCCGATTTGAACATTGCCTGTACATCTTTGGGAAAGCAACTCCCTCCATATCCGATTCCAGCGAATAAGAATCGTTTTCCGATTCGGTTATCAGTACCTATGCCTTTTCTTACCATATCTACATCCGCACCAAGTCGTTCACATAAATTGGCAATTTCATTCATAAAAGTAATCTTGGTAGCCAGAAATGAATTTGCAGCATATTTGGTAAGTTCGGCTGATCTTTCATCCATGAAAATAATTGGATTTCCCTGACGAACAAGAGGTGAAAACAAGTCTTTCATGATTCTGGTTGCACGATCGGATGTTGTACCGATAACAACCCGATCTGGTTTCATAAAATCTTCAACTGCTACTCCCTCACGTAAAAATTCAGGATTAGATACAACATCGAACGCTACATTTGTCCCCTTTGAAATATGTTCTCGTACTTTTTCGGCTGTACCAACCGGTACTGTTGATTTATCTACAATCACTGTATAATCTTCCAATAGGGGCCCGAGTTCATCTGCAACTTTCAAAACATATTTAAGATCGGCGGATCCATCCTCATCTGGAGGGGTTGGAAGTGCAAGAAAGATCACACTCGCATTTTTTATTCCTTGACTCAAACTGGTAGTAAACTCGAGACGACCTTCACGAACATTACGATCAAATATAACATCCAATCCAGGCTCATAAATTGGTATCTCACCTTTTCTCAGCATTTCTACCTTCTTATCATCTATGTCAATACAAGTAACATGAATCCCTGTTTCGGCAAAACAGGTACCCGTTACCAACCCAACATATCCTGTACCGACAACTGCAATTCTCATACTAGATAGGTTTAACTTTTGATATTCGTGGTCGCAAAATTAGGTTTTCTACTTGAAAATCCATTATGCTTATTCTTAATTTTATAAAAAATATTAGCAGTCAACTTTTATCTTTTAAATCATTGTAATACTTTTGCAGTCCAAAATTCCTGAAATAAGAAGTAATATGATCATAATCAATATAAAGGAAAACGAGTCAATCGACAAAGCGTTGAAAAGGTTCAAGAAGAAATTTGAAAGGACTGGAGTTCTTAAGGAAATCCGTTCAAGATCTTTCTATACTAAGCCTTCCATCAAGAGTAGAACCGAAAAGCTCAAAGCTGCATACAGGCAGAAAATGATATCACAGGAAAATCTGTAATATCATTTAATTTATAAGAAAAATTTCTTATGTTAGACCTACGCTGATGGCAGGGGGTTCAACATGATGAGGAGTTTTCTTAAATATCTGGAGTACGAGAAAAGATTCAGCCAGCATACAGTTACCTCATATAAAACTGATTTAGAACAATTCAGTACTTTTCTGGGACTTAATTATCCTGAAACTTCCTTACTCAAAGCTGATCATCGGATGGTGAGAGACTGGATGGTGCAGCTCGTTGAAGCTAACATCCAGGCAAGATCAGTAAACAGAAAGATTGCATCTCTTCGTGCCTACTATAAATTTTTGCTAAAAAGGCAGGAAATATCAAAAGACCCAACCTGGAAAATCAAGGTATTAAAAATCAAAAAATCAATCCCGCATTTTGTAAAGGAAAATGATTTATTGAACATACTTGATCAACATGATTTTGGGGAAGGATTTGAAGGCTTGAGAGATAAGCTTATGCTGGAATTGCTTTATGGTACTGGAATCCGTTTAAATGAATTAATCAATTTGAAAGAACACGATATTAATCATCATGATGATACCATAAAGGTATTGGGTAAACGAAACAAAGAACGCATCATTCCCGTGACGCATGAATTAACCGATCTGATAAAGAAATATACAATCCAAAAAAATAAAGACATTGGACCAGGCGAAAGCAGGAATCTGCTCGTTACTAATGAAGGAGGGAAGTGTTATCCGATGTTGGTGTACAGAATTGTTAATAAATTTCTAACTGAGTATTCTTCAGTTGAGAAGAAAAGTCCGCATGTACTCAGACACACGTTTGCGACCCATTTATTGGATAAAGGAGCTGAATTAAATGCTGTGAAAGATCTGTTAGGGCATTCCAGTCTTGCAGCCACACAGGTATATACACACAATTCGCTTGAGAAGCTTAAAAAAGTTTTTGATCAGGCACACCCTAAAGCTTAAGTTTAACCTTTAAAAATTGTAAGCTTATGAAAGTACAAATGCATTCCATCAAGTTTAATGCTGATGTCAAGTTGCTCGATTATATAAAAAAGAGAGCCAACAAACTTGACACTTTTTATGATCGTATTATCGACGGGGAAGTTTTTATGCGCGTTGAAAAAAATGACCATAATCAAAACAAAACTATTGAATTTAAAGTCAACATCCCGGGCGAACAACTTTTTGCACGTGAACACTCCAGAACGTTTGAAGCAGCAACTGATTTGGCTGTTGAGTCTTTAAAAAGACAGCTGAAAAAATATAAAGGAAAGAAGTATAAACGATAAAAAAAGGGGCAAATGCCCCTTTTTTATTTTAATTTAAATGCTTCTTTAAATTTATCAACAAAATCCAGTTTCTCCCAGGTAAACAATTCAACCTCAACTTCCTTCTTTTCTTTATTCCCATTCACTGGTCTTTCAAAAGATTTTATTACCACTTCTGATTTTCTTCCCATATGACCATATGCTGCGGTTTCTGTATAAATAGGATTTCGAAGCTTGAGATTTGCTTCAATTAAACCCGGTCTTAAATCATATGTTTTTTTAACAACCTCAGCAACCTGGCAATCAGACATTTTTACATGACTGGATCCAAAGGTGTTAATAAATACATTCATTGGCTCAACAACCCCGATCGCATACGCAACCTGTACCAATACCTGATCTGCAATACCTGCAGCTACAAGGTTTTTGGCTATATGACGCGTGGCGTATGCTGCCGATCTATCAACTTTTGAAGGATCTTTACCGGAAAAAGCTCCTCCTCCATGGGCTCCCTTGCCACCATATGTATCCACGATTATTTTTCTTCCCGTTACCCCTGTATCACCATGAGGTCCCCCAATCACGAATTTACCTGTAGGATTTACATAGTATTTGGTTTTATTATCAAATAATACCTGAATCTTTTTGGGCAATTGTTTTTTAATCCGGGGGATCAGAATATTTACAACATCATGCATTATCTGATCCTGCATTTCCATGTCAGCATTCTGACGAGCTTCTAAAGATCCATCAATTGGATTAATGAATTCATCGTGTTGTGTACTTACTACTATCGTGTCAATCCTGATCGGTTTATTATCATCAGAATACTCAATAGTGACCTGTGACTTAGCGTCAGGTCTTAAATATTTAACTTCATTCTTTTCTCTTCTCAATTCAGCCAGTACCAGTAAAAGTTTATGAGAAAGATCCAATGCCAATGGCATATAGCTATCAGATTCATTGGTAGCGTATCCAAACATCATTCCCTGGTCACCGGCACCCTGCTCTTCAGCTTTTCCTCTGTCAACGCCACGATTGATATCAGCTGATTGTTCATGAATCGCTGACAAAATACCACATGAATCGCCTTCGAACATATAATCACTATTGGTGTATCCAATCTTATTGATAATATCCCGTGCAATCTGTTGTACATCAAGGTATGTATTGGATTTGACTTCACCTGCAAGGACAACTTGACCGGTAGTTACCAAGGTTTCACATGCTACTTTTGATTCCGGATCAAAAGCAATGAAATGATCTACTAATGCATCCGATATTTGATCGGCAACTTTGTCAGGATGTCCCTCAGATACTGATTCAGATGTAAATAAATAAGGCATAAAGAAATTTGTTTGAAACCTGTTTTACAAATTAAAGTGCAAATTTACTCTAAAAAGGAAAATTCAATAGTATCATTTGTAGAATAATGAGAATTTAAAAATAATTTAAAAAGTCTTTCTTATAATCTATTGGTTTTACTAATATTCTGTAACTTTTTCAGCCAATGGAAGAATTTCACAATATCAACGTATCCGTTGAAGATCATTTTTCCATGATCACCATCAACAGATCAGAAAAAAATAATGCACTCAATCAGGCCACACTAAATGAGCTTAGAATAGCTTTCAAGTTAATTTATGATGATGAAGATATTCTTGGAGTAATTATCACTGGAAGTGGTGACAATGCATTCGCTGCAGGTGCAGATATTAGTGAACTGGCCGATTTAAATGAATTGAATGCCAGAAAATTTTCGGAAAATGGACAGGAAATATTCACCATGATTGAAGAATGTCCGAAACCAGTTATTGCTGCTGTAAATGGTTACGCCCTTGGTGGAGGTTGTGAACTTGCACTAGCCTGTCATATCAGAATTGCTTCGGTAAACGCAAAATTTGGACAACCCGAAGCCAGCCTTGGTATCGTTCCTGGTTATGGAGGCACACAACGTCTTCCATATATTGTTGGCAAGGGAAAAGCACTTGAAATAATGATAACAGGCGAGATGGTCAATGCTGTCGAAGCCCTTAAGTATGGCCTGGTAAGTGAAGTAGTAGAATCCCAGTCACAATTGATATATTCTGCTAAAGAATGGCTGAAAAAAATTACAAAAAATGCTCCCCTGGCAGTTGGGATGATTATAGACTGTGTCAATGCTGCTATCAACGATAAAACCAGTGGATACCAGACAGAGGCAAATAGCTTTTCAAATTGCTGTAAATCAGAAGACTTTAAAGAAGGAACTGCTGCATTTTTAGAAAAACGCCCTCCTTTATTTAAAGGCAAATAGCTGATAATGCTATATTTGGTCAGCTATTATGAATTCCATTAAAAGCTTAGCAAAGGAAACTGCCATCTATGGTGTAAGCAGTATTATAGGCCGTATGCTCACCTGGCTAATGGTTCCCTTATACACTGCCTATCTAAATGCTGCAGACTATGGCATTGTAACAGAATTATATGCATATAGCGCTTTTTTGATTGTATTATATACATATGGGATGGAAACCGCCTATTTCAGGTTTTCTACACGGAAATCATCGGGGGAGAATATAATTTTCAATAATTCTGAAACTTCTTTATTAATAAGTTCTCTGGTTATATCTGGTTTGCTTATCCTGTTATCAACACCCATAACAAATTATCTTGAATATCCCGGTAGAGAAAGGTATATCATCTGGTTTGCTGTTATACTGATATTAGATTCAATCCTGGCCATCCCTTTTGCAAGGTTGAGACTTGAAGGCAGGGCAAAGCGATTTGCAGCAACAAAACTGACAAATATCTTCGTAACCATAGTCCTGAATATATTTTTCATTGTTATATGTTTGGGAATTTATAAAGGACAGTATTTGCCATATCTCAAACCGGTAATTCTCAAACTATATAATCCTGACCGTCTGGTTGATTATATTTTTATATCAAACCTGATAGCAAGTGTCGTAATGTCTCTGATGCTAACGGATATCTGGTTAAAAATACGAATTAGTATTAACCGAGATATATTGGTCCCAATGTACAAATATGCCTTACCATTACTCATCATGGGATTGGCCGGGGTTACCAACGAAATGCTTTCCAGGGCTATGCTTAAGAAGATCTTACCTGAGAATTTCTATCCAGAATACTCAAATCAAGCAGCACTGGGGATATTCGGTGCCGTGTATAAATTATCTGTTTTTATGACTCTGGCTATTCAGGCTTTTCGATACGCCGCTGAACCCTTCTTTTTTTCGAGGTCAGGAGATAAGAACGCAAAAGTTCTGTACAGTGAGGTTATGCATTGGTTTATCATATTCGGAACACTTGCATACCTGTTATTAAGTTTAAATCTTGATATCATAGCAAACCTGTTTTTAAGATCACCTGAGTATCATGAGGGATTGATTGTTGTCCCTGTTTTACTCCTCGCGAACCTTTTTTTAGGAATATATTTTAATCTTTCTGTATGGTTCAAATTAACTGATAAAACGTATTTCGGTATGTATATATCTCTTGGGGGAGCATTGATCACAATTGTTCTGAATTTGATCTTGATTCCACTCTTTGGATATCTGGGAAGTGCATATGTTACGTTAGTATGTTACCTTTCGATGTGCCTGATCGCACAATTTCTTGGAAAAAGACATTTTCCCATTCCATATCAAACAAGAAGGGATCTGACCTATATTATACTTTCTGTAATACTGGTATATATAGGTCTGAACATTGATATTGAGCAATTAATTATCAGAAAGATAATTCAGATTCTCATTATCGCAGTCTATATATCTATCATAATATTATTTGAAAGAAACAAACTAAAACAGGTTCTCACTAAATAATCCTATGCAAACTAGAATAGTTAACAAATCCCGAAATCCGGTCCCAAAATATCAATCAGTCAGTGCAGCTGGATCAGATCTCCACGCAAATTTGAAAGAACATATTACTTTAAAGCCACTTGAAAGAATTCTGGTTCCAACAGGTCTATTTATTGAATTACCGCTGGGATTTGAGGCTCAGATCAGGCCAAGAAGTGGTATGGCATTAAAATATGGCATTACAGTACTTAATACTCCGGGGACAATTGATTCCGACTACCGTGGAGAGATTATGGTACTATTAATAAACCTATCAAACAAGTCGGTTGTTATAAACAATGGTGACCGTATTGCCCAAATGGTTATTGCTAAATATGAATCAGTTGAATGGGAAACCGTAGAATCAATTTCAGAAACCGATCGACAGAGTGGCGGGTTTGGAAGTACAGGTCATTCATAATAACTTTCAAAAACCATTGAATCATGGTATTATTTGGAAATTGCCTGATCTTGGCATTAACTTTGTCTTTTAGATCGGGAATCAACTGAAATTGTATTATTCAGATGGTATTTGATTGCTTATTTATGAGATGTTCCCGAATCAGAATCAGACAATGTTACAAATCCTGAATTTTCATAAAGTTTTCATATCTCTTCTGGTGATTATTCTTTTCGCAGGCATCGGAAATAGTGTCTTTGCGCAAAAGAAGAAAGATAAAAAAAGAAAAAAGGATGATAATCAATATGTGATCTCTAAAGATGATCTACGACTGGCTGAATTATATTTCACTGAAGCGGAAAAGTATTATATCCTCGAAGATTATGCCAAAGCCTATGTTCTATTCCAGAAAGCCTTAGAATTAAATCCTGACAATGGTGCCATTCATTATATGATCGCACAGATTTTTGAAAAGAGTGATGAACTCGATAATGCCTTATTTCATGCACAGGAAGCATTAAAATTTGACCCAAAGAACAAATATTACTACTTACTGCTTACTGATATCTATACTAAGCAATCAAACTTTAGCAAGGTCACTGAAGTATTTGAAGAAATGATAAGGGTAGTACCAGGTACGGAAGAGTATCTATTTGAAATTGCTGCATACTATATATATCAGGAAGATTTTGATAATGCATTAAAATGTTATAATCGAATTGAAGAAAAGTTTGGCGTGAGCGAGCAAGTCTCTCTGCAAAAAAAGAATATTTATATACGAAAAGGAGAATTAGACAATGCCATAGCTGAAATAAAAAAACTTATTGAATCCTATCCTGGTGAACCGACCTATCTTCTCCAACTGGCAGAAATCCTCATGACCAATGAGAAGCTGGATCAGGCAATTGAAATTCTAAAAAATGCGGAAAAGCAATATCCGGATAATACAAGAATTCAATTGTATCTCTATGAATCTTACAAGAAAATCGGACACTTTGACCAGGCTAAAGAAGCACTTGATAAGGCTTTTTACAGCACCAACCTATCAATGACAGAACGACGTGACATTATCAACCGTTTGTTGACTCAATTACCAAATAAATCAGTAGAAAAGGATTTATTCAGACTGGCAAATGCTACGCTCGAAGCCTATCCAAATGAATCTGAATCTTATATCATATATGGTAATATTTTCTACCAATTGGATTCACTGAATCCTGCTAAAGAAATGTATCGCAAAGCATTGGACCTCGATAACAGCAAACTTAATGCCTGGCAGAATTTGCTGGATATTGAATTGAGAAATAATGAACTTGATAGCGTAATCGAACATTCTGAATCGGCTCTTGAATTATACCCAAACCATGCATTAATATATTATTTCAATGGTACTGCACATCTTATTAAAAATAACCATTTAAAAGCTGTCAGATCATTTGAGCAGGGGAAGAGGTTATCCTCATCCAACCTTGAACTTCGCGCTATTTTTAATGGACAACTCGGAGATGCTTATAATGGAATTCAAGAACATGAGAAATCAGATAAAGCTTATGAAGAAGCACTTGAGTTTGATCCAAACAGTGATCATGTTTTGAATAACTATAGTTATTTTCTTTCGCTCCGTAAGGAAAAACTAGATCTGGCTCATAAAATGTCTTCAAAACTGATAAAGAAAAACCCCGATAATGCGACATATCTTGATACCCACGCATGGGTTCTTTACAATCTGGGAAATATTGAAGAAGCCCGAAAACATATTGAGAAAGCAATCAAACAAAGTGAAAATGTAAGTGGGACCATAATTGAACATTACGGAGACATATTATTTAAACTGGGGGATGTTGATGAAGCGGTTAAACAATGGCAGAAGGCAAAAGGAATGGATGAATCTTCCGACCTGCTCATCAAGAAAATTGCGGACAGGCAACTTTATGAATAAATATATCCTCCTTCTTTTCTTAGCTTTTCTTTTTACATCCTGTAAAAAGGATTTTTATAACTTTTCGTTTTCAGAAAGGAAAAAGCTTCAAATTGAAGAAGTGGATTTTGATTATTTTTCTGGCAGATCAAAAATCAAGTACCTTGATGATAATCAGAGCATGAATGCCAATGCCAGTATTCGAATAAAGAATGATTCTATTATTTGGTTTTCAGTAACCCCAGGTCTGGGTATTGAAATGTTACGAGTGATCATCCTCCATGACTCCATCCATGTGATGGACAGGATGCACAAATCGTATTATTCTATTGGATTTGACTCCCTGAGTACCAAATTAAATTTTAAAATAGATTACAACATGCTTGAAGCCATACTTTTTGGCAATCTTATACAGGAACGATCAAAGAATGACAGGATTGATAAAGACGAAAATTATTATATTTTAGCTCAAAAAAACGAGGGTCTTCAAATTGACAACTATATAAACTCCAAGAGTATGAAAATTGAGAAAGTCCATATAGAAGAAGATCCAACGAAAAACCAATTGGCCATTTACTATCACAATTTTCAAATTCTCGATACCGCTTATATATTTCCATTTGATTATTCATTTAATCTGCTCTACAATGGTCAAAACAGTTCAGTAAACACTCAAGTGAATATTTCGTACAACAAGGCTGCAATATCAAAGAAAAAGCTCCGTTTTCCGTTTAATGTGCCGAATAAGTATGAATCAAACTAAATATATACTTAGCTGTTTCCTTTATTTCTGGATCATTTTTTCCAGCGATATTGTCATAGGACAAAAGACCCGTTCACAACTTGAGAATGAAAAGAAGCAGGCAGTTCAAAAACTTCAGGATGCTCAGAAAATCCTCGGTCAAACGGAAAAAAAGAAGGAAAACAGCATAGGACAACTTAAGGCATTAAATTACCAAATTAATGTGAGAGAAGTGGTTATTAAAACGATAACCGGAGAAGTTAAACTTATGAACGATGAGATCAGCGAACATGAAATGGTGATTTCTTCCCTCGAAGATGATCTTGACAACCTGAAGAAAGAATATTCTTCTATGGTGTATACTACCTTTAAGGCAACTACCGGATTCCGAAATCTTACCTACATTTTCTCTGCCAGCACATTTAACCAGCTCTATATGAGAATAAAATATATGGAACAATATGCTGATGAAAGAAAACGTCAGCTTCAACTGATCCAGAAGGTGAGAGAATCCCTGATGGATCAGATGG
>JBHOSY010000122.1:0-14714 GCA_042584165.1 Bacteroidota bacterium | reverse complement strand
AATACAGACTTTTATGTCCTGTCCCTCAATATGTTAGAATATCCAAGGAATCCCTTAATACTCCTCTTCTTCCAGGATGGATTCCGCCAGGAGTACTACCTTGTTATGCAGCACTTCAACCACTCCTCCACTGATGATCAATTCATCCTCAACATTTTTGCCTTTATACTTTACTTTCCCTTTATCCAGTGTTGATATAAGAGGAGCATGATTATTAAGTACCTGAAATGATCCTTTAGAACCCGGGAACGTGGCGGAATCTACCTGACCTTCAAACACTTTTTTATCAGGAGTAAGTATTTCTAGTAACATATGATATCAATTAAGCTTGTGCTTCAGCCAAAAGTCTCTCTCCTTTGGCAGTAGCATCTTCAATGGTACCAACAAGGTTGAAGGCAGCTTCAGGAAGATGGTCCAGTTCACCTTCCATGATCATGTTGAATCCTTTGATAGTATCTTTAATATCCACCAATACACCATCCAATCCAGTAAATGCTTCTGCTACAAAGAAAGGTTGTGACAGGAATCTTTGTACCCTCCTGGCCCTATGTACAACTTCTTTATCTTCGTCCGAAAGCTCCTCCATACCAAGAATTGCAATGATATCCTGAAGCTCATTGTAGCGTTGTAATAATTCTTTTACCCGTTGGGAAGTATTGTAGTGTTCATCACCGAGTATTTCAGCACTCAGGATTCTGGATGTAGAATCCAGGGGATCCACGGCCGGATAAATACCAAGCTCGCTTATTTTCCTGGATAATACTGTGGTAGCATCCAGGTGACTGAAGGTTGTTGCAGGTGCCGGATCAGTCAGGTCATCTGCAGGCACATAGATAGCCTGAACAGAAGTAATTGATCCTCTTTTTGTTGAGGTAATCCTTTCCTGCATGGCACCCATTTCAGTTGCCAGTGTAGGTTGATATCCTACAGCAGAAGGCATTCGTCCAAGCAAGGCTGAAACTTCAGATCCTGCTTGTGTAAATCGGAAAATATTATCAATAAAGAACAATATATCCCTGCCCTGGCTTTTATCGTCTCCATCACGAAAATATTCGGCAACCGTTAATCCTGACAATGCTACCCTTGCCCTAGCACCCGGGGGTTCGTTCATCTGGCCAAATACCATGGTGCATTGAGATTTTCTAAGTTCTTCCTTATCGACTTTGGAAAGGTCCCAATCCCCTTTTTCCATTCCTTTCTCGAATTCTTTACCATATTTGATAACCCCGGATTCGATCATTTCCCTGAGCAGGTCATTTCCCTCACGGGTTCTTTCACCAACACCCGCAAATACAGACAAACCTGAGTATGCTTTGGCAATGTTATTAATCATTTCCATGATCAACACGGTTTTACCAACACCCGCGCCGCCAAACAGTCCGATTTTTCCTCCTTTTGGATAGGGTTCAAGCAGATCAATTACCTTGATACCGGTATATAAAACAGATGTTTTTGTGGATAATTCATCGAATTGTGGTGAAGATCGGTGAATTGGAAGTTTGCCTGTACTTTTGGGTTGCGGCATTCCATCAATTGCTTGGCCGACCACGTTAAACAGCCTTCCCCGGATGTCCTCACCAGTAGGCATGGTTATGGGAGATCCTAAATGGACAACATCCATTCCCCTCGTTAATCCTTCAGTCGCATCCATAGCGACCGTACGAACACGATCCTCTCCAAGATGTTGCTGACATTCTAAAATAATTTTTTCACCTGTCGATTTTGTAATTTCCAGGGCGTCATAAATCATAGGGAGCTCGGAACCTTCAGCATCAAAGCTGACATCCACAACAGGACCTATAATTTGAGCAACTTTACCAATATTAGCCATAATTTTACGCAGATAAAAAATGCTTGAAATGGAATATCAAAGCTAAATCATTCATGAATATTTGCCAAACACTATGAACGTTATGTTAATGGAATATTTTAGACCCTTAGGATAATCCTGAAGGTAGTACCTGCCCCAGTATCGGAACTTTTAACAAAAATCTTCCCTTCATGGTATATTTCAACGATTCGTTTAACCAATGTAAGACCAAGTCCCCATCCCCGGCTTTTTGTTGTGTACCCAGGTAAAAAGATTGTCTTATACTTGGACTTAGGGATTCCTTTTCCTGTATCTGTAATATCAATAACAACATTGTTATCTAAACCCTTTTTAATATTAATATCAATGTTTCCAGCTCCTCCCATGGCATCAACGGCATTTTTGCATATATTCTCAATTACCCAGTCAAAAAGTGGTTTGTTAATATTAGCACTGATATCCTCCGGGGGGGAGTGTAAACTGAATGTGACTTTAGTTCCAAGTCTGGTTTGAAGATATATTATGGTGTTGTTTATTGATTCGTGAATATTCTCGGAATTTAATATCGGGACAGATCCAATACTTGAAAACCGACTTGTAATCATTTCCAACCTGTATATATCCTTTTCCAATTCAGTTAATACAGAACTGTCTTTGAATTGATTTTCCGACTTGAAATATTCCACCCAGGCCATCAATGATGATATAGGTGTCCCTAATTGGTGAGCAGTTTCCTTAGCCAGGCCTACCCAGATCCGGTTTTGTTCTGCTGTTTTTGAATAATTAAAAGCCAGGTAAGTAAGTAGTCCAAAAATAGCTATTATAGTTAACTGTACATGAGGATAGTATCGAAGTTGATATAACAATTTTGAGTTCTTATAATAAACATAATTATAATCATCGATCTCCCCGGTTTCGTCGAAAAATTTTAGCATGATTGGTTCATGCTCCTGCTGCATAAGCTCAAGTTCCTCATCCAGAATTTCTGTTTTTTCCTTATCGGAAAGTCCTTCATCAATATCAAGGTTTCTGTATTCTATTGCCCTGCCTGCTCCATCAGTCCAGATAACCGGAATAGAATTATTCGGAACAATTATTTCCTGGAATATAAAGCTCAGATTATCGCTGCTGGTCTCGTTGGCTGTATATTCAAGTGTTTTGGCATACAGCTCGATTAACCTTTTTTCCCTTTCTTTTAGCTGGGTAACTAAAGTATTGGTATATATAATAGATGCGGTTCCAATTATAATTGCCAGAATGAGTATAAGCCACTTATACTCTGATTTATTTTGATATATATCCAGACTTCTTGGATTCTTGAACGGATTATTCATTGGGATCGCCTTGATTAATCATCATTCATAAAATTAGAAAATCGAATGCTAAAACGATGGTTTATTTTTTAATACTTCAACCATAACCATTTCCATAATGTCCGGTAATTCACCTTAGTACCATGGATAAGTATCCCGATCCTGTAAATACGTGCTGCCAACCAGGTAGCAAATAGAAACCCGAGAGCAAGAAATGCAATTGATAACATTAATTCCCACGTTGGCACACCAAATGGCATTCGCATCATCATGATTACCGGGGAGGTGAGTGGGATCATAGAAAGCCAGAAAGCCAGACTACCGTGAGGATCTTTTAGAATGGCACCAAGTACCACGATGCTGAAAATTAATGGTATTGTTATGGGTAACTGAAACTGTTGTGCGTCCGTATCGTTATCTACAGCTGATCCAACCGCTGCAAACAACGCTCCATAAAGGAGATATGCTCCAAGGAAATAAATAAGGAAAGCAATTAATAATTTCGGAATATCAATTGATTCGATTGAACTCAATATTTCAGTAAGGAATTCGTCCTCCTCTGAGATATCCTCCTTGCTTTCGACAATTTCAGTTTTAGATGGATCAGCATACCTGCTTACACCGAAATATGCTCCCAGCCCATTTGTGATCAATGCTGTAAAAAATACCCAGATTAAAAATTGTGTTAAACCAACAGCGCCCACACCAATAATTTTCCCCATCATGAGTTGAATGGGTTTTACTGATGAAACAATCACTTCAATGATGCGATTCGTTTTTTCTTCAATCACGCCCCTAAGGATCATTATTCCATAAAAGAATATGAAAAAATAGATTAGAAGGGCAGAAACATAGCCAACAATTGTTGCCACTCCGGCGCTACCGGCTTTTTCGCCGGAATCAGTCATATTAATTGACTTGATATTTACTCTGGCTTTCAATCCGTCGATGGTTTCCTTGTCAAGTTCAGAACGTTTGAGTTTAATATCTTCAATTTCAAATTTCAGTTTTCTTTCAAGTGTTCCAATAACTTCAATACTTGGATTTGATTCAGCGAAAAAAATAATCCCATCCGGTTCATCAATGTCTATATCGGGTATGTAAAGGAGTCCATAATATCCGCTTTGCCTGATGTCCGATTTTGCATTATCGAGGTTTGAAGATATATATTCAAATTTTATACTTCCTTCATCATCCAGTTTTTCCTGAAACAAACCGGATTCATCAAGTACCTTGATAATTTTCTCATCTCCTTCCCTGGTGGCCAACCAGATGGGTATTATCCAGATCAATGCAAATAACAGAGGCCCCAGAATGGACATTATTATAAAGGAGCGTTTTCGCACCCTGGTGACATATTCTCGCTTTATGATGAGTCCGGTTTTATTCATCTGTCACAGATTTCACCTTTTTTATAAAAATCTCATTTATATCAGGCACTACTTCAAGAAACGAATTGACGTCTACTTTATCGATTAAAAGGGCAATAAGACTATTTGGATCACCTTCATCCAATATTTTAATAATTGTCCTATAATAATTTTCAGATAATTGATCGGAATGCAGGATTTCATATCCATGGTTCATCCGGGAAATAGGATTCTTGTGCTCAACAGCAAATGTGTTTGTTTTAAACTCATCTTTTATATCCTGCTTTTTACCATCGAGTATTTTCCTGGATTTATTTATCAGGGCAATATGATCGCAAAGTTCTTCCACTGTTTCCATTCGGTGAGTAGAAAATATCAAGGTAGCTCCCTTATCCTGTAATTCCAGGATCTCATCTTTGATCATCCCAACATTTATTGGATCAAAACCCGAAAATGGTTCGTCCAGAATAATCAATGAAGGTTCATGAAGAATAGTAGCAATGAATTGAACCTTTTGTTGCATTCCCTTTGAGAGGTCTTCAACTTTCTTATCAGTCCATTCATTTAATTCGAATCGTTTCAGCCAGTATTTGACACGTTGGACAGATTCAGCTTTATTAAGTCCTTTTAACATGGCAAGGTAAACAAGGTGTTCACCTACTTTCATTTTCTTATAAAGGCCTCTTTCCTCTGGCAGATAACCCATCTGCCGGATGTCTTTAGATTTCAATTGCTGTTGACGAAACCAGATAGTACCCTTATCAGGCATTAGAATTTGAGTGATAATCCTGATTAATGTTGTTTTGCCGGCACCGTTGGGTCCCAGAAGACCAAATATGGATTTTTCAGGAATGTTTATGGATACATTCTGTAAGGCAGGAAAGTCACCATAGAATTTTGTTATATCATCCGCTTGAAGAATATATTCCATACTTATAAAAAAAGTTCCTGAAATTAGGATTTAATGTAATCTTAAGAAAGGTGATTAGAAAAAACTATTCCCCTGATTGGAATTTAATTCTACCCAGCCCGACATTCAGATCAAAATCAAGAATTTCTTCACTATTTGAATTGTATCCAGGCGACACAAAAGTATCATTTTGAATCTTATTAAAACTCTTTGGGATTTTTACCTGGCAGAGTGGAGAATCATGAATGGATATTCTTACCGGGATTTCATTGGTCGGGATTTGAATTAAAAGATTTCCTGCAGCTATGCTTGCCTGTATATGTGATGTAGATTTTATCTCATTTGTATAAGTCAGGGTTAATTCACCAAATCCAATATCAGCAATAACCTTTTGTGCTCTTGACAGATCCATCTTATCAATGGTAAGGGAACCCATATCAACTTCAACGAAAAAAGTATCCATCTCGATAAGGTTATTGTGCCCTTCAGTATAGGTAACAAAAACATCTGCACTTCCGGTGTTAATTTTTAGTTTTTCGATTGCAAGATCGGAAAGATCAACATGCGCATCACCCACAGCATAAGTAAGATTTAATTGTAATGGTTTATCTGCTGGCAATTGCAGATCGAAATTATTGTCATTGTCATCACCGAAAAACAGATCCGTTATTGATCTGCTATTTGAACGGGTATCACTTGCTTCATTTACTATAATATGATGTGTTCGATTTATTAACCTGGAATTAACAGGATCAATGGTTTCTGACCCTGATTTACCATAAATATTCAATCCTGAATTGATTGCTGGAAAAACGTTGGTATTGCTATTGCCTGATTTGAATGTGAGATTTACTCGATCGAATGTATTATCGTTCTTGAGTTCATATAGCTTAACTGCCTGCCCGGATACGAAATTTTGAAAAAAAAATATCCCGATAAGCACTAAACTCACTTTCCGCATACGAAGATGTTACGAAATTCAGGAGAAATAGTTACAAAAATGAGGGTCAAAAGTACATAGAAGCTGTTTTCTTATCCACATCCCCAAGGGAGTGGTATAGGGGGATCTTGAATGACAACACTCAATAAATTTGATTTTATAAGAATTCCTTCATTCGTTCGAAGAATCCTTTTTCACCTTTGCCTGGTTTGGGGATAAAGTTATCAGATTCTCTGAATCTTTCTAATATCTTCTTTTCATCATTATTGAGATTTTTGGGTGTCCAGACATTAACGTATATAAGCTGATCTCCTTTTCCGTAACCGTTAATATCTTTAATACCTTTACCCCTCAGCCGTAAGATTTTACCACTTTGAGTTCCGGGATCCAGTTTGATCTTAACTTTGCTGTCAATGGTAGGAATTTCAACATTTGTTCCTAAAGCAGCATCCGCAAAATTGACATAAAGATCAAAGATAACATTGTTGCCATCTCTTTTTAAGAAATCGTGCTCCTTCTCCTCAATAATAATCAATAGATCTCCAGGAGTTCCGCCATTAGGTCCATAATTCCCTTTACCAGACATACTTAACTGCATTCCTTCAGAAACACCAGCCGGAATTTTTATGGGGATAACTTCTTCTTTCTGTGATAATCCGGTGTTGTCCACGCCAGCTGGTTTTTTATCAATGATTTTTCCAGAACCACTACAGGTGTAGCAGGTGGATGCAGAGACCATCTGACCTAACATGGTATTTACTACCTTTCTTACCTGGCCACTTCCCTGACATGTCTGGCAGGATTTATAAGTAACTCCATCAGCAGTAATAAGACGCTTTACTTTAATCTTCTTTTCAGCCCCATTGGCAATTTCCTCCAGCGTGAGATTTAACTTGATGCGGAGATTCGAACCTCGCCTCCCGCCACGGGAAGATCGTCCACCACCTCCAAAGAAGCCTTCAAAAGCTGATCCTCCAAATATATCGCCAAATTGAGAAAAGATATCGTCCATTGACATCCCGGCTCCCCCAAAACCCTGTCCACCTAATCCAGCATGTCCAAACCGATCGTATTGTGCCCTTTTGTCAGCATTACTCAATATTTCATAGGCCTCGGCAGCTTCTTTAAATTTATCCTCTGCTGATGTATCTCCTGGATTCTTGTCCGGGTGGTACTTAATGGCTATTTTCCGATATGCCTTTTTTATCTCATCCTGAGAGGCACCCCTGTCCATACCCAATACCTCATAATAATCCCTTTTTGCCATAATATGTTATGAACCAATTACTACTTTTGCGTGCCGGATAACCCTATCGCCCAGGAAATATCCTTTCTCAGTTACATCAACGATTTTACCACTGAGCTTTTTATCGTCAACTGGAATTTTGGCGATTGCGTCATGCAAATCTGAATCGAATTCATCTCCTTTTTCTATTTCCATCAACTTCAGACCCTTCTGGTTTAAGATAGAAATGAATTTATTATATATAAGATTAAAGCCCTCCATTACTGATTCTGAAGTTTCTTCAATATTTTCAAGGGATAGAAAAGCCCTTTCGAAGTCATCAATAACCGGAAGCATCTCGTAGATAAGTTCTGAATTCGCTGTGCTTATCAATTCAATTTTTTCCTTGGATGTTCTTCTTCGATAATTTTCAAATTCACTATATAATCGGATGAATTTATCCTTTGTTTCGGCCAAAGCAATTTCTTTTTCCTCCAGTTCTTTCCCTTCTTCCTTAAGTTTTTTGGATGGCTTTCTTTTACTTCTTGAGCTTTTCTTTTCTTCGACTTTTTCTGATTCTTCGTGTTTAACATCAACAGGATTATTCCCCTCAGTTCCCTTATCCTGTTCTTTTATATTCACTTCTTTTACCATCTGTCCGTTACTTCTTTATATTATTTTACGTTTAGCCGCAACTATTTTGCCAACTAGCCAATTTCTGACATAATGACATAAATCAACTATTCAATGAAAGCCAAATCTGATCTTTAAGCTCCTGGATACCTTCACCAGTAACAGAGGATATCAATATGGATGGGATCTTAGAGGGCACTAACTTCATGGTATCTTCCTTTAGTTCATCATCCAGAAGATCAGATTTGCTTATGGCCAGAATTCTTTTTTTATCCAGTAATTCAGAATTATATTTTTCAAGTTCGGATATAAGTATCTTATACTCTTTTTCAATATCATTTGCATCTGCAGGGATCATGAATAATAGGATAGAATTCCTTTCTATATGTCTTAGAAAACGATGACCAAGACCTTTTCCTTCAGCTGCTCCCTCAATGATGCCGGGAATATCAGCCACGATAAATGATTTATAATCCCTGTAGCTGACAACCCCAAGATTTGGGACCAGGGTCGTGAATGGATAATCACCGATCTTTGGTTTGGCCTCTGATACAACGGAAAGGAAAGTAGATTTTCCGGCATTCGGAAATCCCACAAGACCAACATCAGCAAGTACTTTTAATTCAAATACTACCTTTCGTTCGATACCGGATTCTCCAGGCTGAGCATATTGAGGTGTTTGTGAGGTTGCTGATTTGAAATGGTCATTTCCAAGGCCTCCTTTACCTCCGGGAGTTATGATAGCTTCCTGTCCATCATCTATTATTTCGGTCAGAAATGTATCGGTTTCAGCATCTTTCGCAATTGTGCCCAGGGGAACCTCCAATATCTGGTCCATTCCCTGGGCTCCGGTTCTTTTGCCGCCTTCCCCATTATTTCCGTCTTCGGCGATTACGTGCTTCCGGTACTTCAGGTGAAGAAGGGTCCATAATTGCTTGTTCCCTTTGATAATTATATGACCTCCCCTGCCCCCATCACCACCATCCGGTCCTCCTTTGGGAACAAACTTTTCCCTTCTGAAATGGACGGACCCTGCACCACCTTGTCCAGACCGGGTGAAGATTTTTACATAATCAATAAAATTGGTTGAGGCCATTTACCTGGCTTATTGGGGCAGTTTGTCAAGAACAGATGTAATTGTATTGAAAATATTATCAATAGAACCAATCCCTTGCACCTCGTAGTATTTATCCTGCCCATTATAATACGCTGCTACTGGGAGTGTTTCATCATTATAAACACGAATTCTATTATTGATTTTTTCTTCGTCCTGATCATCCACACGGCCCGACGTTTTTGCTCTCTCAAGGATTCTTGTTTTTAACTCTTCTTCATCAACATCAAGGCATACCATACCAGATATTACCATTTTGTTTTTCTTCATCAATTCATCAAGCGCCTTGGCTTGATTAACTGTTCTTGGAAATCCATCAAAAATAAAACCTTTTGCTTCTGTTTCAGAATTGATTTTAACCTCTACCATCCTGATAACCACATCATCAGGAACAAGATCACCATTATCAATGTACTTGCGTGCCAATCGACCCAGCTCAGTACCTTCATTTGTATGCTTTCGAAACAGGTCCCCGGTTGATATATGGACAAGCTGATACCTTTCAATGATTTTTTCACTTTGTGTGCCTTTACCAGCACCGGGAGGTCCAAATAGTACAATATTTAACATGATTTATTCTTTAATTTTATAAATTTCTTTCAGATTTCTTCCGTAGCCATCATAATCCAAACCATAACCCACAATAAAATCTTCAGGTATTTCAAAACCTTTATACTTTATCTCCAGATCAGTTTTGAGTTTTTCAGGCTTTAATAATAAGGTAACAATTTCAATGGAATTTGCCCCAAGGTTTTTAAGATCTTCTAATATATAACTCAATGTTAAACCTGTGTCAATAATATCCTCAAGTATTATGATATCACGTTGGAATAGATTTTCATTCAGTCCAATAATTTCTTTAACGTTTCCTGTACTCTGTAGTTGATCATAGGAAGAAAGACGGATAAAAGAAATCTGTACTGGAATTGTAATGGCACGGAGCAGATCCGCTGCAAATACAAACGATCCATTTAATATGGCCAGAAAAAGCGGTTCCTTGTCCTCGTAGTCAGCACTTAAGCGCTTTGCCAGACTAAGGATTCTTTTCTGAATTTCGATTTCTTTTATAAAAGGGTCAAAAAACTTGTCCTTAATTTTCATTGTTGTTATTCGAGGGGACACAAATATAAATTGAAATAGCCTTTAATGAAAAGATAAAATAAGGATTCAAAGTTTTTTCATAAGGACTTTATACAATTCAATAGTTGAAAGGATATCTTTCTTGTGGATCTTTTCATCAGGGGAATGAACATTTTCTTCAGGTGGGCCAATAAAACACCAGTCAACAGGATAAGGAGAAAGCTGTATTTCCCTCCCATCACTGGATCCCGATCCCTCAACTTCAAGTTGGAATTCAATACGGGATACACGAGCAATATCCACGATTTTATCCGTAAAACTCTTTCTGGGTATATTCCGGTCACGCAAAGAAATAACCGCTCCTTTTCCAGGTACTATTCCATCTGTTACCCAGGTTACATCTGAAATGAGTGCTTTAGTGATATGATAATTTTCATAAATATGTTTTATAAGAAACGGGACTGATCCACCGCCATGTTCTTCCCAGCATGAGAAAATTAGAATTCCGTTTTCAAGGGTTTCAGCTACCTTCAGGGCACCAAATATACCAACCCTGTTATCCAGATAAGGAGATTGAATATCATTTTTTCTATTTCTGAAGTTTGGTTTGAATACAAGTTCGGTACCTCTTTTGATAGATCTACCAAAATCATACAATACATGATTTTCATTATCCAATTTGATGTTACATTCTATCGAGCCATATGCATCCCTGCCAACTACAATACTTCCTTCCTTGACCTCAGGACTACCAATAGGCACCAGTTGATTTTCATATCTGACCGTGAAGCCAGTAGTGTCCATATGGGCAAAAACCGCTATTTCAGGTATGCCAAAAACCAGTAAAATGCAATCCTGAAATTGTGAACCTATAAATATTTCAGGACTGCAAACCCATTTCTCCTGGTTCTCCTTTATATACTTAAGAATGAATGATTTCATATCTGCTTCATTTCCGGATGGAGAGAAAACAGAACAAAGATTTTTTAGTAAACTAAAATCCATGATATCACGAATAATTTAAATAGAATGTAAAAATATAATGGATACACCTATTAAATAAATATGAAATGGAATTGATTGCATAGAACATCAAATCTTTATGAGATACTGATTTTTTTCGTCTTTAAATATTTTTATAAAAAATACGATTATCTTTAGATTAGGAAATTTGGCCCTTGTGAAATCTTAAAGCAAACCAAACTTGTCAGTATTTATACTCAGTCGCCACAATTCTATTGCCAGTCAATATCTGGCAGAGCTCAGGGATACAGGAATCCAGAATGACAGGATGCGGTTCAGAAGAAACGTGGAACGAATAGGGGAGGTACTTGCCTACGAGATATCCCGACAAAGTATTTATAAGAATGAACAGGTTGTTACACCATTGGGTACAAAGGAATGCAGTCTATTGGTGGATCAACCGATAATAATTACAATTCTCAGGGCTGGTGTACCATTTTTTGAAGGATTTATTAATATTTTTGACAAAGCAGATGCCGGCTTTATAGGTGCTTACAGAGGAAATTATGATGAGAAAGGGGATTTTGATATCGAGATGGGCTATAAAGCTTTACCGGATCTTACAACAAGAACAATCATAGTTGCAGATCCTATGTTAGCAACGGGGAAGTCGCTATTAAAGGCGATAAATACAATATTACAATATGGGAAACCCGGACAAATTCATGTAGCTGCTTTAATTGCTGCTGAACAGGGTTTGAAATATTTGCAACAAAATTTACCATCTGAAGTTAAGTATTGGATCGGTGATTTAGACAAAGAATTAAACAATAAATCATACATTGTTCCTGGATTAGGTGATGCTGGTGATTTGTGTTATGGAAAAAAAGTTTAATATTTACAGGGGATGCTGCTGGATGTAATCATATTAATAGTTGGCCTGGTCATATTGATACTGGGTGGTGACTTCCTTGTTAGAGGAGCATCAAGTATCGCATTGAGATTAAATTTAACACCATTGGTTGTCGGACTGACCATTGTGGCATTTGGCACCTCGGCCCCTGAATTACTGATTAGTGTTAAATCAGCACTTAGCGGGAGTCCCGACCTTGCCATGGGAAATGTGATTGGATCGAACATTTGTAATCTCGCCCTTGTATTAGGTATCACAGCCATTATTTCACCAATCATTGTTCAAAAGAGCAGTATCAGCGTCGACTGGCCGATGACTATGGGCAGTTCATTACTTCTTTATCTTATGGTAAGGGAAGGTTACGTTGACTCTCATGAGGGTATTCTGTTTATATTTATTCTTGGAGCTTATCTGTTCTTTGTTATCTGGAAGTCAAGAAAAGATACGAAAACTGCCAAAGCACTGGAGGCAGATTTTGATCTGCCAGATGAAGCCGGAAGCAAACTTTGGAAAGACATTCTCTTTATCGCTTTGGGATCGGTAGGTCTTTATCTTGGAGCTGAATGGTTTGTAGGTGGAGCTCAGAACCTGGCGAGACAAATGGGAATTGAAGAGAGAGTAATTGGTATCACTGTTCTGGCGCTTGGCACCAGCCTTCCAGAATTGGTGACATCCAGTGTTGCATCATTTAAAAAGCAGACTGATCTGGCGCTTGGAAATCTTATGGGATCGAACATATTCAATATCTTATCTATTTTAGGCATAACAAGCATAATAAAAGAGATCAAGGTGAGTGATGTCATATTAAACAAGGATATGATGTGGATGCTTGGCGTGACACTGATCATTTTACCAATGATGTTGTCAAAGCGACAACTTGCAAGAACTGATGGCATCATACTAATGATTATCTACATTTATTACACATACACTGTAGTCTGGTAATTGGGATGTTTGCGGGATTGGGAAAATACATTTCTGTTTATTTAATAAGCATGTTAAAATTTGTAGGGGGGCCTACTGTCGGCACCGCTGTAGGATTAACATTGCTTGAAACGGTTATTTTAACGGTTTTAGGCATGATGAGTACAGTGAGTATTGTATCCTTTATTGGCCCTGGGTTGGGTAAATGGATAAACTCAAAGTTTGGCCAGAATAAAAAGTTGTTTACTAAACGGAACAGGAGATTTGTAATAATATGGCAGAAGTACGGTGTGTTGGGCGTTTCTTTTTTAACACCGGTTCTTTTTTCACCAATTTTGGGATCGTTCCTTGCTATTTCATTTGGTGGGTCAAAGAAAAAGATAATTGGTTATATGTTTGCAAGTGCCGTATTCTGGTCTTTTGCCCTGGCAATATTTTTTCACCTTATTCCAATTCTGTCAGGGGACTGATATCTATTCGATACACTTTTATTACGATTCAATACATTTTCCATCCATTATAAGGCATTCGATTTTTTTTGATTCACTGCATTATCCAAATTAGTATGGATAAACTTTATAATCATGAGAAAATATTTTCATTACACAGCAACAGCACTTTTTACAATTGGATTTCTTGTTTTGTCATTCATTTCTGAAGGTAATTATTTAAGTACCAGGACAAGAGAGAAATCTGATAGAATAGTTATCAGAGACAACTTCTCCAATATTGAGTTGAAATATGATGGAGAGTTACAGTTATCAGATGATGATACAGATATTATCGGCATCGCACCCGGTGGATATTTCAGAATTAGCAAAACCTCTTTCGGAAACAAAAGGTCAATTCTAATTGAAAGTGACGGAGATGGTAACCTGACAAAAAAGTATTTCGAAGGCAGAACAGAACTATCTTATAATCCTTCTGGTAGAGAATGGCTGGCAGACGTTTTACCGGAAATTGTTCGAGCTTCAGATTTAGCAGCTGAGCAACGTGTACATAGGATTTACAGTAAACTGGGCACAGATGGGGTTATTCAGGAGATCAGGGAAATCGATAGCGATTATATCAGCGCAATTTATTACAATCATTTACTGGGATTGGAAGAATTAAATAGCCAGGAACTTCAGAAAATCGCAAGGAGCGTAGGATCGGATCTCGATTCCGATTTTGAATCAGCCAAAGTGCTTGTTAAGAATTATAATGTGTTTAAAGACGATCCTATAGCATCAACGGCCTATTTTGGAGCCTTGATGGATATGGATTCGGATTTCGAACGGGCGAAAGTGATTACTAATGTATCCGAAGAATCAATTTTCACACATGAAAATATTGTTCAGATAACCCAGGTATTGCTGGATATGGATTCTGACTTTGAAATATCAAAATCTATAAAAGCGATATCTGAGAATCAAACCCTGAACGAGGGAAGCCTGAATGCCTTATTGGAAGTTGTTATAGACATGGATTCAGACTTTGAGCGATCAAAAAGTGTTAAATTTCTGACTACAGATCAGGA
>JBHOSY010000121.1:0-15114 GCA_042584165.1 Bacteroidota bacterium | reverse complement strand
GTTGTCATTGATGCTGCGCATCTATGCGTTTCTTCTCGTGGAGTAGAGGATACAACCTCCTCTACGGTTACTACACAATATCATGGTAAATTTCGGGAAGCTCATATTAAAGAGGAATTTCTAAACCATATTTATCAGGGTAAGGGATAAAGGATTCACTAGGAGATGGAAACTGGATCAGGATTTATCTATTGAAATCTCACGTCTGAAGCCACCGGCCAGTTCATTATAAGGCAATACTATCTTCAGTTTATCATCTTCAGATCTTGCAGAAATTCCATTTATATTAACATCATACGGAATATCCATGATTCCAAGCGTATATGGTAATCTTCTGATCCCAGTGTGGCCTCCCTTTTCACCAAATTCCATTAAATAATATATATAAATACGATTATCACTGATCTCTATTTTTACGTTATCCAGACTTACTCCTGGTACAACCAAAAGTGTTATATAACCATCTTTGTCCTTTTTGAGGTTAAATGTAACCATGGCCATTCCACCATTGACTGTGTTCATAAAGTCAGTCGTAAGTAGCAACTTTCTCGGAATATGGTAGTTTTCTAATCTCATAATCATCATGTAATGATATATGTATCAAATCCTATACCATAAATTACATTAGTTCATTTTATTCATATATCAAAAATCAATTCCAATTGGAATGTCAACCGGACGGCTGTACTGGTTGTTTTAAACCAAGTATTTCATTGAAAATCACTCAAATCTCATAATTTTGTTTTTCCGGAAAAGTTAATTGAAATCAAAAATCCTTCACACATAGTTTCGTAAACATGTATAATATATTCCTTTTTTTACACTCATGGCTTCGCTGGCTAGCATTGGTACTACTCCTTGTAGCTAGTATCAGAGCAATATATGGACTAATAGAAAAGAAAACCTTTACAAATAAGGATGATAAGATCACTCTTGTTGCAGTTTCATTATTGCATCTGCAATTACTTTTTGGTGTTATTTTATATTCGATCCTCAGTCCGTTAACAAAAGCAGCCTTTAGTAATTTTAGTGCAGCGATGAAAGATGGATTATTACGTTACTGGGCTGTTGAGCATATTTTTGTGATGTTACTTTCAGTCGCAATAGCCCAAATTGGACGTATAATGATAAAACGATCTAAAACAGATACGGCTAAATTTAAAAATGAACTCATCTATTTTCTTTTCGCTTTTATCCTGATCATTTCAAGGATTCCCTGGGATGAACCAGTTCGCATGTTAAGGGGAATTATCGAATAGATATTTTATAAGTTTTCCCTGTTTATGAAATAGCAAATTTGATTTTTTAAAAAAAGCACATTAACATGTTCACGTGTGCATATTTTATTACCTTTACAATAGAAAATTTTTAATTCATCATGCAAGCAATCTCATTCAATGATCTGAAAAATAAAGTGTGTGCAATCACAGGTGGTGGTGGTGTTCTTGGAACTTCCATCGCAAAAGGTCTGGGTTCTGTAGGTGTACATACAGCCATACTTGATCTTAACAAGGAAATGGCTGAAAACACTGCTTCAATGATAAAAAATGAAACGGGAACTGACTCAATTGGAATTGAAACCAACGTTCTGGATAGAAACTCTCTTGAAAAAGCGAAATCGCAAATCAAAGACACCTTTGGAGTGATTGACCTGCTTATCAATGGAGCTGGAGGAAATTCTCCAAAGGCAACCACCCAGAAAGAACAAATGGATAAAAATGACCTTGATAATCTCGATACCACTTTTTTTGGTCTCGACATAGCTGGTTTTGATTTCGTATTCGACCTTAATTTCAAAGGAACTTTATTACCTTCATTGGTTTTTACCAGGGATATGGTAGAAAAGGGCAAAGGAGTGGTATTAAATATCTCTTCGATGAGTGCATACAAGCCCTTGACAAAAGTCCCAGCGTACTCTGCTGCCAAAACAGCAGTTAATAGCTTTACCGAATGGATGGCAGTTCATATGGCCCCTGTAGGTGTACGGGTAAATGCAATTGCCCCTGGATTCTTTCTGACCAATCAGAACCGGTTCCTGTTAACAGACGAGAAGACCGGTGATCTCACGCCCCGTGGAGAAAAAATTATCAGTAACACGCCTATGCATAAATTTGGCCAGCCAGAGGACCTGAATGGTACTGTCCTGTATCTGCTCTCAGATATTTCCAGTTTTGTTAGCGGAGTGATTATCCCAATTGATGGTGGATATAATGCTTATGGTGGAGTATAGGAAATGATCTATTTCAAAAAAGGTTCAATTGATAATTCAATCAGCCTACTGGATTTGAGAGAGGCTTTATTTAATACTTTTGAAAAACTGGGAGGTAGCAAAGTACTGGCTATTCCACCTGATTTTACAAGATTTCACTCTTTCGCAGGACCTGTGACGGAATTTACCTGGGAGTACTATGGTGACAAATTAACAGATATCTTACCTGCATTAGGCACGCATTCTCCAATGACCTTATCGCAGATCAAACATATGTTCGGTCATATCCCTGAAAATTTGTTCCGAAATCATGACTGGAGAAATGATATATTGACACTTGGTGAAGTTCCATCAGAGTATGTTAATGAAATTTCAGAAAAAAGAGTGAACTACTCATGGCCTGCCCAGGTAAATAAATTACTGATTAATGGGAAATATGACTTAATCTTTTCAATTGGCCAGGTTGTTCCACATGAAGTCATCGGAATGGCTAACTACAATAAAAACATATTTGTAGGAACCGGGGGGCCTGAAGGAATAAATAAAAGCCATTTTCTTGGAGCAGCATACGGAATGGAACGTATCATGGGAAGAGCTGATAATCCTGTCCGCCGTGTTTTAAACTATGCTTCAGACAATTTCGCAAACGACCTTCCCATAATTTATGTTCAAACAGTTGTTGGTAAAGACCAGGAAGGGAACCTTGTATTGAAAGGATTATACATTGGTGATGATATTGAATGTTTTCAAATGGCCTCAGCATTGTCTTTAGAGGTCAATTTTGAAATGCTTGAAAAACCTCTTAAAAAGGTCATCACGTATCTGGATCCTTCAGAATATAAAAGCTTCTGGCTTGGTAATAAAAGTGTATATCGAACAAGAATGGCTATTGATGATGCGGGAGAATTAATCGTTCTTGCCCCGGGATTAAAAGAGTTTGGCGAAGATGCTGAAATAGACCGAATTATAAGGAAATATGGATATTTGACTACACCGGAAATTCTGGAACTCACGAATAAGAATGAGGATCTCAGAAATAATTTGAGTGCAGCTGCACATTTGATCCATGGTTCTTCAGAAGGAAGATTTAAAATTACTTACTGTCCGGGGATTTTATCCAGAAAAGAGATAGAAAAAGTGAATTACAATTTTGCTGACCTTAATACTGTAATCGATAGGTATAATCCGCAAAAATTGAAAGAGGGATTTAATTCACTTCCGGATGGGGAAGAGGTGTTCTTTATCTCCAATCCGGCACTTGGATTATGGGCACATAAAGATAGATTTAAAACATAACGGAATAATAACTTTTTAAAAATCATATGAATGGAAAAATTAGCTGATATCGGACTGGTTGGTCTCGCTGTTATGGGAGAAAACCTTGTCCTGAACATGGAAAGTAAAGGTTTTACAGTTGCTGTGTATAACCGAACTATTGAAAAAGTGGATCGGTTTATCAACGGACGTGGTAAAGAAAAAAATATTATTGGCACCCACAAAATTGAAGAGCTTGTAAACGCGTTAAAAAGGCCCAGAAAGGTCATGTTGATGGTAAAGGCAGGAAAACCCGTTGATGATTTCATTGATATGATTATACCATACCTCGAGGAAGGAGACATCATAATTGATGGCGGTAATTCACACTACCCTGATACAAACCGTCGTACAGAATACGTTGAGAGTAAAGGTCTTTTATATATTGGAACAGGAGTCTCCGGAGGAGAGGAAGGTGCGTTATTAGGACCATCAATTATGCCTGGTGGTTCCAATGATGCGTGGTCACACGTAAAACCAATATTCCAGGCAGTCGCCGCCAAAGTTGAAGATGGTTCCCCATGCTGTGATTGGGTAGGAGAAAACGGTGCCGGCCATTTCGTTAAAATGGTACATAATGGGATAGAATATGGTGATATGCAACTTATATCAGAAGCATATTTCCTGATGAAAACTTTGCTTGGATTAAATGCAGACGAAATGCATGAAGTATTCAAACAGTGGAATGAAGGTGACTTAGACAGCTATTTGATTGAGATCACCCGGGATATAATGGGATATAAGGATGAAGATGGTGAAGCATTGGTTGAGAAAATTCTGGATACTGCCGGTCAAAAAGGGACCGGGAAATGGACAGGAATTGCAGCACTGGATCTGGGCATCCCTTTGACCTTAATTGCTGAAGCTGTTTTCGCCCGCTGCTTATCAGCCATTAAGGATGAAAGAGTTGCTGCATCAAAAGTACTTTCAGGACCAACACCGGAATTTAAGGGAGATAAAAAAGCATTCGTTGAAGATCTGCGTCAGGCCTTATATGCCTCAAAAATTATCTCCTATGCGCAGGGATATACTCTTATGAGGGCAGCAGCAGAGGATTATGGATGGGATCTTAATTATGGAGGTATCGCCCTTATGTGGCGAGGAGGTTGTATTATACGATCAGTATTTCTTGGAAAAATCAAAGAAGCATTTGATAAGAATCGTGATCTAACCAATTTATTACTCGATCCCTATTTCAAAGAAATTATAGAATCATCACAGGCTGCCTGGAGAAGAATCATTACAACTGCAGTTGCAAATGGGATCTCTGTTCCAGCCATGGCAAGTGCATTAGCTTACTTTGATGGCTATCGGGCTGAAAGACTTCCTGCAAATATGTTACAAGCCCAACGTGATTATTTTGGGGCTCATCAATATGAAAGAGTCGATAATCCAAGGGGTGAGTTTTTCCATACTAACTGGACTGGAAGAGGAGGTGAAACCGCTTCCACCGCATATCAGGTATAATTAAGAATATGACAGGCAACAGGGGCTATTTCACAATTATTAACAAAAAGTAAATGGATTATTTTCTAATATTACATTTTTAAATCCGTGTAAGCGGAGAATTATAATCATCATGAAATAATCCCTTTTTATAACTCTATATGAGTATCACGATTAAAGATATTGCCAGAATGTTAAATGTTTCGCATACCACCGTATCGCGGGCACTAAATGACAGTCCTTTAATCAGTAAAGAAACGAAAGCGAGGGTTAAAGAAACTGCAAGGAAGTACAATTATGTGCCAAACGTAAATGCAAGAAGACTTGTAACTTCCAAATCTTATAATATTGGCCTTTTTTTTACAACAATAAACAAAGGGACAACGGCTAATTTCTTTATGGATACTATCAAGGGGGTTAACAGTATCATTGAAGATAAATACAGTTTATCTGTGGAGGGTATTGACAATTTCCATGGTTTTTCAAAAATCACCAAGAGACAGTTTGATGGGATCATACTAATGAGCCAAAGCTCTAAGGATGATCATTTTATCAAACATGTAATAGATCAGGAAATTCCACTCATCCTATTAAACAGGGAGACTGAAATCCCAAATATTATTACCGTATTGTCTGATGATAAGGTTGGAGCATACAAAGCAACTGAATACCTGATCCAGAATGGACATCGGGAAATTGGATTGATTGAAGGGAAAGCGGAATTCAGGACAACACAAAGAAGAGAAGAGGGTTTTCTGATGGCCCTTACAGATTATGGATTAGAATCAAACCCTGATTGGATCGTAAATGGTAATTATGATCTTGAAGGTGGATATAACGCAATGCGTAAGCTACTTGTTCAACAGGATCTTCCAACTGCAATATTCAGTTCAAATGATGATATGGCAGTTGGAGCAATGAAGGCCATCTCTGAACTGAAACTTATAATACCTGATGATATTTCTATTATTGGGTTTGATGACAGTATGTATGCTGCATATTTATCACCTGCCCTGACTACCATAAAAAGACCAATTACTGATATCAGTGCAGTTGGTGCCGATCTCTTGCTAGAAAAAATGACAGATATTGAAAATGATCAACCATTATTGAATTATATAAAAACGGAACTTATACTGAGAGAATCGGTAAAAAAGATTTTTTAATGAAAGAATTATCAATTAACCCGAATGCAAAGGGTCTGATTTTTGACCTTGACGGTACACTTTTAGATTCAATGCCCCTGCATTATGAAGCCTGGCATGAGATATGTTCAGAGGAGTTGGATTACGATTTCACGGAAAAATTTTTTTATGATAATGCTGGAGTTTCCTCAAATAGAATATTCGAGAAAATAAAAATACTTTCAGGTCTAGAATTCAATCATAATGAAATGGCTAATCGAAAGGAAGAACTTTACGAATCGAAAATCCATAAATTGAAAGTCAGGGATCAACTAGTTAATATCGTTAAAGAATATCATGGGAAACTGCCCATGGCTATTGGAACAGGAAGTCCGGGAGAGGGATCATGGAAAGCGGTAAAAGCAGTTGGTCTCGATAAATATCTGAAAATCATGGTATCAAAGGAGATGGTTGAACATCCCAAACCGGCACCCGATACCTTTTTAAAATGCGCCGAATTGATTGGTATATATCCAGAAGATTGCCAGGTTTTTGAGGATGGAGATCCGGGTATTCAGGCTGCAAAGACTGCGGGAATGATGGTAATTGATATTCGAGAATATATTTAATGGTAATTAGGATCTCATTGAAATTTGAATCATGGATTGGCATGACTTAAATAATAAATCTTTGATCCTTCCAATAGATTTGCAGAAATTAATATGGTGATTAATGAGCATTGTGGATATTGATCACCAAAGTGTGTAAAGAACACACTGATTTCAATAGGAACATTATTTTTCAATAGATACCATATTTAAAAACCTTCACATGAAATCATCCAGAAGAGACTTCTTAAAAGCAGGAGGATTAGCTTCAGGGTTCTGCATTATGAATCCTGTAACTTTAATCAGTGACCCTATTAAAAAGATAGAAACGGGAGAAATAAATTTGGAAGTATACCAGACCAGGAAATATAAAACTGACGTGCTTATTGCCGGTGGAGGTATGTCTGGAATTTGTGCAGCTATTTCAGCGGCAAGAAATGGGGCGAAGGTAATCCTTATTCAAGACAGGTCTCGCCTGGGAGGTAATGCAAGCAGTGAAATACGCATGCATGTTTCTGGTGCAAGTGTGATGGGCGGGAAACCCTGGAGGGAAACGGGCATTCTTGAGGAACTGGTCTTAACAGAAGCTGTTACAAATCCACAACGCTCTTTTGAAATGTGGGATTTGATCTTATATGATAAAGTTGTTTCTGAACCCAATATTACCCTCCTGCTTGATTCAATTGTTTTTGATGCGATAATAGCCAATAATAATATCAACTCTATAAAGGCAATATGCTCCCAAACAGAAGAAATCTATGATGTGGAATCAAAATATTTCATTGATTGTACGGGAGATGGATCCATGGCAGCAAAGGCTGGAGCAGAATACATGATGGGACGTGAAGGGATGGATATATATAATGAATCACTGGCGGTAGAAAAGTCAGATAATTATACGATGGGGAACAGCCTGTTATTTTTTTCAGAAAAATTCGATAAACCCATGCCATTTAAACCACCGAAATGGGCAAAAAAATATACTTTCCAGGATTTTGCGCATCGTCAGATCCATTCATGGGAGTATGGTTACTGGTGGATTGAGATTGGTGGATTGGGTGATATTATTAAGGATGGACAAAAGCAGCGACATGAATTGTTAAGCATCGTTATGGGGATATGGGATTTTATAAAAAATAGTGGAGCTCACGGTAAATCAGAAAATTGGGCATTGAAATGGGTTGGTATGATTCCAGGAAAACGTGAAAGCCGGAGGATCGTTGGTGATCATGTCCTCGTGCAGCAAGAAGTACAATCACCCGTTTTATTTCCGGACAGGGTAGCATATGGAGGCTGGCCTCTGGATGATCATCCCCCGGAAGGCATGATGAAAACATCCATAGCTCCATACCGGTCAATTCGGCTGGAAAAACCATATTCTATTCCCTTACGCTCACTTTACAGTAAGAACATTTCGAACTTGTTCATGGCGGGGCGTAACCTGAGTGCTTCTCATGTAGCATTATCTTCTTCTAGAGTCATGGCCACATGCTCCACGCTTGGACAAGCTGTGGGAACAGCCTCGGCCCTTTGCGCTAAGCAAAATATTTCTCCAAGAAATCTTGCTAATTCCTCCAGACATATTTCATATTTACAGCAAACCCTCCTGAGACAGGATCAGTCTTTATTAGGTGTATTAAATAAGGATGAAAATGATTTGGCCAGGGAAGCAAGTGTTGAAGCTTCCAGTGAGACAAAAACAGGAGAAGTGATAAATATCCTTGATGGTATAAACCGGGATATCGATGATGGGAACAGCCATCAATGGCAGGCAGAAATGTCAAAGGGGAATCCGTGGATTATGTTAAGTTGGAAGAAGAAAGTTGCGATAAACCAGATTCAGATAACTTTTGATACAGGGGCGCGCCGCCAGTTGAGATTAACGGGAGAGGATTCACACTACTATTCACAAATCAGGGGACCTCAACCGGAATCAATATCAGATTTTTATATTGAAGCCAAACATGGAAACACATTTAAGCAAATTGTTGTAATAAAAGATAATTACCTTAGGCGAGTAGTATATATTTTTGATGAAATCGATACAGACAGTATAAGAATCATTATTAAAAAGACAAATGGAGATAAATTCGCAAAGATCTTTGAAGTAAGATGCTATAAAGAGCAGTTCAACTAGGAAAAAATGCCGGACAATTTAATATCAATCTAATTATAAGTGCTTTCTATATTAACCATATTTTATACTATCATGAGATTCATACGAATTAATTTTTCTAGGAGTATAACCATTTTATTCATCCTGCAAATCCTATCCTGTCAGTTGAATAAAAATGAAAAAACACTAATTTAATTCAATCATCATTATATAACTCAAACCCTGTTCGATGAAAATGATTGGGGCTATGGTACACCAGCGTTAGCGGATTTTGATAAGGATGGTGATCTTGACTTCGCTGTTGGTGTAAGGGATGACAGTATTTACTGGTATGAATTTATGGGATCTGATCAATGGATTCAACATACGCTTTCACCACTGCCACTTCCAATGCTCGGATCAGTCACTTTGGATGTAAACAATGATGGTTGGGAAGACCTGGTTACTGGGGGGTATTGGTTCAAAAACTCAATGGATCCCAAAAACAGGCAGTTTAAGGAAATGAAATATGATTCACTGATTATTCATTCAGTACATGATATTGTGATATCTGACATTAACAATGATAGGAAAGAGGATTTAGTCATTCTTAGTGATACTCATGGCTTGTTTTGGTACAACATTCCTGATGACAGTAATGTTGAACAGGAGTGGCCAAGATATACAATAACGTTGGATGTATTAAATGAAAGGGATGATATTCATGGCGGGTTTTTCCCAAATGGAGTTGCTGATCTGGATCAAGATGGAGATTCTGATGTGGTCCTACCTGATAGGTGGTTGGAAAACCAGGAAAATGGCATGAAATGGGAAAAACATGATCTCCCATTTGGGAAAAGGGGACCGTGGGGATTATCATCCCGAAGTTGGATATCGGATATAGATCAGGATAATGATCAGGATATTATTATGGTTGATTGCGATCAAAAAGGATCAAGAGCGGTCTGGCTTGAAAGTAATGGTCATACTCCCCCTGAGTTTACAGTTAAAATTCTACCTATCATGGCTCCTGGTACCCGAGGTTCTTTCCATTCATTATGGATTGCCGATTTCGACAATGATGGTGATGAAGATATTTTTGCTGCAGAACAAGAAGATGATTCAATTCTTCCAACCGGGGCAGGTCCACGGGCATATATTTGGGAAAATATTGATCCTAAAAAAATGATCTTCGTAGAACGAGTAATAATTGAAAACTCACTTGGATTACATGATGCTCAAATTGGTGATGTAGATGGAGATGGAGATCTTGACATATGTTCTAAAGTCTGGAATCTATGGCCACAAAATGCTAATCAGGGTCGTTTTCATGCTGATTTTTTTGAGAACAACCTATAGCCAAGAAACACCTTAAAATACCACTTTCTGTAATCCAATCTAAATAAAGGTTAATTCAGTTAATCTTTTAGAATTATAATTCGATTTTCCCCTCAATAAATATTATGGTATGCACTAGCTACCAGTTTCCAAAAATCTCACCTAATATCATGCAAAAATTATATCATTAAGCTTTATTGAAAAATTCCTTATCTTCAATACCCCAAGTAGAATTGTGCACATGAAATCCATTTCTGATGCTTTGGTTCAAGACATACATGAATTCATCCACAGGGATATAAATCATGAACCTGGGCTCGTTAAAAGTGATAAGACCATCTTCTGGCATTCCCTCAAAGAAACGGGTACTGAGCTATGGCTCGATACCGGTGATATGGTTCAGGCTGAAAGAATCTGGACCTCAGAAATGACAGCCCTGACAACAAATAATTCACTTCTCAATTTTGAAATACAGAAAGGTATTTATGATGACTATATAGAGGAAGCAAATGGGGTACTTAAAGATCTTGAGATTGATCAGAAAGTAATCGAAATAGCATTTATACTAAATGCCCGTCATGGACTCAGACTTGTACAACGATTTGGAGGAAAATTGAGTATTGAATTGCATACTGACTTTGCCCACGATATGGAAGGTATTTTATCCTATGGTAAAAGATTTCATGAGATCAATCCGGAACACTTTATTGTTAAGGTACCATATACCGCAACAGGATTATTGGGGGCGAGGAAACTGCAGAATAGTGGTGTACACGTAAATCTCACGTTGGGATTTAGTGCCCGTCAGAATGCACTGATAACAGCTGTGACCAAGCCGGATTATTTAAATGTCTTCCTTGGCAGGCTAAGTGCTTATGTATTCGATAACAACCTGGGGGACGGTTATCTGATCGGAGAAAAAGCTACCCTGGCAAGTCAGCGTATCGTGAGAAAGCTCTCTGATGAAAATGAAAAACCTACCATGCAAATTGCAGCATCCATGCGCTGTGCTGAACAGATTGGAAACCTTGCAGGGGTGGATGTGTTTGCTATGCCAGTTAAAGTAGCCTGGGAAGCACGTGAAAACTTTCCTCCCAGATTCACTGATAGAACGAGCAAGGATTATGAAATCAAACTTGCCCGAGATGTTGATCCGGAAGACGTTAAAGCTTATAATCTCTGGTACACCAGCGATGAAGAGTTAAAGCTAGCCAGATACCTTGATGATAACCTGCCAGTAAGTGGAACAGAATTGGAATTAGTGGCGAGAAGTATGGGATGTAAAGACATGTTCCCGGTTTTAAGTAAGGATGATCAGGCCCATATTGCTCTGGATGGAAAAATTCCAATCCATGAGAGATGGAAGGATCGTATTCGTAATGGAGAGTTAGCCATAGATACATTGCTCAACTTAGCCGGACTTGCGTCTTTTGCAGCTGATCAGGAAGCTCTGGATAACAGGATCAGGAAAATTATTAGTTAAAACAGGTTATTCTTTTATCCAATCACTGGAAGAACTGATTGTAATCACACCATTTTTCTTGACAAGTATATAATCTATCAGGAACGATTTTGAACAGCCCTGAAATTGAATATCTCCAGTTGCTTTATATATAACAGGATAGGAGAAGCCATAAGGTCTGTCAAACTTCACTATCTCTCCTTGATCGCTGATTAAAAATCCCCACTCAAAATCAATGGCCCCGGGGGTGCAATCCTTTTTCATTATCCCGGGTTCATCGTGTACATAAATGCCTGTGCCATCCATATTCAGTAATAGATAACCTGCTTTGGAACCAGAATACCTCCCGATAAATTTTGAGTCTACCTGATGAGTAACTACCACTTCCTGTCCATCGATTAATAAAACTTTTGTCTCGTATTCGGGATGATCGACAAATAACTGATTTGATAACAATAAATAAACAAAAGAAAAAACAAGATTGTGTAACACGAGTTTTATATGGTGTTATTGGATATTGGAAAATTAATAAAATCCGGTTGAATTTAGTATTCGTTGAACGAATAACATATTTAAAAAGTCAACTGGACCTGAGTCCGTATCTCCCACTTAGCGTATGACAGATTTCTGGATTTATCAATTATTTGATCACTCTGAAAGGTTCTGGCTATTTTTAACCATGTGTTTACATGTCGGTTCACTTTATAATGAAAGACCAGAAAGTTTCTGATCCCTTTACCTGAATATGCAGGAATGTAATAATAATGTAAAACATCATTTTCATATACATATTGCCGATTTTCATAATCATCTGTATCAAAAAGTGCAAATCGTGAAATCAGACTTATCCGCTTACCATATAATCCTATATCTTGGACCAGACATATTCCATTCGTAGTTGTATCGTTCCAGTGTGAATTACTCCATTGAATCCTTGAATTAATCCTGATACCAGTTTCCGGTTTATATGACCAATTTGCTCTGAATGACCTTTTTCTCATATTTTCTATTCCATATACTTTTCCATCCATTATTATATTATGTTCTTTCTCCTTCTGCCTGAACTGGAAATAAAAAGAACTATTTCTATTCAATCTATAATTAATTCGCAATTGTGTATCATACCCTTCTGATGGAGCATAGGAACGATATCTTAGCCAGGGAAATTTAAAATGATCATAGTATAGATTTAGTTCAAGATTTGAAATTGGTTTAATTCTTATGCCCCAGTATAATCCGTGTTCATTACGAGTTTGATCTGATTCTCCAAAACCGTTTGCATCAAATGCGTGATATCTTTTCCCATAATTCCTGATCAGAAATGTGGTTTCCAGATGGTCCGATATATTCCCAATTATTCCTGCAATAAATGCGACAGCCTTGTTTCCTGCCATGGCCCCTTCACTGAAGAAAAACATATCTTTATGCCTGTATTGCAAGTGTATACTCCCAAGCATATTATTTCTCCCCAAAAAATCGAATTGATTATAAATTCGCTTTTCAGGGATCACCGAATATCCAAATTTGGTTATTTGAGTAGTAATCCCGACAAGAAAATCACGACTCTTATTTCGATAATCTGCATTTACACCTATAATCCATTGGGGAAGCTGGTTTTTCCAATCAATTTCTCTTTCATTTCGGTGAAGACCAGTTTTAATAATTGATCTAACAGAAGGAATGTCATCCCCTGAATCCTGACCTTGAATAAGCGCATCTGATTTATTATAACTTGAATATGTTGTAACCTGAAATGGATCCAGGTCCAGTTCAAAGGTAATTCCCCTAAGATAACCATACTCTGCAGAACCGGTATGCGGCCTGATAGTCTGTCCTTTTTTTCTCACACTGGCAACAGGATCCATCCCTTTACCCAGGCTAAATCCGGATCCCTGGATTAATCCCTGCCCGAAAAGAAGTTTATAGTCACCAAAAAGTACTTTTTTAACAATATTTCGACTGGCTATCATAAAATGAAATGAATAATGGTCAAAGCCAAATTGTTTTTTGGGGATATCCCATCTAATCTGCTCCCCCGCATCTTTTTCATAAGAAAATCCCAGCTTTAATCTCCCCGGTTCATGAATAGATATTCTACCGAAAATATGATCAGAGGAACCAACATATTCACTTTCTTCTTTTCCATTTTGTTGATTAGAAACTCCAACTAATTTCCTGCTATAACGTGCTAATGATCTTTTTTCTGAGTCCACTATTGATTTAAAAAGTGGTTTATCGTTATTTCCCGAAGACGATAACCTGATAAATGGGAGGATGAGATCAAGTGTTTCATGTGAAATTTCCTTCACGTAAGCCAATTCATAGATCGTGATGAATTCACCATACTTTTCCCGATGATTGATCAGGGCTTCTATTGTTCTGTCATCGATGAAAAACAGTCTTTCAAATTCTTCCCGGGTAGCTGAATTTAGATTTACTGGATTATCATATAATGACTGGATCCCGTCGACCAATGATTCTGAATCCAACTCAGTTCCCTGTTCAGGAAGATATTGATCGATAATTATTTCAGCTACCTGATCCTGAGCAACAGAATTTAATGAGATCAGCAGGTATATAGATGCCAGCAGTCTGATTCTGCAGATCATATCAATTAGATTTAATCCTGAATACTACTGTCATCATATGGGACATACCCAAAGTACCCGATCTTCTTAATCCATAATCGATTATAAATCTGCCGGAAAGTAAGCCCAATCCATAACTGCTTGAGAACGGATTGGTGATGATCCCTGTTCTTATAAAGAATCTTTGCTTAAACGCATATTCTATCCCGGATCTGATTGTCACTTTAAAATCGATTTCTTTTTCAGTTTCCAGGTTGGCTCTAAGATTGCCTGTTTTATATTCTATTCCAAGGTTCATGACTGTTGGCAATTTCTCTCCTGTTATTCTTGATATTTTTACCTGGTTAAGATTGAATATATATGCACCGAGAGTAAGTTCCTGATTTATCCTGGTAAGCCCTCCAAATGATATGGCCAGGCATTCTCCTCTTCCAATTTGTTCACCTTGAAATTGTATATAATGTAGACTGATCCCAATAGAGGTATGTCCTATCTTATGCCCTGTACCAAAAATGATCGATTGTTCGTTAAATAGATCATTTCCAAACCTGAAAAATCCAAGAGCTGCATTAAAGGAACCAACAGGGCAATTCATCCCAGCTGCTGTTGAATACAGGTTTTGGATTGAATGGAAGTTTCGATAACTGAAGATTACAGATATTTCCTGTTCTCGATTGGCTAAGGCACCCACATTATTAAATAGACTCCATGAATCTGAATCTGTTACTGAAGCATCTGCTTTTGCAAATGCCCCTGCTCCATTCTTATAATGTCCTGTTTGAGAATACAGATAATTGGATACGCAAAGGCAAATTGCCCATAAGACGTAATTGTATAGCTGGTACATAATTTTGCTGGTTAACAAATTAAAAATAAAAAAATATTGTTTTAATTCAAAAAAATACTGAACTAGGAATGACTAACCAGCTA
>JBHOSY010000120.1:0-15267 GCA_042584165.1 Bacteroidota bacterium | reverse complement strand
TTTCCCCAGGATTAGAATCTCAAGTAATTTCATATTATCGGAGAAAGTGTTATCCGGATAAGACATCATTCCTTCATATACAATTGTCAATGCTGAATCCAGGCTATCTATTGAATACAATTCGAATGCAGTATGATAATAGGATTTCAGTTTTTCACTGGCAACGGTACTTTCTTCCCTGTAATTTGGGTTAGAGATTAGTTTTGCATAAATAGTATTTGGGAACTTATTCTGCAATTTATTTGCATGTACTTCATATCTATCATTCTCCCGTTCATTATATACGAGGTAAAGAAGATAGAGCACTTCAGGTTCATAATCAGTATCAGGAAACCTTGTTAAAAGTGTTTCAAAGGTTTCTATTGCATTGTCCTGTTCTTCAAGCTGGAAGTTATAAATATTCCCAAGATTATAATGAGCATCCTCAATCATTACAAGTGCTTCTACCTGTTGTTCTTCATTGAATGGTATTGTCGACAGGTATTTACTTCGCTCATCCCCTGATGATGTGACAGCTTCTTCTGAATCTGTCTCTTCTTCAGTCGCAGTAACATCCTCTTCAAATTCTTCCTGAACAAAAAGTCCATCAGAACTCTTTTGTGATCTTCTCCAATTATCTTCAAGTATTCTGTCACCCCATATCCTGCGAAATTCTGTTATTCCCATGCTCACTGCCTGATCGTTATAAAAATACCATGTAGCCCCCCCCCGCTTGCATCAGTAATTCCAGTTTGTCCAAATGGATCACTGAAACTTGATTGATTCGAAACCCGGAGCTGCTCATTCCTTTTCTGTTCTTTTTCAGCCTCCTCTGCTTTGATCCTTTCCTCTTCAATTACTCCATCAATAATAGCATATAACGATGTAGTGTCCAGTTTGGCAAGGAAAAGAAGGCTGTCTTGAAGTTGAATAGTATTGATCTGATCAACGAAATCAACTAGGATCTTCTGCCTTTCTGCGATCATTTCATATTGTTCATCATCTTTCGGAAGAACGCTGACTACACTATCGTAATAAGCCTTCGCAGTCTCATATTCTTTAAAGTGTTCATAATACAGCCGACCAAGACTTAAATATGAATAACCCTTCTGTCTGGGATTATTCATGCTTGATTGCACTGACTGTGTATAATAGTCGATAGCTTCATTGTAGTTTTCCTGTTTTAGTTCGAAGTTGGCCATTTCAAAATAGATCTTATCCTGAAATTCCCTGTTTTTAGGATCTTTAAGCAACTTACGGAAGTATTTGCGAATCTTTTTTAGATCATTTTCTTTCGACAATTCCGTGACCTGGGCCATATTAAGTCTGGCGTAGAAAAAAAGTTCATAGGTGGGATTACTTTTAAGACATAAATTATAGTAATTATAAGCTTCTGCCTCAAATCCTTTCATTTGATATATCTGTCCAATTATGTAATAAATCCGGGAAACATTCCCAGATATACTCATCATAGGTGCTGCATAAGCAAGTTGTTGAACCATGTTTTCATAATCCTTACGAAGTTCATACATATATGCCCGGGTAAGTGTAAGGAGTTTGATATTTTTTCTACTTAGTTTCTCTTTTTTAAGATAATCCGATACAGCAATTGCATTATTTTCCTCATTATAATCAAGGAATGATCGCATCAGATATACCAACGCCTCATGTCTGGCATCATCATCCTCACCTTTTGTATTAACATACTTGAATGTCTCAATCGCATTAACAAAATCCCCCTGATAGTATCGTGCTTTTCCTATTAGAATATAGCTGTTATCCACCCAGTTTGAATTCTCATGACGTTGTATTGCTATTGATGCCTTTTTAATGCAATCATCCAGTTGAGTATTCATGCTCTTCACCACGCCTGAATCTACATCATAGAAAACATGTAATACCTTGTTGTAATTATTTTTATGATTTTCAGCAATTGCATTTTCTACAGTAAACATATTTTCTTTTGCATAAAAATATGCATTGAACCTCGCGGTCATATTGTGCCACGAATTGCTGATTATGTTATTCTTCTCAGAGGAGCATCCGGGTATCAGAAAAGATAAAATAAATAAATAGAAAAGCGCCTGATATCTGTTAAATGAAATAATCAATATCGAGTTTAGTTGTTTATTAAGAAACGCAAATATTATAACAATTAATACAATTATTACTAATCTATTTGAGATTAATACATAATTTTACCGATTGTAAATTAATGGGATGAATATTGGCTACGAAGAAGACCCTATCAAACTGGCTTACAAATAAATATGTTCTGATTGTTAGAAATGAGGAAAACCTGTCAGAAAAATCTTCATTCAATTTCACTTATGCCAGACTGGTCCTGTTTTCTTTTACATTTTTTATTCTACTCCTGGTTCTAAGTCTATACCTGGCAAGGACCCTGCTGGCCCAATGGTTTGATCCAAATTATGCCACCCTGGAAGCCAATAAAAAACTCATCTTATTATCAATGAAGGTTGATTCATTAGCATATGAAGTAGGGCGGAAGGATGCGTTCATAAACAATTTTAAAGGTATTTTGATAGAAGAACATGAAGGAGGGAATCTTACGGAAGTTCAGGATCCTGAAATTTCATCAAGGGGTAATCCACTGGAGGATGCTCAGTATCTACCTCCTATCGATTCACAATTACGTGTGGAATTTGAACAGGAGGGGGAATCATTTATGGGATTGAATTTGGGTTACAGACAGGAGTTGGACGAGATTTTTTTCTTTTCGCCCATATCAGGAATAGTAACTGCCCCATTCGACTTAAAAATTGAACATTATGGGATTGATGTAGTTGCAAGGAGTGATGAACCCGTCAAATGTGTTGCAGATGGATCTGTGATATTAGCCTCCTGGACACAGGACTCAGGATATGTTATCGCTATTCAGCACAGAAACAATGTATTCTCAGTTTATAAACATAATGCGGCATTATTAAAAAAAGTTGGTAATTTTGTAAGTGCTGGCGAGATAATAGCCATCGTTGGTAATACAGGGGAATTGACTACCGGGCCACATTTGCATTTTGAATTATGGCATAATGGTAATCCGGTAAATCCCGAAGATTTTGTGTCATTTTAATATTTTTGAATGATGAAGAACAAAACGCCAAAACTGACCGAAGAAGAATTAAGCAACTCTAGCAATATTATTGGCAAGGGAAGTACATTAGAAGGTAATATTGAATCCTTTGGCAACATCCGGGTTGAGGGGAGGATCATAGGAGGTATTAAAAGTAAATCAAAAATTGCCTGTGGTCATTCATCATATGTGGATGGCAACATATTGGCTCAGAACGCCGAGGTTGCAGGGGAGGTAACTGGAAAAATCGAAGTTTCAGAATTACTGATTCTCAAACCTTCCGCAGTGATTCATGGAGATATAATAACTAATAAATTTATCGTAGAATCCGGTGCTGTATTCAATGGAAGTTGCAAAATGGGTGTATCAACCAGTGAAATAAAAATTGGTGAAAACGGAATCCCCAAAGAAGAACAACAGCTCGAAGAAGCAAAATCAATCTAGGAATTATGCCCGGTATTCTGGCCTTGCATTCCAGATGTTGGCTTCAATATTGATTGGTTTGTGGTTGGGCATGAAGGTTGATGAATGGATGGGTAATGAAACACCAATTTTTACTGCTATAAGTATCTTACTGTTTATATTTGCTTCTCTTTATCTGACGATTAAAAGTCTGCCGAAGCAATGAATAGCAGTAATCGAAAACAACTCATAGGGATCTCAATTTATAGCCTGATTATACTGTTGGCAGGAATGGCTTTTAAGTTAAATCTTCCCGATTGGATTTATAGCCAATTTATATGGCTTGTACTTTTTTTTCTGGTCATTACATTTGCCAGTCTTCTGGTCATCAACAAAGCGATCGAAACCGATCCTGATAATATAGCAAGGAATTATTTCGGGGCGATGTTTATCAGACTTTTTATTAGCGTCATTGTAGCAATAGTTATTATATATTATGACCGGGAGAATTCTACTGTATTTGCAGGTAATTTTGTAATCCTTTATTTGATGTATCTTGGGTTTGAAATTTATACCTTAATAACTAACTTACAAATCCATTCAGATGAGGGTGAATATCCACATGAAAAAGAGGAAGAGCGTTAGTTTTTTTATTGTTATTTCTGTTTTAACTTTTTTAGCAGGTAGCTATATCAATGCCTATGGATCTGAAGACGAGCATGACAGTGAGGAGGCATTCAATCCAGGTGAGATGATTATGCACCACGTTTCAGATGGTTATAGCTGGCATTTCTTTGATGGTCCTTTTGGTACCATATATCTACCCGTGATTCTATATTCGAAGGATCGAGGTATGGAAGTGTTTTCTTCCCATAAATTCTATGACGAACATCACAAGGTAGTTGATTTTAATGGATATAAATTGGAACATGGTCATATCTATCCGGTTGAAGAAAGTCGATCAATTTATGACATATCAATAACGAAGAATGTATTTGCCATGTTTATAAGCGTTGGACTGATGTTCCTTGTGTTTTTTAAAGTACGGATAGGTTATAAAAGAAATGAAGGACAACCTCCATCGGGGATACAATCTTTTTTTGAACCAATAATTATTTTTGTTCGCGATGAAGTTGCAAAACCGAACATTGGGCCAAAATATGAGAAATATTTACCTTATTTATTGACTATTTTCTTCTTTATATGGTTTAATAATATGTTGGGCTTATTACCGGGAGCTGCAAATGTTACAGGTAATATAGCCGTAACCGGGACCTTGGCCATATTCACATTTTTCGTAACTCAATTTAGTGGGAATAAATCTTATTGGAAACATATATTCAATACACCCGGTGTGCCATGGTGGTTAAAGATGCCATTGCCTATTATGCCGATTGTTGAATTGATTGGTGTATTTACAAAGCCTTTTTCACTTACGGTTCGATTATTTGCAAATATTACAGCAGGGCATATCATTATTCTGAGTTTGTTCAGCTTGATATTTATATTTGAGAGTATATGGATAGGGCCTGTCAGCGTTTTGTTTGCAGTATTTATGATGTTTCTCGAATTATTTGTTGCCTTATTACAGGCTTTCATTTTTACGATATTGTCAGCAATGTATTTTGGCACAGCAGTTGAAGAACATCATGAAGAAGAACACTAGAAACCTTTTTATTAATTATAAACAGTAAATATTATGTTAAATTTCTTATTGCTGGATATGAGCATTGCTGTTATGGGAGCTGCTATCGGTGCAGGACTTGTTGCAATAGGCGCAGGTTATGGTATTGGTAAAATAGGCAGTTCTGCGATGGAATCAATTGCCAGGCAGCCAGAAGCTGGTGGCAAGATTCAGACAGCCATGATTATTGCTTCCGCTCTTATTGAAGGGGTTGCCCTTTTTGGAGTGGTTGTTTGTCTGCTTATATCTTTTAAAAGCTAAAGACCAGGGTCTGATGACTGCATTAGGCAGCATTCAGACCCTTTTTAAAGTAATTATTAAGACCTAAAATATATTCAGAATGGATTTAGTAACTCCTGGATTTGGAATGATATTCTGGTCAACAATTACATTCCTTGTAGTTTTGTTGATCCTCTCAAAATTTGTCTGGAAGCCCATTATTGGTGCATTAAAAACCAGGGAAGCTTCTATCGAGGATGCTTTACAGGCAGCTGAACTCGCAAGAGAGGAAATGGAAAAATTAACAGCCGACAACGAAAAACTTATGGCAGAAGCCAGGGCGGAAAGGGAACAGGTATTGAAAGAAGCGACCAAAATCGCAAACCGAATGAAAGACGAGGCTAAGACAGAAGCTACCAAGGCAGGTGATAAAATGGTAGAAGAGGCTAGATTGACCATCAATACTGAAAAACAGGCAGCCATACGCGAGATTAAAAACCAGGTTGCCGATCTTTCTCTGCAAATCTCTGAGAGGTTACTTAAGAAAAACCTATCAAAGGATAAAGATCAGAGGAAATTAATAAAAGAATATATTAAAGACCTGAAATTAAATTAATTCGGAAATGTCAGATTACCGGATAGCCATTCGTTATGCAAAATCACTGTTAGGTCTCGCTGAAGAGCGGGGTAAGCTTGAGGAAATTAAAGCAGACTTTGAATCATTACGAGGATTATGTAATTCTAATCGGGATTTTGTTTACTTTTTAAGAAATCCAATTATTCCGAATCTTAAGAAGTGGGCAATATTGAAAAAAATTTTCGAGGGTAAACTGAATGATGAAAGTATGATATTTCTCGAGATTGTTACCCGAAAAGGACGTGAATCTATTCTTCCGGAGATATCAAAGGCATTTATTGATCTGTATATGGATTTAAAAGGGATTGTTCAAGCCCATGTTACTACTGCTATTCCAATGGATGAGAGTCTGAAAGGAGAATTCAAGGAGATATTAAAGGATATTGTGGGCAAAGATAAAAAGGTGGATCTGGATGAAAATATTGATGGGAGTATTATAGGTGGATATAAATTGACAGTAGGAGATAAACTCCTGGATAGTTCGATCAGTTCTGGATTAAGAAATTTGAGACATAAATTGGTTATTTAGGATATAAAAACAGATATATAATGGCACATGTAAGACCTGATGAGGTTTCTGCGATATTACGGGAGCAACTCTCAAATTTTAAAACTGAGGCTGAGCTCCAGGAGATTGGCACAGTATTGCAGGTTGGTGACGGTGTCGCCAGAGTATATGGATTATCTAAAGCCCAGGCTGGAGAATTGCTTGAATTTGATGATGGTACCACAGGACTTGTATTGAACCTGGAAGAAGATAATGTTGGCGTTGTTCTGTTCGGTGAAGCCGAACATATCAGGGAAGGGGATAATGTTAAGAGAACAGGCAGGATTGCATCAATTCAGGTTGGTGAAGGAATGGTAGGAAGGGTAGTGAATACGCTTGGGATTCCCATTGATGGAAAAGGAGCGCTTGAAGGAGACCTCTATGAGATGCCATTGGAAAGAAAAGCACCGGGTGTAATTTATCGGGAACCGGTCAATGAACCTCTTCAGACAGGGCTTAAAGCCATTGATTCCATGATCCCGATTGGTAGAGGTCAAAGAGAGTTGATCATTGGTGACCGACAAACAGGGAAAAGTGCCATTGCCATTGATACTATTATCAATCAGAAAGAATTCTTTGAAAAGAAAGAACCAGTTTATTGTATTTATGTAGCTATTGGTCAAAAATCATCTACTGTTGCATATGTTATGGCTGCACTCGAAAAAGCCGGTGCAATGGATTATACCATTATTGTATCTGCCAGTGCTTCTGATCCTGCTCCAATGCAGTTTTTTGCTCCATTTACAGGTGCAGCAATAGGAGAATATTTCAGGGATACCGGACGACCCAGCCTGGTTATCTACGATGATCTATCTAAACAGGCTGTTTCTTATCGTGAGGTTTCTTTGCTGTTAAGAAGACCTCCGGGAAGGGAAGCGTATCCTGGAGATGTTTTCTACCTGCATTCAAGACTCCTTGAAAGAGCAGCAAAGGTCAATTCCAATGATTCTGTTGCAAAAAAGATGAATGATTTACCGCCTTCCCTGAAGGATAAGGTGAAAGGAGGAGGATCTCTAACTGCGTTACCAATTATTGAAACACAGGCAGGTGATGTTTCTGCATATATCCCTACTAATGTAATTTCAATTACAGATGGACAGATATTCCTTGAAACAACACTTTTTAACTCTGGAATTCGACCAGCCATAAATGTGGGTATCTCGGTATCTCGTGTGGGTGGAAAAGCGCAGATCAAATCCATGAAGAAAGTAGCAGGGACACTGAAACTTGATCAGGCTCAATTCAGAGAAATGGAAGCATTTGCCAAGTTTGGTTCTGATCTTGACAAAGCCACACAATTAATAATTGACCGGGGACGAAGGAACCAGGAGATTCTGAAGCAAGACCAGTATGCACCAGTACCAGTTGAGCAGCAGATTGCTATTATCTTTGCCTCAACGAAGGGTTATACTGACAAGATCCCTGTTAATAGAATGAGAGACTTTGAGAAAGAATATCTTCTGGAAATGACAACCAGCCATCAGGGTGTGTTGGAAAACATGGCTAAAGGAATACTGGAGGATGAAGATACTGAAACAATGAAGAATGTTGCCCAGGAAGTGGCAAGGAATTTTGAGACAAATTAACAACGCATGTAGTTGATTAATAAAAAAGAATGCCGAATTTAAAGGAAGTTAAAACAAGGATCAAATCGGTAATTTCAACACAGCAAATTACCAAAGCCATGAAAATGGTGGCTGCCTCAAAATTACGTAAGGCGCAGGATTATATTTTGCAAATGCGCCCTTATTCCGAAAAACTGGATGGCATTTTGAATAATGTAGTACAATCAACACAGGATACATTTCAGAGTGAATTTGCTGTGGAAAGAGAGGTGAAGAATGTGCTGATAATTCCTGTTTCCTCTGACAGGGGATTATGTGGGGCGTTTAACAGCAATATTTTCAAACAGGTAGTTTATACTATTCAAGAAGAATATGCGGCATATTATGACAATGATAGGCTTCATATTCTGCCTGTAGGGAAGAAAGCGTATGATTTTTTCCGCAAAAGGAACTTTCATGTTATCGCAGACTATTGGGATGTCTTTTATCAACTTTCATTTGATAAGGTAAAACTGTTGGCAGAATATGCGATGGCAGGTTTTATTGAGGAGAAGTATGATAAAGTGATAGTCGTCTATAACGAATTCAAAAATGTTGCCACGCAGGTTTTAAAAGTTGAACAGTTTCTACCATTGGTTCAGGAGGAAGAACAACCCGGACAAAAAGCCCCGGGAATAGATTTTATATTTGAACCAACTACTGAATTCATAGTGAAAGAGTTGATCCCTAACTCGATCAAGATAAAATTTTATAAAGCCATCCTCGAATCGAATGCTTCTGAACATGGAGCTAGAATGACTGCTATGGATCAGGCCACTGACAATGCTACCGAATTACTCCATGATTTGAGATTAGCCTATAACCGAACACGTCAGGCAGCAATTACTAAAGAGATCCTTGAAATCGTCGGTGGAGCTGAAGCATTGGCTGAGGGAGAATAATAACTCATATCAATCCCCTGATTTGGGTTAAATAATATCATTAAAACCGGTAGGAATTGACCTTTTTATAAATATTTTTTATCTTTTCATAGTTAAGGCAAAAAGGACTCAAAATGGAAACTGTAACAACATGTTTTGAATTGACATTTACCCGCGATCAACTCAGTGATGCTGCACAATATGTAGAGGATATGAAGAAACATCGCAGGCGGGTATTCTGGATAGGGAAGGAAAACAAATCTGATGAGGAACTGATTTATTCTGTCATTGCACACAGGATACTATCTGGTTTTTATAATACACATAATGCCAGATATGGATATTCCCAGATCCTGAATATGACAAATCAGAAGAATTATTAAAGGATTTTCAGGTATTCAAAATGACCATGTTCACAATCAACGAATACCCTTGATTGATCAGATTTTTCAACATTTCCAATAATACGGGCCTGGATATTGTAGGATCCTGCAATATCAATAATACTTTCAGCATACTGGGGAGCTATGTAGATTTCCATCCTGTGACCCATATTAAAGACTTTAAACATTTCTTTCCAGTCTGTTTGACTTTCTTGTTGTATAATCTTAAAAAGAACCGGGGTAGGGAACAGGTTGTTTTTCTTTACAACAAGCTTATCAATGAAATTTAAAACCTTGGTTTGAGCTCCTCCGGAACAATGAATCAGTCCGTGAATATGATTTCTATATTCCCTGAATATCTCTTTCATTACTGGAGCATATGTTCTGGTTGGAGATAAAACAAGTTTACCAGCATTTAATGTAGTTTCAGCCACAGGATCCGTTAACTTATAATTACCGGAATAAACCAGGTTTTCAGGGATTGCCGGATCATATGACTCAGGATATTTTGTCCGGTAATCCTTATGAAATATGTCATGTCGGGCACTGGTAAGTCCATTGCTGCCCATTCCACCATTGTATTCATCCTCATATACTGACTGGCCAAATGAGGATAATCCAATGACTACATCTCCAGCCTGTATTTCACTGTTTGTAATAATATTTTCACGCCTGGTACGTGCAGTAACTGTAGAATCAACAACGACTGTTCTCACAAGATCACCCAGATCGGCGGTTTCACCTCCAGTATTTATGATTTGAATTCCATGGCTACGGAGCATCTCAAGAACCTCTTCCATGCCATTAATAAGAGCTGCTATAACTTCACCAGGCACAAGAGACTTATTCCTGCCAATTGTTGAAGAAACGGTAATATTATCTGTAACACCAACACACAGGAGGTCATCGATATTCATGATCAATGCATCCTGGGCAATACCTTTCCAAACTGATAAATCTCCAGTTTCTTTCCAATAGATATAAGCCAGTGAAGATTTAGTACCTGCCCCATCAGCATGCATGATCACACAGTAATCATCATTGTCGCCAAATATATCAGGAACTACTTTACAGAAAGCATTTGGGAATAATCCTTTATCGAGATTTTTTATGGCATTATGTACATCATCTTTTGAGGATGAAACACCTCTTTGATTGTATCTGTCAGACATTAAAAATATTGGATTGAATCAGATAACAAAGATAAGAACAGTATTTAATTTATACGAGATAATGATGGGAGCAATATTATGGACTCAACATTTCGGTTAATGATAATTTAATGGGGGTTTATAAGTTGATGAGTTTTTATGTTTATTTGGCAGAGTGATAATGGAATTAGAAATACTAGCCATCCCAGTTAATTTCCTTCTCCCAATCCTCTGTATTTTCCTCCCAATTTATCTCATCCTCTTCCAGTAATTCCCCTTCTTCTTCCTCCCTCTGGTTGTATTCGATGATCTTAAATTCAGTTCTACGGTTAATCTGGTGTGCCGCCTCCTGTTCTCCTTCTGAACCCAGCAAGAAAATTCTTTCATCTGATATAATGAGTTGTGATTCACCATATCCTTTGGCTTCAATCCTTTTGGAGTCTATTCCCTTGCTAATAATGTATTCAACGGCTGCAGTTGCCCTGTCTTTTGACAGAGTGAGATTATAATCAGCTGTTGCCCGACTATCTGTGTGTGAACTAAGTTCTATTCGTATTTCCGGATTATCTTCAAGGATAGTCACCAGCTTATCCAATTCTAATGCAGCATCCGGACGGATATACCATTTATCAAGGTCATAATATATATTTTCCAGGACTATTGCCTTTTGGATAATAATCTGGTCCAATGGTACTTTGATCTCGAATGTTTCATTCGTAATAAGTTTGGTCAATTCTTCAGGTGGAATTGATTTTCCTTTGGTTGTGAATGGGACGCGTGTTGTAAGATATTGGATCTTTTCTCCAACAATGTAATAATTTTCATCTCCATATACACGGAAAGTAAATTCACCCTCCCTTCCTGTGACTGCTTCAGACAATAATTGATTGGTCTCATCATAAAGTTTTACTACAGTCCCTGAAAGTATTGTTTCATTTCCTTGATCATCATTTGTGATAGTAGTTCCAGTAAGGAAATAATTTATGATCTTGAGATCGGGATCGTTGTTTACAAAGGTGTAAATGTCATCATCTCCTTCACCACCATCCCGATTTGAACTAAAGAATCCTTTCGTAGGAGAAAAAAGGTAGAGTCCAAAATCATCGGCACTTGAATTAATTGGACTTCCGAGGTTTTTTACCTTTAACTGCCCCAATTCACGTGACGCCCGGAATAAGTCGAGCCCTCCATATCCGGGGTGACCTGAAGAGCAGAAATACATTGATCCGTCAATAGCGGCATATGGGAACATTTCGTTTGTCGAAGTATTGATAACAGGACCAAGGTTTCGGATGTTCCCCCATCTTCCCCGCCCGTCTCTTGTTGCAGAATAAAGATCGGTTCCACCAAAACCACCTTCCCTATTGGATGCAAAGTAAAGCGTCCTTCCATCGAGACTTAAGGAGGGGCAGGAATCCCATGCATCAGGATCATTAATTCTAATCAATCTTGGTTCTGACCATTTTCCGCGTCGAAATCTTGTAATATACAGATCAACATCTTTTCCACTTTTCTTTTTACCGGAATTACCTTTAGCATATATCATGGTTTTTCCATCAGATGAAAAAGTTACAGAACCTTCATTGGTGTTTTCATGGTTGATCATTTCACCAAGTGGTTGAAGAGTCGCCATATCTACCCGTGCACCTTGTGATTTGATTTTATATATGCTGGTGAATGTGGATCCTGTAGCTTTGTAAATTTTACCTCCTGCCCGGGCGCTGGTAAAATATAATTCGCCATTATTATAAATTGGAGAATATTCTGCTGCTGGGGTGTTAATGTCACGGAGGTTCTTGACCCTGTAATAATTCTTGACACTTAACATCTCTTCAACTAAGTTGAGATTTCTCAATTCCTTTTCGGCCATCTGCCGTAAACTTTCATTTACACCAACATCAAGATAATTATTCAAAGCATCTCTTGCCTCATCGTATCTTTCGTGGGCTTTATAGGAAAAAGCCAGGTAAAAATATACTTCTTCTTCCTTATATCGGTTTTTGATTGAGGCTTCATAGTAGGGTAATGCCTCTTTAAGGCGATTTGAAACACGATAAGATTCACCAATAAGAAAGTTTGCTTCACCGGGAGATTCCCCTTTTCTGATAGCCTTATGATATAACTCTATAGCAACCTCGTATTCTCCAACATCAAATTTCTTGTCAGCCTTTTTTAATGGCCGTTTTTTAAGGCTGCATGATGGCAGTAAAATCAATAATAATAATCCATAGAAAAACCACTTCCTCATCGCCTGAAACATCTTTATCCTACAATTCTATCCATTAAATTAATCAATTCAAACTAGAAAATAATAACCTATAGATCATAAATACCTGGAAATCCAGCTATCAGAAACAGGAACAAGCCATTTAGAGTCCAGTTCCGATTTATTCATAATAAGATTGTTGAATATAAGCGTATTACTGTCAATTCTTCCTTTGTCTACCTCCAGTTTGATATTTTTAAAGGGAATAAGTTCTACTTGATCTTCAATAATGAATGCTATTTGTTCCCTATTCAGGAGATTAAGATTGTATTTGTTTTCGATTTTACTAATAAAACTGAAAGACCTATCAATAGAGCACCCGGATGCTTTGTAAATATCTTCATCTACAGCAAACACAAGAAATTGATCATGGAATATCTTTGATGCGGCCTGGAGCTCATTATTATGAGAAACCCAGTTATCTGTAAAATGGTTTGCGCCAACTTTGATATATTCCTTTTCTTCAATAGTTAATTTCCTGTCCGATTGAAATATCCATATTCGTGAATCCGGTGATAATGCATCAAAACTCATAGAACCCATCCTAATTAAAGTTAAATCAATACAACCTTGCTAATCTAACGATCTAAACAATATATTGTTACCGATAAAATCAGTTGGGGCCAAGATGCAGGAGGGGCTTTAATCCTGTTAAAAAGGACTTCTACATTGTGAATTTCTGTTCCAGCATTTTACTGGCTGATTTCCTTTCAGATAATTATCATGCCGAACGGGCAAGCCACCATGATTACTTGAGAGTTAACTTCTCGAGATCGGTCAAGGCTTATGTCAATTTCGCCGTCTTCTGTTTATTTGAATAGCAGATTCCCATTATTCCCTTCTGTTTTTAAATGCTTTTTGAGATTAGTCTGATGGAATATTCTTTCTTATCCAATCCAGTTATTCTGCCAGTAGAGCGATGAAAAGCAATGTAATGAGAATGAATATCACCTGAGCAAATCTCACGATCTGCCCCTAATTATTGTTATTCATCTTTTTGATTCAAATTCAGAAATGTATAATTTTGCCCCACTTTAAGGAGGTGATGTAGCTCAGGTGGTAGAGCATCGGACTGAAAATCCGTGAGTCGGTGGTTCGAATCCACTCATCACCACCAAAAAAAGGCCGGGAGTACCGGCCTTTTTTTATTCTTCTACGGTATGATCAAGCGGCATACCTAATTTCTTATACAGGTTCCTTCTGGCATTTTTGTCACCACCCAGAATCTCCATCGCATAATCAGCAACCATTGCTGCATGAGCTCTTGGGACTACCACCACACCATCTCCATCGGCTACAATAACATCACCCGGATTAACAAGCACACCGCCAACTGTAACAGGTTTATTAACTGATTCAATCTCATTTCGACCAGGCCTGATACCCCTTCCCCGGTTTTCATAATCCAGATATACAGGAATTCGCTGTTTAATTACTTCATCTGTATCACGAATACCTCCATTGGATACGATTCCCACAGCTCCTTTTACGATATATCCCAATCCGTTGTTAGAACCCACTGAGCCCGTGTCACCATCTCCCTGTACATCAAGGACAAGCACAGTGCCTTTTTTAATATGCTCAACAAAAGGTTCTGTTGAGATATTTCCATACCAGCTCCCTTCCCATTTTTTAAATTCTTCTCTTCCCATTGGATTTGGGATTACACGGTTGGTTGGGACATACCGGGCAGTTACGGCGATTCCCCGGAAAATGTGTTTAAACTGATCGATGTCTTTCCATAGCGCTTCAATCTTTTGATCCATAATGGTAAGATCACGTAATCCTACCATATCCAGCCCATCAGCTACATCGGCGACTCTTAGATCTTTATACAATTCCAGTATCTGTTCATCTGTGATACCATCTGTCTCCTGGGCATATACCTGGAGTAAGCACAGGCTAAAACATAGTGTTAAAAAATAAGATAAAGTTTTCATAGTATTATAAGTTTATTTGTTATCGGCATAGTACCTGCCAAGATAGTTAACAATTTTCTTTTTCAGTTCAGAGGGTTGAATAGTTCCCTGTTCTCTAAAGATAATATTACCTCCCGGTTCAATCAATGCTGTATAAGGCAGGGCACCTTCCCATTCATTATCTATGGCTTCAATCAGGTCATATTGATTATCTCCCCCATAGAGATAGTTTGTATTTGATGCTTCAATTTTTTTTAGAAAATCCAGTGCTTTATCCGTTTTAGACAATTTATCTGCACTGATGGCAATAAATTCAAAATCACGGCCACGGTACATCCTGTCAATGATTATGAAATCCGGTAGCTCCATGATACAGGGTCCGCACCATGTAGCCCAGACATTGATCAAACGGAGATTTTCACTTTCATTTTTCATAATACCCCTGATCTGTTGTGTGTTTATTACCTCGATGTTTACAGGTGCTTTAGCCCAGTCTTCCAA
>JBHOSY010000119.1:0-15283 GCA_042584165.1 Bacteroidota bacterium | reverse complement strand
TACCCATTATATGAGGCATATTTCGATATGTTCCTATGAAGATATTAAAATGATGTGCATGGTGGTTTAGCTGTGCTTTTTTATGTCCTTCCGTTTCTTTTAGTTTTAGCTTCATCTTTCAATCTGTTATAATCATCAATCAACTGTTTCATTACATCATCCTCAAGCCTATCTCTGTATCCGTGTGTTTCCTGTGTTGGATACCTGTATTTTTTGTAGGGATACCTGTTGCAATCATAGCACTTGTCATAGTAAAGGGCTATGTATGTAAGACTTCAAACCAAAGAGGGGTAATTTAGGATGAAGTTAAGTTACACCTTTATGCTATCAATAGGTATTTTTTTACACTATATATCGGCCATTTCGTATCTGTTTGCTCAACCGATAGAAGCACACTATAGGCCGAGTTTGGTTTCATCGATCTTTCGGTAATGGCAGTGTGTCTGAAGAGGCGACGAGAAATACGGCATAAGTGCCATCCTTGGTGGATGTCCTCTCATGTTTTGCGGGCAAGTTGATTTCGGACATAATTGCATGAAGTGGTGGCTCCAATGGAGAGGAAAGATTCCGAGGTGAACTGACACTCCACCGGGTCAAGGAATACAGATGGATACAATCGGTTATCAGGGAAGAACATGAAAGTTGAATCCTTTTGTCGGATATTGCACTTGATGAGACAGCAATTACAAAATCTAAAGAGAAAACAGCGATAATCTATTCATTAAAAAATTTTACTGAAGTGCCGCAACAACATCCTCCAGCAATTTCAATGTACCTGCTACCGGATCTCCTCCAGCTTCATATTCAGTAGAAATATACCCTTTATATTCAGCATCATTAAGAACCTGAACACAACGGGCTATATCAACATCCGGAAACCGTGTCCACCGTTTGGCATGACACATTGATTTGGCCATTGGAATTAATACCTCAAGGCCATTGTACAGCATATATTCATGCTCCCAATTGCAAAAATCGGGAGAGGCCTCACAATAGGAGCTATTTACTGCATTGATGATAATTCTTATATTAATCGGATTTGCTGCCAGTCCCCAGTGGTTTTCAATAGTAACCTTAACACCAACTTTTTCACCATAATCAGCCATTTCCTTAAACGATTCAATGGCTTTTTTCAAGTAGGGTCCGAGTTCCAGATTTTGAGGATATCCATTCTGAATGACCGATGCAGGTATAATCCGGGGGCCGCCTGTGTTTACACGCATCGACTGAACGCCAATTTGTTTAGAAGCATCAAGCCATAGTTTTGCCACCCGAATTCCTTCCCGTCTTGATTCCTCATCCAAATCGGCTATATTACGGGGAGCATTATTAGAAATATGTACTGCCTTTATTCCGGTTGTGGCAATTTTACCGGCAAGCAGATCCAGGTAACGTTTTGCTGACGGAGATCCCGGATCAAAACCCAGACGGGTCCGTCCATTTATATCAATCCTGGTAAACATTGAATCATCGGTGATATCTCCAAACAGGGATGACCAAAGATCCATTGCAATAACCCCTGGATAGGTATCAAGGGTGAATTGGGGGAAGTCAAGAAGAGTGATTTCACCATATTTCTTCTTTAACTCAATTGACTCGGGACGTTCCGGTCTTGAGGCATTAGTCCGTCTTTTAAATAGTTTGTTGACTGCATAACTATTTGAAGCCATCTGCTTTAGACGCTTCTTCCTATTTCGAAGAATTGATTTTTCTCCACTAATGTGCTTTGCTGATGATGGTATGCCAATCCCGGTTATTCCTAGCATACCAATACCAGCTGACTTTAGAAAACTTCGGCGTACGATTGCTGAAGGCTGGCTTTCAGGGTTTTGTTTCATTTCTTTTTTCATTATATCTCCTAATTATTAAACTTAAATAATTAATTTGAAAAATTTATATCGAGGTAAGTTCGGTCATAAAAAAGAACTATTCAATTTCGGTCAAATAAGTGTAAGACTTCAAGCCAAAGCGGAATAATTCAGGATAAAGTTAAGTCATACTTTTGAACTGAACAAAGTGTGTATTTACATAATATATCAGTCCTTGTATATTCATGGGATGGACAGGTAGAAGCATTACACAGATTCCATTTTCTTTACAGGGGATATAGTATCCAAGGATAACAAATAGTTAGATAGATACCGTCACACCCCTATAAAGAATGAGGGCCCACCTGGTTGCATCCAAAAAAGCATATAGTTATAGGAACATATATTTACCGGTACTAGGTCGTCTTGGAGTATTTGAGGCCGTTTTCAGAAGGAAATGGATTAAAAACGATTGAAATTCAGATCAATATGTAGTGAAAACGATCATTTTTTCATGGGAAAGTGGGGTAGTGAAATCAGGAGGGAGGACGGATATTGACCTATTAATAGTGTTTTAAACTCAGAATAGTAAGTTTATATGAAGTAATGGGGAGTGGGAGATCTAGTACGTGCATGCCCCTCCTATCAATTTTTATCATACAAATTATGCTAAGAGATGATAAGTTCTGGCTAAGAGAATGTATGCAAATTGTATGCAAATAGAAAAGCCTCAGTTGTGAAACTAAAGCTAACTATCTGGTAATCAAGTTGGTATAGCAGGATTACCTCCGGTGATCCTGGTTTGGGAAATTAACAACTAAAAAATCCTGAGTGATGCTATACTCGTTTCAGCGAGCTGTTATTTGTTGAATTTCTGTCGGGCCTGCCCGACTGAGCCCGCTGAAAATTGGGTTACAAGTAATAAAAAATGTATTGTTGCTTGGTATAAAATAATGATGCCCGCTTTCGCTTCTTCGAAGCTTCAGCGGGCGAAGTCGGGGTAGCAGGATTCGAACCTGCGACCCCCTGCTCCCAAAGCAGAACCAGACCTTTATATATGTTTGCATATGTTTGCATATAATCCTCATATACAGCAACTTATGTTAATCCTTTTGTTGCTTGTTGTTTCCATATATAGTACATTTGCATACAGATGTATGCAAATTTGTATGCAAATCAAGAAATGATGGAGATATCAGCAACGATTTATCACGACACCAGGAGGCAGAAAAACGACGGATCATACCCCGTTAAGATCCGAACTACTTATAAGAGAAAACAGAGGTATTATAAGACAGACTATTCAATGTCAGAGGAAGACTTCCAGATTCTTACCTCCAAAGAAATTCTTCAAGGGAAGGTTAACAAGGATCTCAAACCGATCCGAGAAGCAAGGAAGAAGTTGGATTCTAAGCTAGCAGCCTTTACAGAAGCTGCAGAGCAATTAGGAAATGCTTTTACCTGGGAAATGTTTGATTCACAGCTACAAAAAGAAGGGAAGGCATCTGTGAAATCTGGCAAAGTTTATGAATACTATGACTCATACATAGCTGAGCTTGAAACCTACGGTAAAGAAGGTACTGCTGAGGTCTATAGGAATAGTCGGGACAAGTACAAACAATATAGAGATAGTCTCAACTTCGACGAGGTTACACCTGAGTTTTTGAACAGTTGGCAAAGATGGATGGTTCGCAACGGAATGAGTAAAACGACAATCTCAATCTATGTCCGAGCTCTCAGATCATTATACAACCAAGCCATTAGAAAAGGTGATGCCAATCCACTCCAGTATCCCTTTCGGGATTACAAACCACCTGCGAAGAAGAACAGAAAAACAGCACTTTCCATTGAGGATATTAAGAAGATCTTTGAGTACAAGGAACCTCGAAAAATTGAGGAATGGAAATCCGTGGCTCTTGCTGTATTCAAGTTCAGCTACTTATGTGGAGGTATGAACATAACAGATATCGCATACCTCAAGCATACAGATATCAAAGATGAGTTCATCAACTATGACCGTAAAAAGACAGAGGATACAGAAACGGAATCCGAACCAATTGAAGTATTTCTTGCAGATGAAGCAAAAAATATCATAAAAAGACACGGTACTGGCTCTTACTTCATCTTCCCTTTCATTGAACTTAACATGAGTCCCAAAGACAGAAAATTACGAATCAAGCAGGTTACAAAAAATATTAACAAGTGGCTGAAGCGGATAGCTGAAGAAGTAGGAATTGAGGCCAATGTAAGCACATATACGGCTCGTCATTCCTTTGCCACGGTTCTGATGAAGAAAGGCATCACGGTCGCTCAGATAAGCCGTATGCTTGGTCACTCATCCATATCTACTACCCAGGATTACTTGGCGTCGTTCAGCCAGGCTGAGACTAAAAATGCATCGGAAAAACTGTTGGATTTTTAGCTAGATATCTTCCGCTTTTTTGGCATAATTGACTATATTTGTATAGAAGAAAGAACGGACGAAACGAAAGAATACCAGCAAGAAAGACCCACAAGAAACGCCAGGTTACAAAAGCTACACACAGGAAACTAGGCACGCAAGACTGAAAGAGAAACCAGGTTAGAAAGGAATCCCAAGATTATATGTTAGCAAGAGTATTTCCACAAGTTGGGAACACTCACGAAGTATAACTATCCGATGCTACTGTATTTGATATCAGTCAGCATTGGTATGTGGACTAGTAACTTAAATTTTACAAATATGGAGAATACATTAGATGTATTACTCGGGCCTGTAACAGGTCGATTAGACGCATTGCTGAGAAGGGTAGACAGCCTGGAAGACAAATTAGAAAAGATGTCTCCAAGTGAAGAAGGATTCCTCACGGTAAATGAATGCGCAGCGATGTTAGATCTCAAAAGATCAACAATCTATCGGATGACATCCGATAGTAGGATCCCTCATTTCAAACAAGGGGGAAGGGTATATTTCAGTCGGGCTGAAATATTGCAGTGGATTAGAGATTCAAGGAGTAGTAATCCAGATGTATCATGAGAAAGAAAAGCAAAATCCCCTGTGGTGAGCAGGGGATTGGACTGCGTAGATGTTGTATTTTAATGTCGCTTTGTCATGGGTAAAGATACTGAAAAAAACGGACAATCGGGAGCAGAAAACAAGGAAAATGAGGGTAAGATACATAGACCCAATTTCATTCCTTTGAATGAATTGTTGGCTCATGGAAGCAAAGAAATTCCTCACCTTGTAGATGGTTTATTTCCAAAGACAGGAATGGTATCAATTGTGGGTGCATCTGATGTAGGTAAAGGGGCTTTATTGCGACAACTTGGACTGAATGTCATAGCAGATGATAATTTCTTAGATTTCCGAGTACATCCAGTATGCAAAAGGGTGATCTATGTAAGCACGGAAGATCCTGAGGATGCATTTAGGCCACTAGTATGGCGACAGCTTTCAGTTCTTGGTTATGATGATGATGAAGCATTGAGCAGAATGAAGTGCGTTTTCTGGTCTGACCATCTTGTGAATGATTTGGAAGCTGAGCTATCAGAATATTCATCTGATCTGATAATCCTTGATGCATACAGTGACTTATTTGATGGGAAGGATCTGAGTACTAGTGCTCAAGTCCGTCGTTTCTTAAGACCATACGACGACCTTGCTAAGAAACATGGTTGCCTGATTGTCTGGGTGCATCATGTAAATAAGGATGCTGAAGGCAAATCTGCAAATAAGAAGAATGCTACAGGATCGCAAGCATTCGAGGCTAAGATGCGAGTTGTGGTGGAATTGCAGAAGAAATCTGGAGGAGATAGAACCCTTACCATTACCAAGGGGAATTACATTCCCGACTCAGAGAAGATGAAGGCTCATGTACTTACATTCGATCCTGAATCACTCACCTTTAAGAATACTGATGACGTTATTCCAGTTAATAACTCTGGTAAGAAAAAAGCTCCTGGTGCAAAGACAATACCAGAAGAAGTAGACGAGCCAGTACGCAAACAGATCCTTGAGGGTGTCTTTACAAGGAACGATAAGCCTGATACCAACTGGTTTCTTGGTAAAGGTGTGATTAGGAGTAAGATCATTATATCAGCCGAGTCCTTGAATAAGGATATCTCTGACAGAGGATCAAGGATATGGTTCGATCACTACCTTGAAATGGGCGGGCTGAAACCAGATGATGCCAAACAGCATCCAAAGTATCGGTTCGTACCTAACGACAGTAGTTGACACCAACTTGGTGTAAAGAGTTTTCGGTAGCTTGTAACAGCAGCAATCAGTTTTGGTGTAAAGAGCGACCAGAATATCGCTGTATCTTGCTGTATACCAGCATTTTACACTTTACAGCAACAGGTGTTTCTTGCTACACCAAGGCCAAACCACAGCTTACAGCAGCACCACCCCCCCTTAGGGGGTGTGCGCTGTGATGTGATGGCTGTTTGCTGTTGATGTTCGAAGTATAACTAAAAGTACAACAAGTCAGCAATCGCTGCTAATCACCCATGATCTGTTGAACAACCTGGTAGACTAGCAGGGCTTTCGAATTTCAAAGCGTCGGAGCTTTCGATTGCTCCTGACATATCTATTACATGTACTTGGAAACTGAAACTCAGGCAGTACTGTCAACTCGGTATTACAACAACACTTGTAGGCTGATAGGCTACCATTCTTGGTGGTGTGGTCATCCAGCTGATTCAATGCTGCTGAGTACTGGGGGCTACAGATCTATCTCCCCCGATTCAATCATTTCATTAACCTGGGCTCGGATAGCTGCTTTTTCGTCTTGTGCTTTCTTGACGATGGTTTTGAATTTGGGATTTTCACAGAGGTTGTCAGACACGTGGATCAACGATAAAGTTAGAAATGCTCAATAGAAAGTCGATTACTCAAATCCAAGAATCTGTTTAATCCTCAGCTTTAGAGAATTCGCCACAACTGGATCCTTCAAACTAGGCTTCCCATAATCCAAAAGACCAAAAACGTAGATTCTGGATAGAAGATCAGGATGTTGAATATCAAGATCTAAAAGCAGAGTATTAACTCTTTGTTCTAAGGAATCTTCCTTTGCCCTGCTGTAAATAAGAAACTTTGTTTCAGAATCTGCTAAAAACTCTATCAACAGTTTCAGCCTAATGCGAGGTCCAGTTCCATCCTCCTGACGAAAACCCGAATAGTGAATGATAACAAGGGCTGGATCAAAGTTTAAGATCTCCTCATCACGGTGCCAACCAGGGCTTATAGTTTCCTTCTGCCTTCTGATTGGTAAATCAAGGAGCATGTCGCTGATGACATCGGCGTTGGTAGCACTCGCAGCAATGGTCTCTTTATCGTAGACCCGAGCTGGATGTGATGAATCCATCATCACAACTAGAGGTATGTCAGCTGCTGGTTGAAGCATCCACCAAGTGAGTACTATAGCCAGTATTATTAATGCACTCAATACAACCGCAAAAACCTTCTTCTGGCTTGATGGTTTTTGCTCAGTTGATATTTGGGGCTGGATTAAATCAGAGGCTGTGGATGGATCAGGCTTAGGAGACTCTACTCCTTCGACTTTCACCTCATAAATCCTGACTGGTTCTTTTACATTCTTAAGATGCTCTTCTCTGATAAACTCTGATTCGATTCCCTTTTTATTGAGGACATTCTTATGAACCGACTCTGATACCAGTATCCCTCCAATAGGAGCAAGTGGTTCAAGGCGTGACGCAATATTTACTCCATCCCCGAAGACATCATCCGCTTCAAAAACTACCTCCCCCAGATGGATACCGATCCTTAGTTTTAGGTCTGGTTCATTTTTACATGTTTCTTGGATTTCCTTGGCACAGTATACAGCCTCTGATACCGTGGGAAAACTGGCAAGAACTCCGTCGCCAATCTCTTTTAACCATTTACCATCATGCTTTTCTATAATCGGCCTTTGGACTTGTCTGTTACGCTTGAGAAGTTGGAATGCACGCTGTTCATCCTCACCCATAAGAGCTGTATAGCCGACAATATCGGTAAACATGATGGCTGCAAGTCTGCGATCTTCTGGCATTAGTTTGGTCTAGGGTTTAAGATCCCTTTCTCTTCTTGGCCTACGAAAAGTACAAGAAAGTTAATGCATGTAGCTGGTAAAAGCAATGAATGGGTGGATATACAAGCTTAAAACACTTAGATTGGTTAGTCTAATTTGATCCTATTGGAATAAACGGATTGTTCGATACCAAAAGGCTATCGTCTGACAATACCAATACTGTGTTAGATGTTTTATTCTTGGCTCGTATTCGATAGAGTGGGAATACATACAGACGTTACTCCCAATTGAGGCCCTCAGTGAACTTGATAAAATCTTCAGCAATCCATTTACGGTCAAGTGGAGATTTTGCTTCCTCAGTTTTACCTGAAAATACCTCCGTGATTATATTATCAACCTCCTCCTGTGGTGGGATTTGTCCCTCCTTAACCATGTTTTTACTTATGAAAGTATTGATTATATGGCAAGGGATATTGCCGTCTTGATATCCAAATAGGAGGCCGTTTTTAGATTTATAGATACATTAGGCTACATTATCTGCAATGATTTCTTTTTTGACCTCTGCAAAATAGCCATCATTGACCATAAATTCCTTAATGGTTTGATCCCTGTCAGTGGTTAGTCCAAGGCGTTCAGCATATCGGTCGAAGAAGTGCTTGGTAAAGAATAGAACCATAATCTCATGGTATCCCACAACATAGCCAAACTGGTATGAGTTCGTTTCCTGATCTGGGGCCAGTATTCCAAGGGAGTAGCGCATTTCTTCACCATCCCAATAGATTACACATAGCCAGTCATTGCGGTTTTCGGTTGTATACATTCTAAGAAGGGGCTTTCTTAGTTTTCCCTTTTTGAACTTGGGCTCATAGTTATCGCTTGCCTTCATTATGTAATCCATTACCTCGGGGTAGTCCTTCTTTAACTCCCCAAGCATTTCCCTTCTACTCATTGTTTCTACTATCATAACAATACAAAGATATTCAAAAAAGGAGATCCCATATACACGTATCACATGTATGTGCGGGTGGGTGGATTTGCATCTAAAGAGGTGAATCTTTAACTTGAATGTATCTATCTTGAACTAAACATATGACAATGGACGAGATATATGACGAAGAAATATGGAGCAACCTTGAGTATTTTTATAGAGTTCATGAATCTGTTACAACTTTTGGAGCTGATCCAGGGAAGAATGAACCAATCAGTCATACAGAGGAATTTAAGGGTGATGATTTAAGGAAATGTAGAGAGGATGCGTATAAATACTACTATGAAAGATTATTAGGATTGGAAGAAAAGGGTGAATACTTTCTCCCATTTGCTGCTTATAAAGACTTTGAAAAAGGTAAAAATGCAGCTTATAGCATTGAATTATCTTTGGTTGAATATTATCCTAAAGCTGGTGAAGAACTTGAACATCCACTATTAGGAGGAGACGAGGAAGAAGAACTAGCTCATAGTAGGGATGTTGAAGCTGAGGTATTTAAAGAGATGTATGGTGAGGAGCCTTAAATGTTGGGCTTGTTCGTACCTAAAAGATCTCTCACACTAAGCCATTCTTCCAGGGTAAAAGTTTTCGTTAAGCTGCCAACCTCGAACAAGGGTGCTACCAGTTTTTCTGACTCAGCAAATTGTTCAGCTATGATAGTGTTAGGAGTTTTCCAGCCCCGCCCATATCCAACATAAAAACCATCATTCTTCTTGCTATCAGCTTTCTGCAACCACTTTAGTACCTTACCACTATGCTCCTCCCATATTCTTGAATCTGGTAATTCAGTAACTAACTCAAGGAATATATCCCCCATATTAGTATTAAGTCCATGCTTCTTAGCTACTTTTTTCAGGAATTTCATCATAGGCCATAAGATGCTGATATACTTTAGGAATTTCTTCAACTCATTATGCTTGTATTCATGGTCTGAGAATACGGCCTTTACATCAACTTTTTCAAGGTTTGCACCGATAACAGCTGCATATACAATCCAAGATTTCAATGCTTCCTCAGCACCAAGTACTAGGTGAGAATATCCGATTCCATACAGTCCTTTACTAGCTGCAATCTTCGCTATTGTATAATGATTCTCAGCAGATTCTACACAGAGCTGTCCTCCCTTGAATAGTTGCTCCTTGGACATATTGGTAAGCTTCTCATTATCTATTGCCATGTTGACCTCCTTGCACTTCTAAGGTATACGTTCGATTTCATAGCCTCCAAAATCTCCTTTTGACTGAAGAACACCCGTTTACCAAGCCGAAGATAAGGCAATTTCCCGTTCTTCTTCCAGTTATGAAGTGTAACCTTGCTAACATCCAGGAATCTAGCTGTTTCCTGGATTGTCATCATCTTATCCTCAGGTACTAACATCTCTTTGTACTGTTTGAAAGTGCTGTCTACTTGGTATTCGACGATTTCTCCTATCATCTGTCGGAGATCATCCTTGGGTATAACTACGAGTTCCATATGTTTCTGAGTTTTTAGCATAAGTTACAGAAGATTGCGTTTATCGCCTCCAATTCCTAACTTACATTTGTTGTATTCACCCATTAACAACTATGAGGCGATTTTTCACAACTGGCACCTGGATGAAACTGTTCTTAAGTTTCGTAGTCCTGCTCTCTATACTTACGCTTTCCCAGGCACAAGATAGCCGACTAGCTCTGGTTATCGGTAATGCAGCGTATCAGTACGGAGGAAAGCTGAAAAACCCAGTCAATGATGCTAACCTCATGGCTCGAACACTTCGAGAGTTAGGCTTTGTTGTTATCACCAAGACTAATGCTGACTTAGATGACATGCAGGAAGGATTCAAGCAGTTCGTTAGTCAGCTGGATAGATATGATGTTGCATTGTTCTTCTATGCGGGGCATGGGCTACAGGTAGATGGAGAAAACTATCTGATTCCAGTTGATGCTAAGCTGGAGGATAAACTTAGCGTTGAGTTTGAGGCTTTCAAGGTTGCTTCTGTTAACAAGTACTTCTCTTATCGTGGTGACAAGATGAACATCATCATCCTGGATGCCTGCCGCAATAATCCTTACCGTGCTTGGATGCGTGGAGGAGGGCAAGGATTCCGAGCAATCGAAGAGCAGGGAGCAGGTACTATCATTGCTTTTGCTACTCGAGAAGGAGAGACTGCCAGTGATGGCACAGGAGGCAATGGGTTATATACTAGGTGTCTAGTAAATCAGATGCGTACAACACAGAATATTACAGAAGTCTTCCAGAACACACGGGTGTGTGTACTTGAGGAAAGTAAGCAACAGCAGATACCTCAGGAGTGGAATATGCTAACTGGGAACTTCTATTTTACACAAATCGATGGATCTGTAACAAAGCGAGATGAGAATCTTTCAGAAGCAAAATCTATAGCTTACGATGAATTCAAGGTAGCAAAAAGAGGTAGTTTCATAGATACACGTGACAACCAAACATATAAATGGGTGAAGATTGGTGACCAGATATGGATGGCGGAGAGTTTGAAATATCATCCTGAAACTGAAAGTTGGTGTTACAACGATAAGGATATTAATTGCCAAATTTATGGACGAATGTATAATTGGGAAACATCAAGAAAGGTTTGCCCAAACGGATGGCATTTACCTACTAAGGCAGAATTTATCACTTTGCTAACTTTTGTTGGAGGTACTGATGTAGTTAATGATAGAGGAATGTTAAAAGGCGGATCAATACTTGCCTATCATAACTTAGTTAAAGGTGGTACGTCTGGTTTTGATGACTTATTAGCTGGCAAACGTGTTAAGGAAGGAGATTATAGATACTTAAGCTTTAGATCTAATTTTTGGACCTATGATGAGGAAAGGAATGAAAGTGCCTGGTTATTTACGACCGATGATGCTAGTTTAAAAGATAAAATCCCACGTATTACATATGGTAGAAAGCATTGTGGTCAATACGTCCGTTGCATTAAAGATTGACATGCCATTATGAGCAACCCACTCAACAAACTCACCTTCGAAATCAGCTTCCATGAGCTCGTACTCCTGACCCGATCCCTGGAGAACACCATTAAAATGCTGGATACAGAAAACGTCATCCTGCTTGAGCTACCGAGAGAAAACCAGAATACTGTGATGGAAAATATCAGGCAGCGAAATATTGCTCAACTATACAAAGCTGCATTCACTGAGAAATGGCAGGAAGCGATGGTGAAGAATCCAGAGTTAGATCCTGATGGAGAACCAGGGGAACTTTACTTGTTGGATCACAGGCATTATTTCAAATAAGGAGTATCTGCTGTACAGCTGCAATAGATATGCTTATCCTTACCAGAAATGCTTGGCTGCTATGATAAAGATTTCCTATCTTCGGCACAGAACTTTTTACCTGCTAATACATGGCTAACAACACCAACAACAACCGCCCTGACATCGACTTTGAAAAGGAACTGTGGGATGCGGCAAACGAGCTGCGAGGAGCTGTAGCTGAGAACCAGTACAAGGACTTTGTACTATCGCTGATATTTATCAAGCATCTCAGTGAGCGGTATAACATCCGTAAAGACAAGCTACTGGAGTTGACTGCTGATCCTGACTCGGATTACTACACCCAAGACCAGGAGGATGTCGACTACATCATCAATGATCCTGATGAGTACCTTTCCAAAGGTGTTTACCTGTTACCTGAGGAGGCTACATGGGAGTATTTGAAACAGAACGCCGAACAGGATGATATCAAAGTAAAGGCAGATCAGGCATGCCAGTTAATAGAGGATGTACTGGCTGATTCCAATCCAGATCTGAAAGGTGTACTGCCTCCTATCTTTGTGAAAAGCCAGCTTACTCCAAAGCAGGTCAGTGGTATAATCAACCTGTTCTCACACAACAAATTCTCGGAAAGGGAGAATCCACAGAGTGATATTCTTGGCAGGATCTATGAATACTATATCGGCAAATTTGCCATGGCAGAGGGTTCTGGTGCTGGACAATTCTTTACTCCTGGCTCAATAGTTCGCCTCATGGTGGAGCTCCTAGAACCCTTAAAAGGGCGAATTTTTGATCCTGCATGCGGATCTGGGGGGATGTTCGTGCAGTCCATGAAATTCGTTCAGGCACATGGTGGAAGCAAAGGAGACATTGCTGTAAACGGCCAAGAACGCTATGAGGGAACCTTGCGATTATGCAAGATGAACCTGTTACTTCGAAACCTACCTTTCGATCTGAAAATGGGAGATTCACTGCTAACTGACAAATATCCTGAACTGAAAGCTGACTACATCCTGACCAATCCACCGTTCAATGTTGATACCTGGCATCCTGAGGATTTGCCAGAAAAAGATCCACGTCTGTTAGGTCCTATTGATGAGTTCACTACAAACGGAAATGCCAATTATATGTGGATGCAGACCTTCTGGCATCACCTAAGTGATAAAGGTACTGCTTGTACGGTCATGGCAAACGGTGCGATGACCACGAACACCAAGCAGGAACGAAATGTGAGAGTGCATATGGTGGATTACGGGATGATCGATTGTATCATACGTCTTCCTGATAAGTTGTTTATGACTACTGGTATTCCTGCCTGTCTGTTTATTCTAAGCAAGAACAGAGATGGTAAGGATGAAGAGCACAGGGAACGCTTGGATGAGATGCTATTCATTGATGCTAGCCGACTGGGTGAGATGGTAACCAGAAGACTTCGGGTATTCTCTGACGAAGACATAGACAAGATTGCTGGCACTTACCATGCTTGGAGGAATGCTGAAGACGGATATGAGGATATACCTGGATTCTGCAAGTATGCAAGTGTTGACGAAGTCAAATTGCATGACTATAAGCTGACACCTGGGATATATGTAGGAACAGAGGATGAGGAGGATGATGGTGTTCCTTTTGAGGAGAAGTTTAATCGACTGAATAGTAGGCTTGATGAACTCTTCAAGGAATCCAATCAACTTCAGAAGGTAATCATTAAAAGATTACAAGACATTAGCTATGATACGTAGAAGGCTCAAAATATCACAGATAGCTCTATCAATGGGCGATGCTCCGTTTGGCACAAGCCTTAAAACAAAGGATTATGAGGTGGAAGGAGTACCTGTCGTTCAAGGTAAAAACATAAATGGACGTAGTTGTGACTGGTCCGATATGCGATTTGTATCTGATGAAAAGTTTAGTTCACTACCAAGATCACACGTTAGAGTTGGAGACTTGGTTTTCCCCAAAGTTGGTACGATTGGTAAGGTCGGCATTTTGACAAGCTTCAAGGACCACAATAAGTATCTTCTTTCAACTAATACAATGAAGTTGGAGGTCGATCCTGAAATAGCTAATCATGATTACGTGTATTACTACTTTTCTTCCCGTTCAATTCGGAACTATATCAATCAGATCAGCTCGAAGTCTGTTCAGCCCGTATTCAATTTTACATCCCTCCGAAACTTCGAGATCCTCCTTCCTCCACTTCTTGAACAACATCGCATCGCCGAGATCCTGGGTGCACTAGACGACAAGATCGAACTCAACCTGGAGATGAACAAGACACTGGAAGAGATGGCTATGCTGCTGTATAAAAGGTGGTTCGTGGACTTTGAGTTTCCTAATGAGGAAGGGAAACCCTACAAGTCTTCTGGTGGAGAGTTTGTTGATTCTGAACTGGGGATGATACCAAAGGGGTGGAAATCTTTAAAATTACCTGCCTTATCAATAAACCACAACAAGCTGCGTCAGCCTCTTTCAAGTCGTGAGAGAGTAACAAGAGGTGGTAAGTACCCGTACTATGGTGCAACTGGTATTCTTGACCACATTGATGAATATCGCTTTGATGGCACATATTTATTAGTAGCAGAGGATGGAACTGTAAAAACGGTTCGAAACACGCCATATACTCAGTATATCCAGGGAAGATTTTGGGTTAGCAATCATGCACATGTTCTTACAGGTAATGAAGGATACTCGACTGAATACATCAACCTTGCATTATCTTCCAAAGATGTAGGACCATATATTACTGGTGCTGTACAACCGAAACTAAATAAAGGAAACCTGAACTCTATGTCTTTCGCTGTATCACAGAAATATTCGACAAGGTTGCATGTGGCTGTGAAACCTTTATTTGACTTAATCCTGAATAATCAAGCTGAAAACATCCAATTAGAAAGACTCCGAAACCTCCTCCTCCCCAAGCTTATCTCTGGAGAAATTCAGGTCAAAGACGCTGAAAACCAGGTCAAGGATGTTTTATAGCAAGGTGGAAACTGCTATATTAGATTCACTTTTTAACCAGGAGCATTATCATGGACATCAAGCTCGTTGAGTCTCACGTCGAACAGGCAGCTATCGAATGGCTGTCAGAGCAGAAATATGAGTACCAACTGGGATTAGAAATCGAGCGACCACCTAAACAAGTCGTCTTTCCTGACCAGTTGGAGAGTTTCTTACGGAAGCAGTATTCTGATCTTCCAGATAGGGTTATTAAGGAAGCAGTAAGTCGGTTTATCAACAATGAGG
>JBHOSY010000118.1:0-15317 GCA_042584165.1 Bacteroidota bacterium | reverse complement strand
GGATAATATGTCAATAGCATTTCCCCGAGTTGACCATACCTGGTAAAGTTTTGTATCTGAGGATAAGCATTTGCCATCGTTGGCCCAACGGCACCTCCGGTTCGATCGGTTGTATAATCATCGCTTGAAAAACTAACGACCTGTTGTAATAAGAATAAATTCTCATAGTTATTGTTGAATTTGTCAGTATTTAACGAAAAATGAACCATCAAAATGATCAATAATGAAGAAGCCATACCAATAGACAGGCCTAAAATATTGATTATACTGTAACCCTTATTTTTAAGGATATTTCTAAAAGTGATCTTTATGTTATACCAGAACATTTGTTGTTGTGTTTAAGGTTTATTCGTAACGTAATACGTCTACAGGATTTTTTCTAGCAGCTCTGAATGAATGAAAACTGACTGTCAGGAGACCAATTAAGATCGCCAGTGTACCTGCGATAAGGAATGCAGACCATGAAACTTGCAGCTGGTATGCAAAATTCTCTAACCATTTATTCATAATAATCCATCCGAATGGACACGCAATCAGATAGGCAACTATGACCCATTTAGTAAAGTCTTTTGACAGCAAGGATACTATGCCCCAAACCGTTGCGCCATTAACCTTTCTAATACCAATTTCCTTGGTTCTCCTTTCAGCATCATAGGATGACAGGCCAAATAATCCCAGGCATGAAATGATAATTGCCAGAAATGTGAAGTAAGTGAAAATCGTTTCTACCCTTTCTTCAGATTTATATAGTGCTGAAAAATCGTCATTCATGAAGAAATAAGTGAAATCATTATTGGGATCTATCTTTTCATACGCACTTTTAAGATATGCAATCGATTCCTGGATATTTTCAGGCCTGATTTTAACCAGGTAATAATTAAAATTGTCGGGCTGAACATTAATTAAAAGCGGTTCAATTGATTTGTGTAAAGACTGGAAATGAAAATTCTCGACAATTCCAATAACTCTCCCCTCCCTGGTTATTTCATCATCGTACCAGATAACTTCCTCATTTACGGGATTTTCCCAATCGAATAATGAAGCAGCAGCCTCATTTATTATATAAGCAAATTCAAAATCTGATTCCCGGTTTTTTTTAAAATCTCTTCCCTCGATGATTTTAATATCCAGGGTTTTAAAGAAATCGTGATCAACATGGTATTCGGAAGTGCTTTCATAATTTTCTTCTGTATCTCTTTTCCAGCGAATTGGATTCTGGTTAAATCTTCTTCCCGGGATATTTGAAACAGCGGATGCATTTAAAATTGAAGGATTACGTAGGAACTCAGCTTTGGCAGATTCATAATTCATTTGCATCAGCGTATCCTTAATTGGAACAACAATCACCTGATCAGAGTTAAATCCCAGTTTCCTGTTTTGAAGATATTTCAATTGACCGGCAATTATTAGCGATCCTATGATCAGGAATGCAGAAATGGCAAACTGGAATATTACCAGGACTCTTCTGAAATTGAATCTGTCTTTTTTAGTTTCCCCTGATCCTTTAATGATTTTCGAGGGTTTAAATCCGGATAGGATCAATGCCGGATATGTTCCAGCTGCAACACTGCACAACAGGAGAAGTATTAAAAGACTCCCTGAGACTTGCGGATTTGAATAATTCAGGCTGAATGATTTGCCGGTTACTGAATTAAATATTGGTGTGAGCATTTCAAATAATACCAGTCCGATTATTAAGGCGGCTAAAGAGGCCAGAAAAGCCTCCCCATAAAATTGCCAGATTAACTGAGATCTGCTTGCTCCAACGATCTTTTTCAAGCCAATCTCAGTAGCCCTGCTGGTAGCCCTGGCAGTGGCAAGATTCATGAAATTGATACACGCAATGACCAGAATGAAAACAGCAAGAACACTAAAAATATAAACATAATAGATGTCTCCATTAGCTTCCAGTTCCCACCTGATATCCGAGTGCAGGTGAATGGAGGTTAAGGGCTGAAGCCTGAATCCAATCGTCCCATTGGCCATTTCTTCAAGGGCTGATTCAGACCATTCACGGTATCCCCCGACCCATGACATCATCTCTTTTTCGAGTGTACCCGGGTTGGCCCCGGAGGTCAATTTTATATAGTTATAATGACCAAAATCTGCCCATTCATAGTACTCTCCGGAGGGATATGATTTGGTGGTATTATAAGACACCAGGAAATCGAAATGAAAATGTGAATTATCAGGTATATTCTGAATCACTCCGGTTATCATGAAAGGAATATCCATTCCGAAATTGATGATCAGACTTTTCCCCAGAGGATCTTCATCGGGAAAGTATTTTTCAGCCATTTCTTCCGTGATCACTAATCCGCCAACATCTTTTAGAGCGGTTTTCGGATTTCCTTTGACCATTTTAAAGCTGAAAACCTGGAAAAAAGTAGTATCTGCTGAAAATATCCCATTCTCCTCATAAGTGATTTCCCCCTGTTTTACAGTTCGCATGGGCCTTGTCAGGCCATCTCCCCATATTGGTGATATGCTGACAGCATTCTCAACCTCTGGGAAATCAGCAACCATGGAATAAGTTATGGGGTGTGGTGTGCGTGTCTGTGGATTATCTGACATCCAGGCAATCCGAAAGATCCTGTCTGCATCCTGATGAAAGGTATCATAATTGGTCTCATCAATAATCCATAATACGATGACTACGCTGGACATCATTCCTACAGCTAATCCGACTATATTGAGAAAACTATATCCCTTGTTTTTAAGGATATTTCGAAACGCTATTTTGAGGTTGTATAGTAACATATTATTGATTTTTCACTATTCGTAACGCAATGCGTTGATCGGGCTTTCTATAGAAGCTTTTCGTGTATGATAGAAAATTGTTGAAAACGAGATGATCAATACAAAAGAACCGGTGAGAATATATTCCCAGATCCCTATCCCTACTTTATAGGCAGCAGGATCAATTACTGTTATTCCGGTTCCTAAAGGCCAGGCAATAACATTAGCGATAATAATTAAGAAAATAAATTCTTTGGCCAGTATCAGGAATATATTTTTTGAAGATGCCCCATGAACTTTCCGAATACCAATTTCCTTCGTTCTCATTTTAGTTGAGAATGCAACAAGACCAAACATTCCAACCGCAGCAATCATGATAGTTATTATCGAAAAGAATCCAAAAGTTTCTACAATTCCTTGGTAAATATTTAGTGTTTCACTATCCATGTTATCCGATAATATAATCAATTCAAAAATGGAATTCGGATGAACTTCTTTAAGTTCCTTACTTATAAGATTTCGCATTTCCGGGATCCCCTGATTTCCATCGAACCTTACAGAATACATATCATGCCTACTCATATCTCCGTCATGAAGTACAAGTAAAAGTGGATCGATCTTATTATAAACTGATTGTCGATGGAAATCTTTTATTACCCCGATTACCTCATACTCGTCACCATTTATCTTTTTACCAATTGGATCATCCCATCCAAAAATATCTAATGCTGTTTCATTGATCAATACAGCGCCATCATGATCAGATTGTATGTCTTTGGAAAAATCTCTACCCTGAATGACTTCAATCCCATATAAAGAAATATAATCATGAGATACCCGATTTATTCTGATGTTAATCCTTTCCCCTTCAAGTGCTCCTTCCCAGCTTATGTTAGTCCCACTGGATCCCCAGAAGGGGACATGCATTGATATGCTGGCATCCAGTATCCCAGAATGTTCTATTAGCCTCTGTCGTAATGGTTCGAAATCCTTTTTCTGGTCTGTAATTTCATTCTGGATAACCGCATAAAAAACATGATCTTTATTGAATCCCATTTCCTTGTTTTTCATGAAATTAAATTGCTTCAAAACCAGCAGGGTAGAGAGAATCAATATACTTGATATAATAAACTGAAATGTAACAAGGAATCTTCTCAAAAGGCTTTTCCCGGATTTTTGATTACTTCCTTTAAGAACGATAGTAGGCTTATAAGATGACAATACAAAGGAAGGGTATATACCGGCCAGTATTCCTGAAATAATGCCAATTAAATAAATGAAAACCACAAATTGCCAATTATCCAGGTATTGTATATCCAGGTTTTTTTCGACGATCAAATTGAAAGCAGGTAAAGCAAGTTCTGACAGAATGAAAGCTAGATGGATAGCAATGAAGGATATAAGGATTGACTCGATAAGAAATTGTTTTACCAGTGATGATTTCCGACCACCTACAACTTTTTTAATTCCAATCTCCTTAGCCCTGTTCATAGAGTAAGCTGTTGTCAAGTTCATAAAATTGATGCAGGCAACCAGCAGTGCAAATATTCCAATGGATGAATAGAGAATAACAATTATAAGATAACCCTTATTTTCATTATCTGGGAGCAGGTGAAAATCAGCCATGGGATGTAAATACAGGGTATATTTTGTTGGCCAGTCAGGTCGATTGTCATTGATATAGGAAGCAATTTTCTGATTGGTTTCTTCGTGATTGGCATTTTCTTCAAGTAGAAAATATGTATAGAAACTCCAATTATCCCATACATCGATTTCCCATCCGTCCACAGTTTCGATGGTTCGTATATTCACGAGGTATTCAATTCTCTCAAAATTGGTATCCGGAAAATCTTTAATGACAGCAGTTACTTTATAAGGATATTTATTCCGGGAGGTAATTATTTTTCCTATAGGAGATTCATCTGGGAAATACTTTTTCGCGAGTGTTTCTGTAAGAACGATGGAGTTAGGTTCTGACAGGCTGTTTTGGCGATCTCCTTCAATAAACTCAACTGTAAATATGTCAAAAAAGCTGTTTTCAACGAAGTAACCATAGTCTTCATAGTAGGTTCTATCTTCTGAGCTTGATAAAAACTCTCCCCACACTGGTCTGGTAGTTACTGATTCAACAATTTCCGGGAAATCATCTTCCAATTTTTGCCCAAGAGGGAAAAATACCTGCATCCAGTATTCATCATTGTCCTTCATATGGGCAATTGGATGAATTCTGTAAATACGATCAAAGTGTTCGTTATGCTTATCGTAGTCGTATTCGTTCTGAACATACAAAGAAATCAGGATAAAGGTAGTTAGGCCGATTGCCATTCCTGCTATATTAATAGTGGCAAAGAATTTATTTCGCCTCAAATTTCTTAATCCAATTAAAATGTAGTGTCTGAGCATAATTCATTCAATTAAAAATGGTTATACAAGCTGAATGCCAGAAAATATATTGCTGATATTCAGCAAGTTACAAAAAAAATGTTTTAAAAATTGTTGGAAATTCCGACATTAGTGTCCTGATTTTACACATTTTTTATGCAGAAGAACCAAGGTTCCATCCTGATCATCGATGACAATAGGGAATTTTTAATTGCTATGAAGCTGATGTTATCGGAGTATTTTGAGGTGGTTGAAACAATTTCAAGACCCGATAAGGTTCCAGAATTAATCAAGAATACAAGTTTTGATGTCATTGTACTGGATATGAATTTTCAGGCAGGCATCAATACAGGAAATGAAGGCTTTTACTGGATGACCCAGCTCAAAGAATCAGATCCGGATGCCACCATCGTATTCATTACAGCTTTCGGAGATATCGATCTGGCCATAGAATCCCTGAAAAAAGGAGCAGCTGATTTTATTCAGAAGTCATGGGATGAGAAAAAAATACTGAGTACAATATTATCATCATACAATCAAAGCCTGGCAAAAAAGAAGATCAATGACCTTCAGATAAAGAAATCACATCTGCATGAGAAGGAAGATGAAGGATTCAGGGTATGCCGAACTGAATCTCCTGCAATGAATCGTATCTATGACATGGTAAAGAAAGTAGCTGTGACGGATGCCAATGTATTGATAACGGGTGAAAGTGGTACCGGAAAGGAAGTAATAGCAAGGGAAATTCACAGGCAATCTTCAAGAAATAAGGAAGTATTTGTAAGTGTGGACCTGGGTGTGATACCCGAAAAACTGTTCGAAAGCGAGTTATTTGGCCATGTCAAGGGAGCCTTTACCGATGCCAGGGATGATAAACCGGGGCGAATCGAAATAGCCAATGGTGGCACGCTATTCCTGGATGAAATAGGAAATTTACCATTGAATCAACAGCCGAAACTTTTACACGTTCTCCAGGAACGCTGCATCACCAGGGTAGGAGATCATAGAAAACGAAAGGTTGATTTCCGACTGATCGCTGCAACGAATATGGATCTCGAAAATATGGTCAGTCAGGGTTTGTTTAGGGAAGATTTATTGTATCGAATTAAAACAGTAGAAATTTCTTTACCTTCCTTAAGAGAACGTCCGGAAGATATTTCGGTACTTGCAGATTATTTTATGAACGAATACAAGATCAAGTACAATAAACCCAAATTGAACTTATCAGTTGCAGCAATAAAAAAAATGCAGAAATTTCCGTGGACCGGTAATGTCAGGGAGCTACAACATCTGATTGAGAAAGCAGTGATCTTGTCTGAAAGTATAAGTATCACACCTGAAGATATGGACTCGTCCAAATTACCTGTTCCGGTTCAGGACGATAAAATGGCGAACTACAATATTGCAGAACATGAAAAAACCCTGATCAGAAAGGCTTTGGAGCAGTTCAACTGGAATATGTCAATGACATCCAAAGAGTTGGGAATAAACAGATCTACCTTATACGAAAAGATCAAGAAGTATGAACTCTAGAAAATTTAACCTGCGTGTTATTATTTATTCATTAATGTCTGGGATTACAGCTTCTACCTTTTTCGTGGTTGTGCAGAAAGAAAACATGCTGGTAACTTCCATTAGCCTTGCTTTGTTATGGTTTGTCTGGATATATTTACTGATCAGATATGTAAATAAGATCAACCGGGATCTCCTGGTGTTCCTGCAGTCTTTTAAATATGATGACACATCACTGGTTTTTTCAAAAAATAAAAAGCAACCTTTTCAGGAGTTATACCTCGAGTTTAATCGGATTATAGATGAGTTCGGCCGGATCAAAGAAGAAAAGGAAATAGAGCATCAGTATTTTGAAAGCTCCATCATGCATGTTAATACCGGATTAATCGCTTGGGATAAAGATGGTAAAATTGAATTGTTCAACAAAGCAGCTCAGCATCTGCTCAGAGTACCTTATGTGGCGCAATTGGAAGGATTCAAAAGAGTGAATGAGGATTTACCGGAAATACTGGATAATATATTATCTAATGAAAAGAAGATCGTTAAGATACCTTTCGAAGATGAGATACTTTCATTATATATCAGGGCTTCTGAATTCAAGTTTGGTGATAAACCAATAAAGCTGGTTTCGCTGCAGAACATCAGACCGGAACTTGAAGAAACTGAGATGGAAACCTGGCAACGGCTGGTACGGATACTCACACATGAAATAGTGAATTCGATCAGCCCGATATCAATTGCGTCTTCGAGTCTGATTAAAATGTTTGAGGATGATGAAAAGGCTAAAAAGCCAGAACGAATAAGTGAAAAAGAACTACAGGATGCCCTGGAAGGATTGAAAGCAATTCACCGAAGGTCGTTGGGGCTGAAACAATTCGTAGAAGATTATAAGAAGATTACTGAACTGCAATCACCGTCTTTGAAAGAGGTAGATATCGGATCAATGCTGGACAATCTATATGCATTATTAAAAGGTGATCTGATCAGGGAGAATATCGATGTAACAATAGATATTTTACCTAAAGATCTTACGCTTATATGTGATCAAAAAATGGTTGAACAGGTATTAATTAATCTAATAAAAAATGCTGTACAGTCCCTGGATAGCAGACCGACTCCTGCAATCCATATTAAAGTATGGAAAGAAAAAAGTATTACTATCATTAAAATTATTGATAATGGGATTGGTATTCCATATAACCTTCTGGATTTTATTTTTATGCCATTTTTCACAACAAAGAACTCAGGTTCAGGGATTGGATTGAGTCTGGCCAGGCAGATCATGCGGCTGCATAAGGGAAACATTTCACTCTCTTCAGTTGAAGATCAAGGTACAACAGTAAGGCTTCTATTTTAACAAACACTAAGTAACTAAGAACTTTAATTCATGAAATCCATATTTTTTTCTTTTCATTACTTTTTTTAATTTCCGGATGGATGGATTATTCTTCTCCACAAGTAATTCATGAGCTTTAGGTGGCGGTATGTGAACTTGATATATTTATACTATGGAAAATAAAATCTGTGTTATCACCGGCGCTTGTTCCGGTATCGGTCTCGAAACAGCAAAGGCACTATCTGACATGGGTGCGACAATTGTACTTGTTTGTCGTGACGAACAGAATGGGCTTGCTGCCCGGGAAGAGATAGTAAAGGATAGTGGAAATAAAAAAGTAAACATTGTTCCAATGAACCTGAGTTCTCAGAAACAGATCAGGGAAGGAATTAGAACTATTATGGATCTCCATCCAAAAATTGATGTATTGATTAATAATGCTGGAACATGGTTTTCAAAACTGGAATATACCGAGGATAATATTGAAACCCAGTTTGCAGTAAATCACCTTGCTTATTTCCTGATTACGTATGAGTTGTTGCCGATATTAAGGAAATCTGATGATCCAAGGATCATAAATGTTGGATCGGATTCTCATTTCCATGGAAAGATCCATTTTCATGATATCAATCTGACAAAAAAATACCATGGGCTCAGAGCACATGCGCAATCGAAATTGGCCAACGTACTTTTTACCTATGAGTTTGATCGACGGAAAGATGATAATAAACTATCTATATACTGTGTCCAACCCGGCCTTGTTAAAACAGACATTGGCCTGAAACACACATATCCCTTACATGGAATTGCATGGAAACTAAGAAGACTGGGTGGTGTTTCTATAAAAGAGGGAGCCGCTACATCCATATACCTTGCATCATCCCCGGATGCCCAGGGCGAAAGTGGAAAGTATTGGGACAAGTGTAAAGTGAAAAAATCATCCCGCAACTCATATGATAAGGATATGGCCAGCAGGTTGTGGCTCTTGAGTGAAAAGCTCTGTGATATTGAGAATTATTTCGGAAGTAATTAATGTTGTGATATTATATATACAGAATCCATATAGTAGGACATTAGCCCCTGGTTTAAAACCCGGGATTACCTAAATCAATCCTTCGTGTTTTCCGAGCATCCTCCGTGACCTCCGTGTCCAGATTATCTCTCCACCCCTTGATAAAAGTTATCTCAGAGAAAGTATTTTCAAACAAACTGGAGCAGGGACATTTAGTTTAACACCGCTATCTTTTAACTTACCAGTCTCACCATCTATTTCAAAAATATAGATGTCATCTGTTTTCTGATTAGCGACAAGTAGCAATTTCCCTTCCTGATCGATCATAAAGTTTCTTGGCCAGTCGCCTTTGGTGGAAGTATGATCGACAAGATCCAATTCACCGGTACTTTGATCTATTGAGAAGACCACAATTGTATTATTCCCCCTGTTGGATCCGTACAGGAACTTGCCGTTTGGATGAATATGTATATCTGCACAGTAACTTACTTCGTTGAAAAGTTTTGGCAGGGTAGTGATCGTCTGAATTGTTGTCAGACTTCCGTTCTGTTTATCAACCTTAAATGCAGTAACTGTATTGAATAACTCATTGATAACATAAGCATAAGGAAGATCAGGATGGTAGGCAAAATGTCTTGGTCCTGATCCCTGTTCGATATCGACATATGGTTTCTGTGCAGGTTTCAAAGAGCCCATTTCTGCATCAAGTTCATAAATCATGACTTTGTCAATTCCAAGATCTGAAACGTAGGCATAATTATTATCATAGGATAACTTGATCGAATGTACCCGTGGTTTTTTCTGCCTGGATTCATTCACACTTGATCCGTTATGTTGTATTGTAACAGCTTCTTCGCTTAATAATCCTGCATTTGAGATTGGAAACATTACAAGGTTGCCTGATCCATAATTGGACACAAGTGCGCGTGTACCGGTTTTGTCAATAACGATATGGCAGGGACCGCCTCCAAATGCAGAAACAATATTATTTTTTGAGAGTTTCCCGTTTTTCCTGTTGATTTTGTAAGAAGTCACTGATCCCCACCTTTTCTGATCCCCAATTCCGGTTCCGTTCACGGAAAACAGGTAGTTACCTTTTGGATCTGTATCAAGGAAAGAAGGTCCTACTTTTCCACCTATTGTTTGAATTAGTTCAATAATCTTATTATCCCTGTCGAACTCAAAGACATATATGCCTTTGCTATCCCTTTCGGAAAAGGTGCCGACATACAGGATTTCCTTTGGTTGTGAATAACACATTTGCAGTTTGAATGTTAATATCAGGTATAAAATCAGGATAGAATATTTCATGATTAAAGAAGTAATAGGTGTTAATAATAATATTTATTCAATATAGTAAAACTTATTGAATCTATGAATCATTCATAAAAGGTGGTTTATAAGTTTATTAGTTTATAAGTTAATTCGTCGAGGTGTATTTCGTCTTCTCTTGATGCGTGATCAACTATTCAGCCATCTTACGGATTATCAATTCAATGATCTTTATATGCCCGGAAAACCTTCTCCAGCGTTTTCATTTTCAGTTTGGTTGGAAAAAGTTTCATAATCTTAACAATGGCATAAGGAACAATACCTGGAATACTTACAAGCTTACCTTTAAACATATCGCTTATTGCTTTTTTAGCTACAAAATCCGGACTCTTTATCATAATCTTTGCTTTCCAGCCCATGGACTTTGCCCGTTTTAATCCATCTTCTGTTGTCAAAACACCTCCCGGGCATAAAACACAAACTGAAACATTAGTTCCCTTTAATTCTTCATTCAATGCAAGTGAAAATGCATAGATAAAAGCTTTTGTTGCAGTATAGACTGTTTTATAGGGCAGGGGTAATGTGGCCTCCATACTGCTGACATTCATGATCCATGCTTCAGGTTGTGCTAATAACATATTTATAAATAGATGAGATATCCCAACCATAGCCATATTATTGAGTTTGACCATATAATTATTAAGTTCCCGGTCGCTTCTATGGAACATTCCACTAGTCCCTCGTCCTGCATTGTTGATAAGTATGTTGATTGATATCTTCCTGGATTGTACGAAATCATAGATTTCTTCCGGAGTTTCTTCACGGGTCAGGTCAACACCAAAATCTAACACATCAACACTGAATTTCAACCGTAATTCGACAGCTGTCTGTTCTAATTCTCTGCCTGGTAAAGCTACAAGAATCAGGTTATGGTTTTTTGCAGCTAATTCAAATGCAATTGCCTTTCCAATTCCCAGGCTTGCACCTGTAATTAATGCATAACTGCTTTTACTTTCATTGATCATCTAATACTTTTCATTTAAAAGAAATTCATTCTTCATGTTCCTTTGTCCCTTCTTTGTGTTCATATGTACAACAATTACGATTTTATCTTTTTTACAAAGACACTCAAAGAATTATTTGGTTATCATTTCTGAAGTGTTTCCCACTTCATTTTCCCACTTAGACAGTAGTGACTTTAATTCCTCCGCCTTTTCTGGATAAGATTCAAACAGGTTTTCAGACTCTCTTATATCTTTTTTAAGATTAAAAAGGTACTAGGTTGAATCCGCTAAGATGATTTTCCAGTCCCCTTGCCTGGCGCATTTGAAATTGCGATATCGCCAGAATATTTTCCTGTTATTGAAGGATTTGTCATCGAACAGGATAGGTGTAATATTGATCCCATCAAATTCAGGAAGAATTTTGCCTTCTATCCCCGTCAGGTTTACCATGGTAGGGAAAATATCCATACTGCAGGTCAAATCGTTCGTTATGCCAGGATTAATTTTTCCAGGCCACCATGCTATAGCCGGAACCCGGTGCCCCCCTTCCCAGAGGGTCGTTTTATATCCCCTGAGACCACCATTATCTCCAATTTGTACCGCACCGTTATCAGAACAGAAAATTACCAGCGTATTTTCTTCAAGATCTAATTCAACTAGCTTATTAACAATCTTTCCAACGCTTTCATCCATAATTTCCACCATTTCCTTATATGCCCCCAGTTTATCAGGCCTGGAACCTTGAGATTCAAAATTCACACCCGGATATCGATCAGCCTTATCTGACCTTCCCTGATAAGGCCAGTGAGGAGCCTCATGTGCTACATAAAGGCAGAAAGGTTGATCCGCATATTGTTCAATAAACTCACATGAATGGAGTGTGATGAGGTCTGTAACATAACCTTCTTCCGAAGTAGAGTCCAGATTATGCCACCAGTCATAGATCCCCGCATTATCATAGTGCGAAATGTAATCGATATTCCCACTTACATATCCTTTGAATACATCAAATCCCTGGTGAATCGGATTGAATACTTTCTTGTATCCCAGGTGCCATTTACCAATGACACCTGTTGCATAACCTTTTGTTTTTAGAACTTCTGCAAAAGTAATTTCCTTCTTATCAATCCCGTATTGTCTGGTCTCGCCACCCACATAAATGACACCTTCCATCCCCGATCGTTGCTGGTATCTTCCGGTGAGTAGAGCTGCCCGCGTTGGAGTGCATACCGGACCGTTAGCATGATAATCAGTGAATTTCAGCCCTTCTGCTGCAAGACGATCAATATTTGGAGTCATAATCCGGTTATTGCCATAACACCCGATATCACCATATCCGAGGTCATCGGCCATGATAATAATGAAATTTGGAAGGTTATCTTTTTCTTTACATTCTGACAGAGATATCAGTGCGATCATTGTCATGGAAAAAACTACTGTAAAGAAAAAGTGTATGTACTTATTCATTAAAAAATCTGACTTTATAAAGACTAAGTTTAAATAAATATGAAAATTTTCAAATAATGTTTCGAGGATTTACATATATCTTTATTAATTGACTGAACAATACTTCATACATCCCTGCCTGCCGGTCTCCGCCAGCCAGAGCCTTTGGCGACAGCACGCAGACAGGTTTGTATTATGGAGACTTTGTAGAATATAGTTATCCTTGAAACTACCAAGACGCCAGAATATATAGGGATATAAATAATATGCAGAATAGAATCGTGAGTAAGTATTTGATATTCATAGTGTTAACATATCTCCTGATGGGAGAAAAGCCTCTTGGAGCCCAGCATCTGGAATTTGTTCATCATCATGATGATTCTGTGCGACATGTTTTTTCTATAACAATGGATGATAACCAATTAACAGAAATCCATCGTCCAATGGTAGTGAAGATAGATATTTCGGCTTCAGATTTTATCTATAATGGTAAGAAATACGTACTTGAAGAAATCGAATTACATGGACAGACCACACTCGAATTCAGGAGAAAAAGTTATACGATATCTCTGGATAAGAAAATGTCTTTCCGAACCAAGGAGGGTTATTATAAATTTAAGAACTTCTATCTGATAAGTATGTCCATGGATAAAAATTACTTTCGGAACAGTTTGTCATTTCACTTATTAAACGAATTGGGATTGTTTGAGCTTGTACACGATTATGTGAATTTGATTATCAATGGTAAGAATGAAGGAGTCTTTCTGCTGCTACAAAGACCACAGGATTGGGCGCTGAAAAGAATAGATTCTCCCTATATAATAAGACGGGATTATGGGAAAGGTATCGACAAGGAAAAATATTCAAAAGATTTAAGTGAGGAGAGTGTTGTAAATTACCGAAATCAATTCAAATTAATCTATCAATATGCAGAAAAATATAAAGGAAAAGCACTCTATAGAAAATTAAATAAGGTCCTTGATCTTAAGGAATATTATAAATGGCTTGCCTTTAATTACTGGCTGATGAATGGTGATTATACTGATGAGTTATACCTTTATATAGATCCTGAAACTGACATTTTCCGGCCATTACCGTGGGATTATGATGATATTTTCTCGGTTACACCACATGAAGGAAATACCAAGCGCCTGCGACCACTAAATAATGATTTTATGTTTTCCATTCAGGAACCACTGGACCGGTACCTGATTCAGGATAATTATTGTTATGAAAGATATAAGGAAACACTTTACACCGTAATGAAGTCCATTTCATCTGAATCACTGGGGAAGGAAATTGAAATGATTTATAGTGAATTGTATCCCTACTATAATGCTGTTGATATTATTGGCCAGACTCGTTATGATAAATATGACAAAACAGACTTGAATGCATTAGAAACAGAAATGACATTGCGATATGGATTTATGATTGAACGGAGGAGGGATATCCTTGAGAATCTCGGGGGGCAGTTGAGCAAGAAATTCCTGGCAAATCATAAATAGCGGTTAAATAAGGATTTCTTCCTCCTGATCCGGTAGAGCAATCAGGGATGATATTCTTACTGATTATCCTGCAATAAAATCTTCCAACTCCTTTCTTCTTTCTTCCATCAAACTCAAATACGCCAGCTGGTTCTTTGTTCGATCCAGGTTGTGCTCGGGATATGCGGTTTTGTAATATACATCTCCCATCAGGTAATCCGTAAGAAATCGGACAGCCTGTATCCAGGTGAAAAAGAGACCTCCGAAAACCAGGTTATCTTTCTCGTGGTTATTAATAAAAGAATTGGTTTCTTTTAGAAACCCTTCAGCCAAACCCTTGAAAATATCCATTTTAAAGTGAATACTATCAATATCTGGATTATCCTCCCGTGTGGAATTACAACTGGACCTGACCATATCTCCAAAGTCATAAAGTATTGTTGCTGGCATGACTGTATCAAGATCAATAACACCAATTGCTTTCTTCCCATTTATATCGAAAAGGACATTATCGATTTTGGTATCGTTGTGTGTGACTCGTCTTGGTGTATGTCCTCCCTCGATCAAATGGTTCATACGCATTAGATAATCCCTTCTTTCCTGGGCTGCAACAATCTCATTCTTGCAATCTGCTACTCTGCCTTCTGTATTTTCCCTGATTGATAGTTCTAACTTTTCAAGACGGTTGGAATATGCATGATATCCGGGAATCGTTGTGTATATCAGGTTTGTATCAAGAGCACTCAGGTAACTTGCAAATTTACCGAAAGCTCGTGCTGCCTCATAAGCAATTTCACGAGATTCAGCTGTTTTTATGGTTTTAGTGTCTGGTATGTATTCAATCATTCGCCAGGCATCCTTATTTTCTAATACAAGATTATAATCCTGTCCTTTAATCGTATCAACAGCCTGGGTAATCTTCAAATCCCCTGATGATATGGAACTTTTCACATTGGTATTTATGTGCTTATTAACTGTAGATAAATTCTCCATCACCTTCCAGGGCTCCGGAAAGACATATTGATTGATTTTCTGAAGTATATATTTGTTTTGTTTATCTTTTGAATCGGTAACTACAAGATAAGTCGTATTGATAAGTCCCTCCCCAAATGGAGTGATCTCGGTTA
>JBHOSY010000117.1:0-15415 GCA_042584165.1 Bacteroidota bacterium | reverse complement strand
GTAGTATTCAGGTTGATGTTATAGGCGACCAGGAAATCACGTGCACCAATAGCCGTGGCACCGGTCCTTGCATTGAAACTGGGAGGGCCAAAATCAGGTTTCCAGATTGGATCGGATAATCTCTTCTTCAGTCCCTCATACTCCCCTTGCCTGCAATATGCAAGGTTTCGTTTTTCAGGAGTTAAAGCAGCATTTTCATAAAAATACCCGGGAATTCCAAGTTCTTCTCCAACCCGGTTGCCCAGTCGGTGGGCATATTCAACAGTTTCATCCATTGTAATTCCACTGATTGGCACAAGGGGACAAACATCAGTAGAACCCATCCTCGGATGTTCCCCTTTATGCGTTTGCATATCCAGGATTTCACCGGCTTTTTTAATACCCCTGAAGGCAGCCTCAATTATAGATTCCGGGTCTCCAACAAATGTCACAACAGTCCGGTTAGTTGCCATTCCAGGATCAACATTTAATAATTTGACACCTTTAACATCAGAGATAGAATCAGTAATCTGTTTGATCTTATTCATATCACGACCCTCACTAAAATTGGGGACGCACTCTATGATTTTACTTGTCATTTTTTACTGGTTTATTAGTTTTTTCCCATTTTTCCAGATCCATTCTGGTTTTAATTTACCCTGGTTATATAAAATCTCCCGAAAATCACTAATCGGAAAGCCTATGAAATCAGCTTTGTTTCCAGGGATCAATCTGCCTCGATCATTGAGGTTGAGGGCATGAGCGGCCCGGAATGTTATGGCCGAAAATGTCTCTGCAGTTGATAGCTTTTCAGCCGCACTCAATACCGCTGCCTGCATCAATAAATCCCCCATTGGCGCAGAACCGGGATTCCAGTCAGTAGCTATACCTAGAATTCCTCCCGTATCAAGGATTTTTCTGGCCCGGCCAAAATGCATACCCAAACCCATAGATGCTCCTGGTAATACCACGCAGACCACCTTGCAATCCACCAGCAACGTGATTTCTTTCTCCTTGCTCGCTTCCAGGTGATCGGCGCTGCATGCCCCAACTTCAGCAGCCACCAAAGATCCTCCGGTAGTAAACTGATCGGCATGTACTGTAATGTCGAATCCAAGATTCTTTGCGAACAGAAGATATTCTTTGGATAATTCCACTGGAAACACGTTGTTTTCAACGAATATATCGATCCGGTTTGATAGTTTCTTTTCTATTATAATCGGAAGTAATTCGCTACTAATATAATCCAGGAATTCTTTTGCACTATTGTATTCAGGTGGGCAAACATGAGCAGCCAGACATGTAGGAATTAAATCAGCCAACGTTTCCTGATTAACAGATTGGATGGCTTCCAACATCTTTATCTCTTCATCAACACTCAATCCATATCCGCTTTTTACTTCAATAGTGGTTACCCCTTCATTAATATGTCGTGACACTCTTTGTAATAAAGATTCTTCCAGATCGTTAGAAGATGCAGCCCTGGTTTTTTGTACTGTATCATAAATACCGCCTCCGGAAGACAGGATCTTTTGATAGTTTTCACCAGAAATCCTTAAAGCATAGTCTCCGGAGCGGTTCCCCCCATAACAGATATGTGTATGAGAATCCACGAAACCGGGTAGTATTACCGCTTCTTCGTAGATTTCTTCTTTGATGATATCAGGATATGACTTACAAAGACTATTGTAATCTCCAATTTTGAGGACTAATTCACTATTAACCATAACGCCTGCATCAGGGATGATATTTAACTGATCATCTGTTAATGGACCTGTTAAAGACAATCCATCCAGTGGAATTAGTTGTTTTATGGGACCAATGAGTTTGGCTTTTCCCATCAGACAGATAGATTAAATTTCATTGCATTTTCGATAGCAAGGTCATATCCCGCATCTGCATGACGGATAACACCCATGGCCGGATCATTGTGTAACACACGTTTTAAAGATCTTTCTGCCCTGTCGGTACCATCTGCCAGAATTACCATTCCAGCGTGCTGTGAGAATCCCATACCCACACCACCACCATGATGGAAGGAAATCCATGTAGCTCCTGAGCTCGCATTTATCATCAGGTTAAGCAATGGCCAGTCCGAAATGGCATCTGATCCATCTTTCATGCCTTCTGTTTCCCTGTTTGGAGATGCTACTGATCCACAATCCAGGTGATCGCGGCCGATCACAAGTGGAGCTTTAACTTTTCCGGATTTCACGAGATCATTAAAGATCAATCCAGCTTTTTCACGTTCTCCCATGCCCAACCAGCATATCCGTGATGGCAGCCCCTGGAAAGCAATTTTCTTTCTGGCTTCCTTCAGCCATTTAATCAGGTTATGGTTTTCAGGAAATGCTTTAACTAACGCTTCATCCGTTGCATATATATCATCAGGATCACCAGATAAGGCAGCCCATCTGAAAGGCCCTTTTCCTTCACAGAATAAGGATCTGATAAATTCCGGCACAAATCCCTGGTAATCAAATGAATTCTTTTCACCACCCTGCCTGGCAAATTCGCGCAGATTATTACCGTAATCAAAAACAATACTGCCCTGTCTCTTCATTTCAAGCATGTATCCGACATGTCGGGCCATGCTTTTCAAGGAATTTCTTATATACCTTTCTGAATCAGAATTTCTGAGTTTTATAGCTTCTTCGAGAGAAAAACCATTTGGCACATACCCATGGAGCGGATCATGAGCGGAAGTTTGATCAGTAACTATTTCCGGAATGACACCGTCATCCAGGAGTTTTTCAAGCATGTCTCCGATATCAGAAACAAGCCCTACCGATAGTGCTTCCCCTTTTTCTTTAGCTTCCAAAATCCAATCCCGGGCTTCCGGGTAGGAGTAAGTTATTCGATCGATATAATTCGTATCGAGTCGCTTCCGGATTCTGGCCGGATCTACATCTGCCCCAAGAAATGTTGCACCGGCAATTGTTGCAGCAAGTGGTTGTGCCCCACCCATACCTCCAAGACCTCCAGTAACCAGGAGTTTGTGTCTTAAATCTCCATTAAAGTATTTATGTCCGCATGCAATGAAAGTTTCATAAGTTCCCTGCAGAATACCCTGTGAACCAATATAGATCCAGCTTCCTGCTGTCATCTGCCCATACATGATAAGGCCTTTTTTCTTCAATTCTTCAAAATGTTCCCAGCTTGCCCAGTTTGGAACCAGGTTACTATTAGCTATAAGAACCCGGGGAGCTTCAGTATGGGTAGGTAAGATTCCAACTGGCTTTCCAGACTGAATCAACAAACTATGATCCTCTTCAAGATCAAGCAAAAGACTTATGATCCTTTTAAGTTCTTCTTTATTCCTGGCTGCCTGTCCGGTTCCACCATATACGATCAAGTTTTCAGGATCTTCTGCCACCTCCCTGTCCAGGTTATTAAGAAGCATCCGTAAAGGAGCTTCAGTCTGCCAGGATTTTGCATTAAGATGTGATCCCCTGGGAGCGGTGTATTCCGGGTGATTAGCGTATTTCTTAATAAATTCCGAACGCTTCATGATACCCTCCATTTAGAATAATATTTTCATTTTCTGCAACCATATAAGTCAAATTGACAATTTCCCCACTTTTAATCATATTGTGCGCAGCTTTGATATCCTTTGCAAATACCCGGTCTTCTTCTGCATGATCGATCCTTGATCTTATCAGGTTGTGACAGGCTTCAAGTATCTTTCCGGATCTTAAAGGTCTCCTGTAGTCAAATGCCTGTGCTGCACATAAAAGCTCCACCGCCAGGATGTATTCAAGATTTTCAATGATCTTTAATGTTTTTCTCCCACTTATAGAACCCATACTAACATGGTCCTCCTGTCCTAATGAAGTGGGAATGCTATCTGCGGAAGCAGGATAACAAAGTGATTTATTTTCACTTACAAGGGCAGCTGAGGTGTATTGTGGAATCATAAAACCAGAATTGATCCCAGTATTTCGCATCAATAATGTCGGAAGTCCTTCAATATTACCTTCAAGTAAAAGATAAGTTCGGCGATCGGAAATATTACCTAGTTCACTGGCCGCTAAACCTGTGTAATCAAGGGGCAATGCAAGTGGTTGACCATGAAAATTACCTCCGCTGATTGTTTTGTGTTCATGAAAGATCACAGGATTATCAGTAACAGAATTTATTTCAATATTAACCTTATGTTTCAAGTGTGCCCAGGCATCCCTGCTTGCTCCATGTACCTGAGACATACATCGTATTGAATATGGATCCTGCACCCTGTCGCAGTCTACATGAGAAGATACCATTTCAGAATTCATCAGGAGTTTTCTGAGACGATGTGCTACCAACAGGTTTCCGGAAAATGGTCTGATACTATGTAATTCTTCATCGTTGGGTCGCACAGAACCGAGTACACCTTCCAGTGTCATGGCGCCTATAATATCAGCAACATCCAGACAATAATTAAGTTTGTGGACTATTTTAATAGCATGAGCCGTAATAAACTGTGTGCCATTTATGAGGGCAAGTCCTTCTTTTGGACCCAATTTCAACGGATGAATCCCTTCATTTTTGTATACTTCCAAAGTATCCACATAACCATTCTTTTCCCACACTTTTCCAAGACCAATCAATGGAAGGAAAAGATGCGCAAGTGGGGCAAGATCTCCGGAGGCACCGACTGAACCCTGGGATGGAACCAGTGGCATATAATCTTTCTCAACGAACCAGAGAATTCGTTCGAGAGTACTAATGGATATTCCTGAGTACCCCATCGCCAGGGAGTGTATCTTCAGGATGAACATTAGCCGTACAAGATCCCTGGTTATGGGATCACCAACCCCTACACTATGACTTCTGAGTATATTTTCCTGGAGTTTTTGTGTTTCTTCGGGTGAAATGGTGGTATTACACAGGGAACCGAAGCCAGTATTGATGCCATATACAATCTCATTACGGTTTACAATCGCCTGGACTGCTTTATGACTATTATTAATCCTTTTTTTGCTCTCAGGACCGATTATCCCTTTTATTTTTCCCTTCGATAAATCAATTGCCAATCCAACAGAGAGGACATCCTCTCCGAAAAAGAATTGATCCTTATTGCTCATATTTATGGTTTATATTGCCTGGAAATATCTAAAAAAAAATTCCAATCTAAAAATACACATCAGGTTCCAGATAAAAAATTAATTTTATGGTGTCTGATTGATTAAGTTTTGTAATGAGAGATCGATTTATTTATGTTTTTGATCCACTCTGTAGTTGGTGTTATGGATTTCACCCGACTGTAAGAAAGATTTACGAGGAAAACAGCGATTCCTGTGAAATCGAGGTTTTATGCGGTGGAAATTTTATAGGGGAAGAAAAGATGCCAGTCAAAAACAGATCTTTGAAAATACAACGTGCATATGAGGGCGTTGGACGAATTACCGGAGCTGAATTCAGTCGATATTTTTTTGATAATATAATCCACAATCACCAATATATCATGGATTCGGAGCCAAGCTGCATTGCTTTTTATGTGATGAAAACCATATTACCAGAAAAGGCACTATCGATATCCTATAGTCTTCAACAATGCTTTTACATTGAGGGGAGGAGATTAGACAAACAGGCAACTTTTACTGCCCTTGCACGAAAGTATGGGATCAGCAAACAGGATTTTTTAGATAAATTTCTTGATTCGAAATATAAGGAACTCACTTTTCAGGAATTTGACCGGGTTAAAGAAATTGATGTACATGGATATCCATCATTCTTTTTATTAAAAAATGGCAAATATCATGATCTGGCAGAAGGATTTGCAAAAGAAGAAGAGGTAAGAAAGGAGCTATCACGAATTCTTTAAACGAGACTGGAGTTATTGCTGGATCCCTGCTATATTTAGATAATATTTAAATACTCCGGTAATATGAAACAGCATTCAACCTTCGCTCTATACGCATTTATTCTTTCTTTATTATTAGGCGGTTGTAAAACAGGTTCCGAAACATCTGAGGATTGGGCTATAATTTCGTTTGTGAAACAGGATGCGGTGAATCCGATTATGGGCCCCAGGGATGACACATGGTTTTTTTGTCCAATAGGAAAAGATTCTGTCCTGTGGGAAGAAAAAGATGTATTCAATCCTTCAGCTGTTTTGAAAGACGGAAAGATATATTTGATCTATCGGGCAGAAGATGTTGTTGGGAAATATCTTGGAACTTCCAGGATTGGAATTGCGGTGAGTGAAGATGGAATAAATTTCGAAAGGCATCCTGTTCCTGTTTTATATCCAGACGAGGATTTTATGAAGGAATTCGAATGGGAAGGGGGTGTGGAAGATCCAAGGGTGGTTTTAGATGAATTTGGGGATTATTATATGACTTACTCTTCCTACGATGGGGATAAAGCACGTTTGTGTCTGGCAAGTTCTGCTGATTTATACAATTGGCAAAAACACGGTTTAGTTCTGGGTGTTGGAAAATACCGGGATGTATGGTCTAAATCTGGAGCTGTGATTACCAAACAGGTTGGAAATGAATTCATTGCTGAAAAAGTGAATGGTAAATACTGGATGTTGTTTGGTGACACTGATATTTTTATCGCATGGTCAGAAAATATGATTGACTGGATCCCGGTGGAAGTTGAAGAACCGTATTCTGGGCGTATGATGCCGGGAACTGAGTATCTATACCGCGTATTCAGACCCAGGGATGGGAATTTTGATTCCGATCTCGTTGAATCGGGGCCCCAGATCATATCCACTGAGAATGGACATGTAATGATCTATAATAGTAAAAACCTGAATGATCCCACATATCCAGTGGGGACATATGCGGCGGGGCAGGTATTGCTTGATTTGAAAGATCCTAAGAAAGTAGTTTCAAGACTTGAGAAGGATTTTTTCCATCCTGAAAAAGATTATGAAATTACCGGGCAAGTGAATAATGTATGTTTCGTGGAAGGATTGGTTTACCATCAGGAAAAGTATTTTCTATATTATGGAACTGCTGATTCAAAGATCGCCGTAGCAATACAGGAGTAAAATTCTTTATTCAGTTTTCCACAAAGCATCAAGAGGTCCCGGTTTACCAAATACCGGGTCAGTTTCTGGTAGTGGGACTTTATTTATGTTTTCATCTGCTTTTGGTCGTTCGCCGGCTTTTCCATGATTCATGTCCCAACGCTGACCAGGCGGGTAGGCACCGACCACACCAAAATCCGGACTTGATCCCAGATTTTTATGAGCGACACCCGCAGGAATGATTATCACATCACCAGCTTTAGCGTTAACCATTATACCTTTCGGACCTCCAAATTGAACCTTAACTTCTCCGCTGTAAACACCCAACACCTCATGAGCAGTACTGTGGTAATGATGAAAACCATAGATTCCATTTCGCCAGGAGCCCCCCCAGTGATTACCATGAAAATACTTTTCCACTGTTGCAGCCGGTTCATGCTTGCCTAATTTAATGGCTTGTTTATAGATCAGAAGTGGCAGTTTTTCATTGTTAGGAAAGGTGCCATCATCTTTCAGGATCTCAGATATCACTTCAGCATCGGGATTCAGATTATTTATTGTATTCATTTTAAATGGTTGATGAATTGATTTCGCTGCAACCAGAAACAATGGGCAAATAATCAGGATTATGAAGTTATTTATAGAATTCATCACCTTGAATTTACCTGAATTGGTAAATATTTTCCATTATTCTCATATCGGATTCATATAACTATTATCCTTAGAATTTTAAGTATAAACTAAAGGAGATCCAGGCATGGAGCCGGGAATGATTACTTCCTTATATGATCACCAACTGTCAACAGTAAACAGTATTTTATGGTCTTACTGCCGTTCCATCCCCCTTCCTTACCTGAGTCCAGTAATAACTGAATTTATCAGGGAAGGGATATTTTTTAGCTTCTTTTTCATTGACGTCAATACCCAATCCCGGTGCTTCATTCACATGCATATAACCATTTTTCATTGTGGGAGCGCCTGGGAATATTTCAAGTAACTTTTCAGAGAAATTAACAGATTCCTGGATGCCAAAATTCCAGACAGCAAGATCTATATGCGCATTGGCAGCATGCCCTACCGGTGATACATCACCAGGTCCATGCCACGCAGTTCGGATATTGTTCCACTCACCCAACCTTGCAACTTTCATTGCAGGAGTTATGCCTCCGATCTGTGAGATATGAATCCGTATAAAATCGAACCATTTCTCGGCCATCGGGATCATCCATTCATGCGGACTGTTATACAACTCACCCATCGATATCGGTATGGTTGTATGTTGGCGTAATAATTTAAAGTATTGAATGTTCTCAGGAGAAAATGGATCTTCAATAAAGAATGGATGGTATGGTTCCAATTTCCTTATCATATTGATGGCATCGATTGGTTGCACCCGTTCATGAATATCATGGAGCAGTTCGACTTCTTCACCGCACCGTTTCCTGACTGTTTCAAAAAGAACAGGAATCATTCTGAGGTAATATCCCTGGTTCATGTAGTTGTCCTCAGGTGTTCCAAATCCGGCATCAGCGAAATCCGGCCTTCCAAACATATTGGTAGCACCATATCCCCCTAACTTCTGAGCTGCACCGTAACCTCCCAACTGGATTCGGACATGCCGAAATCCTTTTTCAATAAGCCGTTGAGCATCCTCAGCAACCTCCTCTGGAGATTTACCATTAGCATGAGAATAACAATCCACTGCGAAGCGGCATTTACCGCCGAGTAGTTGATATACAGGCATACCAGCCATCTTACCTTTGATATCCCATAGTGCCTGGTCCAGGCCACTTAAGGCGTTGTTCAATACCGGACCGTTCCGCCAGTAAGAACTGACATAAGTAGTCTGCCAGATATCTTCGATATTATTTACATCCTTACCACGGCAAAAGTCATCCAGGTATTCATCGATGGCAGCAACTACTGCATGAGCCCTTTGCCGGAAGGTGGCGCAGCCTACTCCATATAATCCTGGCTGGTCTGTTTCAACTTTCACCATAATCAATTCTATACCATGCGGGCAGGTAACAATTGACTTAACTTTCGTGATTTTTACTGCCGGATCTCCCGTCTTTCTGAGAGATTCAGCAGTACCATTTCCTTTGGCTTCCAGGCCCATAATTCCCATGGCTCCCGTAGCAGCAATTCCTTTAAGCGTTTCTCGTCGGTCCATATATAAAAAATTTAGTTAAACACAGATTTATAAGTCAGATTCAATATACAAAAAAGGGGGATGTCATTGAATGAATGAGTCATTGATTTATATATCGACTCTTCCACCTAATAAAACAGATCAGGCACAAAACACTACTGTTCTGCAAGATTAATTTCTGAAGTATAATATGATCCCATAAATTCGATAATAATTTTTTCCTAAAGAATAATTCTAGGATTACAACAATAATGCAGTTCAAAATGAATAATAATCTTTCAGAAGTTAACTTTGGAATTAAGAAATAACTACATGAAAAATATGAACATATATAATCTATACCTACCAAAACGCATTGCATGGCAAGTAAAAATCATTGTAGGTTGTGCACTTACAGCAGTAATGTTCAACTGGTTCCAATCAGGACAGGCGTTTAATGAACGGTTCTGGTATTTGTTTGCCATTGTTCTTCTCCAGGTTGAATTTGCGATGTGGGTATCGATGAAGATTTTTGGTTCTGAACCAGATGTTGTGACAAAAAGTTATGAAAAAACAACAGTGAAAAAATTATTGATTGTGTATGCCATTGTTCTTGGGATGGCCGGGATGATTTTCATCTTCATGGTATTCGTTGAAATTATTATTAATGAAGCCGATCTGGGAGAAGTATTTGCATATATGTCTGGAACAGGCTTAAAAAGCTTGATCATTTCTGCAAGTGTAGGATTATTGATAGGAGCAGTAATTTTCTTTTATTCCCAATGGCTGGATGCCCTTAAAAGAGAACAGAAACTGAAGGAAGAAAAACTGATTTTTCAATATGAAACTCTCAAGAACCAGGTAAATCCTCATTTTCTCTTTAATAGCTTAAATACACTTTCATCCCTTGTATATAAAGACCCGAAACAATCGGATGAGTTCATTAAGAAGTTATCCATAATTTATCGATATATACTTGAAAACAGTGACAAGGAAAGTGTCGAACTAAATTCAGAAATTGGATTTGTTCAGGATTTCTTTTACCTGCAGGAGATCAGGGATAACGGAAAGATTAAATTAAATATTAAGTTAAATAATCCTGACACTTACAGAATTTTACCGATATCCCTGCAATTATTAGTTGAAAATGCATTGAAACACAATGCATCTACACGGGATAAACCGTTGAAAATTGATATTAAAACAGAGAATGAAAAGGTCATAATTTCCAACAATCTTCAGCCTAAGCAGAATATCGAGGATTCTTCCAAAATTGGATTGAAGAACCTGGGAGAAAGGATTAAGTTGATGACGGGCAAAGAAATTGAAATCTCAGAAACAAATGATCAGTTTATTGTAAAACTTCCATTAATCCGGGTTTAGTATGAAAGTATTGATTATTGAAGATGAACGACTGGCAGCGGAGAAGTTAGAGAAACTTCTGGATGATACCGGTATGGACATTGAGGTTCTTGATGTGCTGGAAACAGTAGAGGGATCCATCAACTGGATTGCCAGCAATCCTCCCCCGGACCTGATATTCATGGATATTCAACTGGATGATGGAGTATGTTTCGAGATTTTCGAATCAGAGAAAGTTAATGTACCAGTGATCTTTACAACTGCCTATGATGAATATGCGATCAGGGCATTTAAAGTGAACAGCATTGATTATCTGTTAAAACCTATAGATTTAGAGGCGCTTAAGAAGGCCTTGGATAAATATCTTACAATTTATACAGGGAATGATATTCCAAATGAAAAGATCAATGACCTGTACGAACACCTGGTAAAGAAGTACAAAACCCGGTTTTTCGTAAAAATAGGAGTCCATTATCATACCGTACCTGTCGAGGATATCGCCTGCTTTTTCATCCAGGAGAGAAGCACATTCCTGAAAACCATCATAAGCAAGAATTATGACCTGGATTATTCCCTGGATCAGATCCAGAAAATGATAAATCCGGAACAATTTTACAGGATTAATCGTAACTACATCGTCAACCTGGATTCAATAACAGATATAATTGGTTATTCTTCAAACAGACTTCGCATTAAACTGAAGAATTTTGATCACCTGGATCTGATTGTCAGCAGAGACAAAACAACCGAGTTTAAAAGATGGCTTGACAGGTAATAAGTTGGTACTTCGTAGGAAAGTATGACCATACATCCCTTTGGTAAACTATTATAACTCTAAGAAAAATCATTTAATAGACTCACCCAATATCGGTTTTAACTATTTTGATAAATCGATCTACATTCACTAATTTCAAGAAAGTGTCATTAAAAAGTAAATCCAAAAGAAATTCAGAAAGAGTTGGCTTGTTGTCAATAATTACTAACGTGTTGTTATTCTTTCTGAAATACTGGGTTGGTATTGCAACCGGATCAGTCGCACTTATTGCTGATGCCTGGCACACCTTATCGGATTCCATGTCATCAATAGCTGTTGTCATTGGGCTTAAACTTGGGGGAAAGCCACCTGACGAAGAACATCCTTTCGGACACGAACGAGTTGAACTGGTTTCAACAGTACTCATCGGAATACTTCTTGCCGTGATAGGTTTGAACTTCTTTAGAGAATCTATTGAGCGATTGCTTGATAGACAATCTGTTGAATACTCTCTGGCCGCAAAAATTGTAACAATATTATCGGTAGTTTCTAAAGAAGCGCTTGCCCAGATTTCTTTTTATGTTGGGAAAAAAGATAATTCCCCTTCCCTTAGAGCTGATGGATGGCACCATCGATCGGATGCTTTATCTTCAGTGATCATACTGTTTGGTATTTTTCTGGGTACAAAATTCTGGTTTGTAGATGGGGTACTTGGTTTGGTAGTATCGTTTCTCATCCTGTTCACTGCCTGGGAGATAATAAAGAATGCTGCAAGTGAGATAATGGGTAAATCACCAGATGATGAAACCCTGAAGACTTTAAAAAGGCTTGTCACTTCCTCCACAGATAAAGATGTTCAAATGCACCATATTCACATGCATTATTATGGTCAACACAGGGAACTGACTTTTCACATAAAATTACCTGGCGCCATGTCATTACAGGAAGCTCATGACATAGCAAATGATATCGAAGAGAAAGTTCGGAATGAACTGAATATTGAGGCTACTATACATATGGAACCACTTTGATTTTGGATTTTGGATTTTGGATTTTGGATTGCAGGATCGACCGATAAGAAATGAGTCGGGGAATCAATTTAGAGAGGGGCCGGTTTGCAGGGTAGGTTTTTGATTGTGCAATCTTGAATTATGGAATGCTCAGATGCTCGACACAGAACTATCAGCTTTGAATTCTTATTAAAAACCGGGAATTATTCTTTTGGAGAGCCCGATTTAGTTTTTAATCCAAATGGAAGGTACAGTGGACACCACCCGATAGAACTTGTTGCCAATAATATCAAACCGACAACAAGCAGGATTATTGCTGTTGTTCCGCTGAGCGTTCCATTAATATATAAAATCCCAATTACGATCGCTGAAACCACCCTGATAATACGATCGATGATACCCATATTCTTTTTCATTGTTCTATGGTTAAGTAATTATCTATTAATTTCATATAAAACGTACTGTAATCAAAACAGGAAATTATTTTTTGCTAAAATATCAAAAATTAAATTTATATAGAATTCAGGATATGTAACAGGGGGATAATTAGTATTTGAGAACATCCGAATTAAAATCCCCTCATAACGACTATGGATAAGACTGTAAATACTGTGATTTATAGGCTGAAGCAAAGGAGAAATTCAGTAAGGGTAAAACAATCTGAGACATATTATCCCACGGCACTTCGGGTATTAGGGGTAAAAGTACCAGATCAACGTGAGATTGTTAGATGGCTCCGGAAGGAGGTAAAAAACTGGTTACCTCGGGATATTATCGATCTTTCTATCAAACTGGTCGAAACAGGGATCTATGAATGTCAGCAGGTAGCTTATGAATTACTAGGTAAGAGTAATAAGCTGGTTGGGGGTCTTACACGGGAAGACCTTACAGCGCTTGCTACAGGATTGGATAACTGGGCATCTGTTGATGCTTATTCAATTTACCTGTATGGTATCAAATGGCGACAGGGGATTATCTCGGATAATGATGTTCTGGACTTGGCTGAATCGGATAACAGATGGGAAAGAAGGGTTGCAATTGTTTCAACAGTTGCGTTAAATCAAAAAGCCCATGGTGGGATGGGTGATGCTGACAGAACACTGATGATTTGTGAAAAGGTAATAGATGACCGTGATGATATGGTGGTTAAAGCATTGTCATGGGCATTACGCGAGCTGGCTAAAAGAGAGGATCAGCCAGTTAGAAAATTCATGGAGGAAAATGATAGTCGTCTGGCAGGACGTGTTTGCAGAGAAGTATGGAATAAGCTGAATACAGGAAAGAAGAATTAGGTCTGTAGGATATTTTCTATCTGTACCAACTCATCATTCGAAAAATCCGGAATATCCAAACAACCCAGGCTATCATCCAATTGTTCCGGTGAACTTGCCCCGATCAGGACAGAAGTTATTCGACTATCTTTTAATATCCATGCGAGGGCCATTTGTGCAAGTGATTGACCACGAATAATGGCTATTTCATTCAGTGCTCCAACCTTTTTGATTGCATCTTCCGTAATATCTGTCTTATTCAAGAATCCCCAATCTTTGTCTGCCCGGGAACCTTCAGGAATACCTTTTAGATATTTATTTGTCAGCAATCCCTGGGCAAGTGGAGAGAATGGAATGCAACCAATCCCTTTTGCTTCAAGGACATCCAGTAATCCATCCTCAACCCATCTTACAAACATGGAATATTTGGGTTGATGGATCAGGCATTTAATTCCAAGTGATTCGAGGATCCCAACAGCTTCCAGGGTTTGGTCGGAATCGTAATTGGATAGCCCAACATATAATGCCTTGCCCTGTCGAACGATTGATTCAAGTGCATGCATGGTTTCTTCAAAAGGCGTATCCGGATCCGGCCTGTGACTGTAGAAAATATCCACATAGTCAAGTCCCATTCTTTTCAGGCTTTGATCCAGGCTGGCAATCAGATGCTTTTTAGATCCCCACTCACCATACGGCCCCGGCCACATTAAGTATCCAGCCTTGGTAGAAATGATCAGTTCATCACGATATCCGCTGAATTCATATTTTAATACCTTCCCGAAATTCTCTTCCGCTGATCCGGGGTCCGGGCCATAGTTGTTCGCAAGATCAAAATGGGTGATTCCACGATCAAAAGCCCTGAACAATATCATTTTACTACGCTCATAATTGTCAACACTTCCGAAATTATGCCATAATCCAAGTGATACGGCCGGTAGTCTTAATCCACTTGTTCCACATCGGTTGTAAGGGATTTGATCATAACGATTTTCAGCAGGAATATAATCCATGGTTATATGATGTTATTATTAAATAATATTGGGTGCAAATTAAACCAATTCGGCGCCATTCTCTTTCCTCAAAAATAAACACTTGCCTCATATATAAAACAGAACGGTGTATTAATAAAATCCACACATCAATGTGGATGTAGAGTAAATATCAAGATGGGTAGTAGCCCATAATTTAATCATAGATCCCGGCAAATCTGATCCCCGCTAACTGATGCATTTTAAAATCCAGGGTAGAAAGATCTTCTTTATGAAACTTCGCAATGTCATCATAGCCACATGCCCTGGCTAATACTTTGATCAATTCATTGGACGCGATCAGGAAATTAGATAATTGTTTTGCTGAAGCTTGTATCTGGAGTCTCGCACGTAAGTGTTCTTTTTGAGTGGCAATACCAACAGGGCAATTATTCGTATTGCATGCCCGCATACCAATACAACCAATAGCCTGCAGGGCGGAATTGGAAATCGCCACAGCATCAGCTCCTAACATTAACGCTTTGGTGAAATCATCGGCAATTCTCAAACCTCCGGTAATAATCAATGATATGTGTTTTGCCCCAACGCTATCAAGGTAATTCCTGGCCCGGTCAAGTGCTGGTATTGTTGGTACATTAATATTATCCCTGAGTATTGCCGGGGCTGCTCCTGTACCCCCACCTCTGCCATCAAGGATAATGTAATCTGCTCCAGCCTGAACGGCAAATCTCAGATCATCTTCGATATGACTTGCAGCAATTTTAAAACCGACAGGTATACCTCCAGTTGTTTTGCGCACTTTGTCTCCGAATTTTCTAAATTCTTCAATAGTCGTTAAATCTTCAAACGAAGGTGGACTAATAGCAGCTTCCCCGGGATTTAGACCTCTGACCTCAGCGATTTCCCGCGTAACCTTGTGTCCTGGCAAGTGCCCTCCAACACCGGTTTTTGCACC
>JBHOSY010000116.1:0-15572 GCA_042584165.1 Bacteroidota bacterium | reverse complement strand
CAACTGTGATTTTTTTGCGGTATCTTCATGAATTGATTCCAGCGGATCAGCTATGATGCAGTTTATTTCCCCGATATGCTGTTGCATGTAAAACTCTTTACCCAGGTTTAGATTAGCCATTGTAGCTGGTTCATTATCGAAAATAAGAATATGTGTATAGCTGTCCAGGTCATTTTTATCAGGGATATTACCAAATTCAACATTTATTATGGTAATGTCATCAATAGCAATGCTGACAGATCTCAGGATCTTAACCAGTAGTTCTTTTTCATTTGCCGGAATTGATTCGACATATGGATAGCGGACAATTACCAGTACTTTAGTTTTCTTTTCAGGTATGGCCTCCGTGGATGATTCAGCTTTGATCATTTCTTTGGGGGCTGGTTCCTCAACATGTGTTATTGCCTCAGGCTCAGATTCCGGAATTTGAGAATCAGTAGAGGATTCAGGTTCTTCTTCTATTATCTGATCTGTTGTTTCCTGTCTTTCTGTTTCTTCTATCAGATAGATAGGTTCTTTTATAAAATGTTTCAGGAACTCGTATGTCATAATTTGTATAACATTTTGTTAGTTACGCCAGCCGTATTTTCCACGAAGAGGGACGAAACAAAAGTAATTATGTGAATCTTTTTCAATTTCTGTATTACTTAGTTTACGGATACGCATCATGGATTGTACATTGTCATCTCCAACCGGGATAACAAGAATTCCACCTATCACCAATTGATCAATGAGTTTCTGCGGGATAGAGGGTGCCCCTGCAGTTACAATAATTTTATCATAAGGGGCAAATGCGGGAAGTCCATTGGTCCCGTCACCTTGAAATAAATGAGGATTGTATCCGATTTCAGGAAGGAATCGTTTGGCTTTCTTATAAAGATTTTTATTATATTCAATAGAATAAACATCAGTTTTCAGTTCCAGAAGAATACATGCCTGATAACCGGATCCGGTTCCTATCTCCAATACTTTATCTCCTTTTTTGATATCCAGCAGTTCAGTCTGGAAAGCAACGGTATATGGCTGTGAAATCGTTTGTCCCTCACCAATCGGGAATGCTTTATCCTGGTAAGCATGTTCAAGAAAAGCCTCATCAAAGAAAAAATGCCTGGGAACTTTTCTAACTGCCTCAATAACACTTTCAGATTTGATCCCTTTAGATATAATTGTATCTATAAGCTTATTCCTTAATCCCTTGTGACGATATGTATCCGTTATCATTCCCGATTTCACAACCTTAAAATTATTATATATCACCCAATCATACGTTCAAATTGTATATTATTTCACAATGTGGTACCCGGTGAAAGTTTCAGATTAGCGGGAAGTTTTGTATAGATGAAATTCATCAGTAGGCCGAAAATTATTCCAATAAGAGCACCAGTGATTACATCGAGTGGGTAATGAACACCCACATAAATTCGACTGTAGGCAACGATCAAAGCCCATAAATATATCCAACCAAGGTACTTCAACTGTTTTCTGAAAATTAGAGAAAGGGAAGACGCTAAGGCGAATGAATTGGCGGCATGGCCGGAAGCAAAACCGTACTTACCGCTACAATGTGTAACCAGGTGTACTAAATTGGAGATATCCGGATTATGGCACGGTCTGAATCTTTCAAATAAAGGTTTCATAATTCCTGAGGTAATATAATCAGCCAGACTGATGGCAACAATTATCAGAATGAGCCCTGTAACTCCTTTCCATCCGAAACGCCACGATATCAGAACAATGATAAACACATAGAATGGGATCCACACGTATTTATTAGTGATCAGATACATTAACTTATCTAACCATGGAGCATGTAATCCATTCAGGATAAGAAAGATCTGAACATCAATATCCAATAAGAATTCTAACATATAACTCTAAATCATTAAATCACTCAATCACTCACTCAATCACTCATTCATTCATTCATTCATTCATTAAAAAGGATAACCAATTGCCAGGTTAATAGTCCAAAGAGCGGGGCGTTGAATACCATCATTAATATTACGATTTTCCCACATAAATCGCTCTCCAGGCGGTAATCCCGGATTGTACAACTTCAAACCAAAATCAAGTCGTAACAATAAAAAACTGAAATCAAGACGAATACCGAATCCCGTTCCAACTGCGAGTTCCTGAATAAAACTATCGATCTCGAATTTTGCGCCCGGTCTGGCAGGATCTTCATCAAATACCCAGACATTCCCTACATCGAAAAACAGGGCCGAATTAATAAAACCAGCCAATTTGGTTCGCAACTCAATATTTGCCTCAATAAGTATCTCTCCCGGCTGTTCAAAATCATTGTTATAATTCCCAATTGAATCAGTTGGGAAAAAGGATCCGGGACCAAGACGCCTTGGAGCCCAGGCTCTGATACTATTGCTACCCCCCGAAAAGAAGTATTCTTCATAGGGGAGGATCTTGTTTGCAGCATATGATCTTGCAACACCTGCATTTAATCTTAATGCCAACTTGCTTCTTGATGTGATTGTCGAGTATTTCCGATAGTCGATACCGCCCTTGAGGTACTTAAACATTTCCAATCCTTCCGATTTTAAATAATCGAGGTTAAATAAGTTTAATATTGTACCGCCTGACTCTCCCATGAGTCGGAGAAAAGAAGCATTTCTGCTTTCAAATGAACCATACTCATTAAAATTAAAAATTATTGAATAAGTACTGGCCGTTACAAATGAAGGATCAAAAGTTCTATAAAGATTATTTCCCTGTCGTTCCAGATCATCCAGTTCATCTTGAAATTCCTGAGTTTTTATGTCTGAATTAATAAAGCGGATATTACCCAACGTCAAATTATGCAAACGTTCCAGTCTTCTTTGCCAGGAATAAATAAGTGCCGTATTTATACTCGAGCGCGTATATTCTCGTCTGTTTGTATAATTGAATCCAGTTGTGAGTCTGGTCTTGGGGTTTTTAGGACCAAGTTTATTTCTTCGTTCCGTACTTAAAGGCAATACGAACTGTGGAAATATCAGGTTCATGGAAGCACCTGACTGCCAGCTTTCATAAATTTTGTTATCTGAAGCAGAGGCAATTCCCTCATATCCGATTTGTCCGGAAATTTCAAAGTTCTCAAGCCCGCCGAATATATTTCTTGTCTTAAGTGTCAGGTTATAATACGGCCCGGGGAATCCTTCTGTCACGGTTAATCCCACTTCGTTGGTGGTTTGATACTTTTTCAAGGGACTTGCAAAAATATTAGCTATAAAATGACTTTCAGAGCTGTCATAAACAATATTAATGAACTTGAAGTTATCCAGGTTGGCCAATTGTCTTTGTGTTTCAATGGTATGGTTCCTGCTGTATAACTGTCCCGGATAAATAAAAACACGACGATCGAGAATCTTACGACTGTAAATATCTTCGAGGTATTTGTAAGTGATTCCATTGAATGTACTGTAAAATCTTTTCGTATTCGGGGGATTTAGGCCGGCATCAGTAGTAAATATTACGGAATCAACCATGAATTTTTTATGTGTATATCCACTTACCGGTTTGTTAATCAACATTTCAATTTGCACTCTATGTTGTCCACCTGAAGTATCCACGAAATATTTAATATACTGCCGGCTGAAGGCATAAAAGCCGTTATCCTGTAGGAGGGTTTCGATCCTTTCCCGCTCCTTAACAAGATTATCCTGATCGTAATTATCGCCGATATTGAGTAGTTTTTCATTATGATGCGTGTGGATAAGTGAATCAATCACCGGGTCGTTGGAATTATATATAATCGAATCAAGGATGTGTGGCTCTCCTTCAGTGATATCATAATTTATAAAGATCAGTTTATTCTCCTCGCTGTACCGGCTTTCCACCTTACTTTCAAAGAATCCTTTAGTTTTCATGTAGGTAGACAGCTGAATGATCGTTTCATCCCTGAGGCTAGAATCATACACTGAGATGGGTTCACCCCACCGCATTAAGAGATTACCTTCTTCAATTTTATTATCAACTTTTGACTTTTTCTTCTGCTTTTTGCGTTCAAGATTTGCAATTTTTTCCGGCTTGTTACCTTTTGATGAAATCTTCCGGTCATACTTTTCTTCAATCTTTACCTTTTCAGCCTGATATTTTTCAGCATTATAAGCATTTTGTCCCCAATGATAAAAATATACATATGGGGCAACCTGGATTAATGGGATACGTTTATTTGGTTTCTGACGATAAAATTCTTCCAGCTTTTCCTTGGAGAAATCCTTATTTCCTGAGATTTTTTGCCGATATAACAATATCTGGTCATCCTCCAGTTGTCTTAAACCAAGACACCCTGAAAGTGATGTTATTGTAATAAACAATAAAAATAGATTTCTAAATCTCAGCAACCCTTTAAATTTGTTGTTGTATGATATCCCTTTCTCAAATAAAATCCTATAAGTCGCTGCAAATAAAAAAATACAGGCAACAAGCGCAAAAGTTTTTAGTTGAAGGATCAAAAAGTGTCCTTGAACTATTAAAATCCGAATTCAACATTGAGATAATTCTGGCTACCAGACAATTTCTTGCAAATTATGGGGATTTTCTCAAAAATGCATCAGTATCTGTTGAGGAAGTGAGTGAAAAAGTAATATCCAGGATAAGTCAACTTAAAACAAATGAATCTGTACTGGCTGTTGTGAACATGCCAGCCGATTCAGATCCTCCATTTAAAACGAAAGAAAATATTGTAGCACTTGATTCAATCAGTGACCCTGGAAATCTGGGTACAATCCTTAGGATTGCTGATTGGTATGGTATCAAAACCATTCTGGCATCAGAAGATACAGTTGAACTTTACAATCCTAAAGTTATCCAGGCAAGTATGGGTTCATTTACCAGAACAAGGATATATTACGGGGATTTAAAATCCTTTTTTAAAAAATTTGAACAACCAGTGATCGGAACATATATGGAAGGAGAGGATGTGCATGATTTTCACCAGACAGATCCGGCCATAATCCTTTTCGGCAACGAATCAAGCGGTATAAATCCAGAATTAGATTCTGTTGTGGATCACAAACTAACAATTCCCCGAACTGGTCAGGCAGAATCATTGAATGTAGCGATATCGTGTGCTGTGGTACTTGATAATTTGACAAATCGGGCGAGCTTCTAAGCTCGTTCGGCCTATTATTGAGCATCTTGCTTAACTTTATCTAAAGAAGCCAGAGGCTTCCAAATAGTATACACCAGCCTGGAAGCTGGCGCGATAGGATCGAATAATCAAATCATCTTTTTCCCCACTAAGCCACTAATGCCAATCCGAAGGATTCCTATGGAAAGGCACCTTTTTGGGAGAAATTGGAAAGGAATTCGAAATTCAGAATAATGATTTATCCATCCCAGCTTCATCAGCCATGGAATCAGCATATTCCTTGCCAAGGTACCTGTCAATGATATAATGTCCGAGATATATTACAGGAGTCAGTATTATTGCAACAAAGAATTTGTAGATGTAGTGAATGATCCCAACTGCCACTACCTGTTTTATCGACCAGTTCCCGAAAATGTAAAACGCAATACCCAGAACAACAAAGCTGTCAATTAACTGTGATATCAGCGTTGATCCAGTTGCCCTCAGCCAGATCATCCGGCTGCCTGTAATTGCTCTAAGCCGTTGAAAAACAAATACATCCAGTAATTGTGCTATCAAAAAGGCAAATAACGATCCGATGATGATACCCAATCCCTGGCGGAAGATTACTTTGAATGCATAATTAATGTTAAATGCATTTCCAGAGGTATCCTGGTTATTCAGATTCAGCCAGAACTGAGCTGGTGGTAAAACAGTAACTATATAGATGATTAAAAATGCATAAGCAATAAATCCGGCCGTCAGAAAACTGATTTTCCGCACGCCCTTCTTACCAAAGTACTCGTTGATAATATCCGTAACAATAAAAACCACCGGCCAGATCACCACGCCGGCTGACAGGTCAAAATCAAGAATAAAATCACCAAACAAATGAATTTGGGCTGGTTGCATACCAAGGGTATATTCTCCAGAAAAGATCTTTACCCCGATCATTTCAGCCAGCAAAGCATTGGTAAGAAAAATCCCACTCAGAACCACGAACAGTGTAGTCTTTTTCTTTTCCAGATTGGTTTTTCCTGAAATAGTCAAAATGTCTAATTTACTTCATAGAATTCTCCTTCAATAGCTAGCCTGGTGTTTTTAAACACCTTTAGTGCTTCTTCCAGCACAGGTTCCAGCTCACGATATCGAACTGAAAAATGTCCTAATAATAGTTTATCGACACCCGCTTTTTTTGCAATGGTGGCGGCCTGTTCTGCCGTGGAATGAAAAGTATCGCCGGCTCTTTGTTTCATATCATTCATGAATGTGGCTTCATGGTATAAAAGGTCCACACTCCTGATAATACTGATCAAGGATTCATCATACTTTGTGTCAGAACAGTAGGCATAGGATTTTGGCTCTGGAGGAGGTAAAGTATAATCCTCATTTTTAAATATAACATTTCCATCTTCGTCAAGGATGTCTTCTCCCATCTTCAGTTTCACCATATCTGATATATGAAAGGAATCAGGTAATTTATCTTTTTGGATTTTTCGTGATTTGGGTTTTTCTCTGAAAAGAAATCCTGTACAAAATATCCCATGGTCAAGTGGAAATTTTTCAACTATTACATCCTTTGTTTCAAATATGATCGATTCATCAGTCTTATCAGTGAAAAAATAATTGATGGTGTAATTCAGTCTGGTATCTGAATACCGTAGTTGTAGTTCGATGATCTCCTGCAGAGGGGAGGGGCAGAACAGGTTTATTTCCTTCTTTCGTCCGAAAAGATGCATTGTGGACAATAGTCCAATTAACCCGAAATAATGATCACCATGCAAATGACTGATGAATATATGATCAATCTTGTTAATGCGGACATTGACTCTTTTAAGGCGTAATTGTGTGGCTTCACCGCAATCAATTAAAAAGTTTTTGCCATTGATATTCAGTATCTGGGCAGTCTGGTTCCTGTTGAAAGCAGGAGCTGCAGCATTGGAGCCAAGTATTTTTAAAATAAATCCCAACTATGATACGGTCTCAATAACTATTTTTCGTCTTGCAGAATAGCATCTACCGCTTCATCTACGCTGGGTAAAATATTCAATACGGAGTCGAGTTGTGATATTTTGATCAGTTTGAAAACGTGGTCATTTACTGAAGTCAGTACAAAATACCCATCATTATCCCCAAATACCCTGTTGCCAACCAGAATTGCGCTTAATCCAGAAGAATCTGTGTATATCACTTCCGAAAGATCGAGTATTATATTCTTTACACCTTCTGCGTTTAATGTGACTAATTCTGATTTTAATTGAGGAGATAATACAGAATCCAGCTTTTCTTCATCAAGTTTCAGTACTGTATATTTTTCCTCCTTATCAATTGTATACTTCATTATCCGAGTGAATTATGAATTCATAATATTACATGATCATGCCAATTTAAGGATATTTTCTTTTATTCTGTCCATAATAACAGAGTAATCTGCTCCGTTGAATTTCTCGCCTGTAAAATTTTCGTATAACTCTATATACCTGTTTGAAATCATCTCTACTACTTCTTCAGTAAATTCCGGCATTTTCTGTCCTTCAAGTCCCTGGAAGCCATTGCCAATTAGCCATTGCCTGACAAATTCTTTTGATAATTGCTTTTGTTCTTCCCCTCTTTCCTGTCTTTCCTGGTAACCATCCATATAAAAATACCTGGAGGAATCCGGAGTATGGATCTCATCTATTAAATATACATGACCTTCTAAAATACCAAATTCATATTTTGTATCTACAAGAATTAATCCTTGTTTAGCAGCTATTTCTACCCCTCTTTCAAATAGTGCTCTGGTATATTCAGCCAGCTGGTCATAGATATCTTCCTGAACAAGACCATTTTCTATAATTTCCTCCCGTGAAATATCTAAATCATGCCCTTCGTGTGCTTTGGTGGATGGCGTAATGATCGGGGCCGGGAATTTATCATTCTCATTCATTCCATCGGGCATCGGTTCACCACAGATGGTTCGCTTTCCATCCCTGTATTCCCGCCAGGCATGTCCTGCAACATATCCACGGATGACCATCTCTACCTGTAATGGATTACACCGCTTACCAAATGATACATTCGGATCCGGGCTGGATTCAAGCCAGTTAGGTACAATATCAGAGGTTGCCTCAAGTGATTTACAGGCTATCTGATTGAGAATCTGCCCTTTATAAGGAATTGGTTCGGGGAGAATAATGTCAAATGCAGATATTCTATCCGTTGCCACCATAGCCATTTTTTTGTCGAAGATGTACACGTCACGGACTTTACCTCTGTAAAAATCAGTTTGTCCTGGAAATGAAAAATTAGTTTCTTTTAGTCCTTTCGCCATGATTTAATCAGTTTTCTGTTTTTTATCTGGAATTATTGTTTCTACAATTTCGCCTTTTAAATATTTTTCTACGAGATTTTTTTCTCCTTTCTTATCATAATGTGTCCATTCTCCTCCTTTTCTATTTCCACCATAAATTCCTTCCCATTCTTTCTGTCCATTGCTATAATAAGATAGATATGTTCCATGTTTTCTCCCTGACTTATATTCAGTGTCAGATTGGATTTTACCATTTGGATAATATGTGATCAACTTACCAATAATTCGACCGTTCACAAAGGGTTCTTCCTTATAAATTCTTCCTTTCTCATCAAAAGTTTTCCGGATCCCGTGAAGTCTACCGTTAACATAGACTTCTTCAAGACTATCCCTGCCGTTCTGTCTATAAAAACTCCATTTCCCATCTGGTATATCCTCTTTAATGGAATACCTGGATCTTACTTTCCCTGAGGGATGATATTCAATTACCTGCTGGTTTTTCTCGTCATTACCGAACCTGATGGTTTTTCTGACAGTTTTATCCGAAAAGTAGAAAGTTGATTGACCAATCCGAATCCCATCCTTATAATGATTGACAATTTCCAGATTCCCGTTTTCAAAATAAGATTGACTCACCCCATTTTGTTTCCCCTCATTATAAATACCTTCGGCTTTCACATTACCGCTTCTATAGTAAGTATGAAAATCTCCTTCTCGTCTACCATTCACGTTATTGTATTCGGTATGGATCTGCTCGTTATCATAATAAGTTCTGAAAAAACCGTTCATCAGACCATAGGTATACATCGCTTCGGATTCTTTATTCCCGTTCTCATAATACTTGATTGACAGGCCATTTGGATCGCCTTCTTTGTAGGCTATCTCCTCCTTTATTTTCCCGGAAGGATAATAACCCTTGACAATTCCATCCGGTTTGCCATTTTTGAAAAAAGTTTCACTTTTAACCTGCCCATCTTCAAAATAGGCAATGAGTTTCTGAGTTAAAGTATCGTTAATGTAGAAACCGGATTGTGCAATTGAACCATCCTGGCTATATATGGTAACCTCCCCATGTTTCAATCCATTCGCAAAAGTCAGTTTTGCCCTTTGGTTTCCATTTTCATAAAATTCATTGAATTCTCCATCCTTTATCCCATTACTGAAATGGCCGATCATTTCCGGATTTCCATTTGGATAGTACCTGTGGTAGATGCCGTCAATTCTTAAACTGTCATTTCCCAGCACCGTGTATTCTTCCATAATTATATTCAGCGAATCATAATATGTCACTATTTCGGACTGAGGATAGGATTGATGTGCTGCAAGCTGCAGAATGACAAAACAAGTAAATAGCAACAATCTTTTATTCATACCAGATAATACACTCGATTCCTGTAAATTAACGTTACAAATTTCGAAGTATTTTTTGAATATATAATATTTAGGAGATGTTTATTAGAGGATAGGTGTAAATGATAATTTGATAATTCGATAATTCGATAATTCGATAATTCGATGAACTGGTTTATTTTTTATTGGTTTATTCGTCTATAAGTCATTAATCATTATTCTCTGGGATTAGAATAAAGAATAGATTAATAGGCTGGTTCTTGAAGCCTTGGAGTTTTGATAGCAAATGGATAACGAATAATGGACCAGATTTGGATTTTGGATTTTGGATTTTGGACCAAACGAGCAACGAGCAACGAGCAACTATACCTACCCCTTAAGCGCACCAAGTCCTTGAATTGCCCCGTTTTTCACTTGCGTAATTGGATGAATTACCAATCCGGCTTACTATTATCCGGTTTTTCCTTTGATTTGCGCTGCATCTGCTGGAGGTATTGAACTTCATTGTTTTTCATGGCTTCCAGGATCATTCGGGCTTTTTCCTCACTGATCTGCATTTCTTCCATTTCCTGTTGCTGCCCTGTCTGTTGTTCTTTATCTTCCTTTTCCTGACTTTGTTGTTCCTGTTCCTGTTTTTCCTGCTGTTCCTGTTCCTGCTGGTTTTGCTGATACTGGCATTCATCGTCCTCTATGGCTTCTATATATATCTTCGTTTTGTTCCTGGTTCTGCTGATCCTGTTGTTGCTGTTGATCCTGGTTCTGCTGGTCCTGCTGGTCCTTATTATCCTGGTTTTGCTGATCCTGATCCTGGTTCTGTTGTTGCTGCTGCTGTTCCTGCATCAGCTTTTTCAACAGTTCATAATTATAGCGGGCATCTTCATTAGAGGGATCCGATTTTATAGCGTTTTTAAAATACGTAAGAGCCTCATCATATTTCTGCTGGTCATTTGAAATAACTCCCATCTGCTGATGCGCAATAGACCGGATATCATTTTGATCACTATTTAAAAGTTGCTGGTAATAAGGTATCGCATTGGATGTGTCTTTTTGCCGATAATATGCATTTGATAAATTCAACAATACCCTGTCATCGTCAACTCCAATTGAATCAATCAATGTTCTGTATTTGTTAACAGCCTGATCATACGCTTCTTCTTTGTATGCTTTGGCCGCTTCTCTTTTAAGCCGGTTGATCCTGGATATCTCATTGAGATCGTCCGGGAGCAGTGTAATTAATATCGCGATGATCAGAAACCTCATATACGAACAGTTTTTATATTATACAGAAGATCAATTGCCATCAGTAGTAAAGCAGCTGCCAGGAAGTAATAGTACTTATTTGCTGAGACATCCACAACCCTTGAGTCACGTAATTCCCCTTCAATATTCTCTATTGAATTGATCAGTCTTTCAACATCGTTTTTACGGTCGTTGATCTCGTAATATTTCCCGGATGTTGCAATTGCCATGGTTTTCATTTCTCTCGGATTAAGTTTGGAAACAACTTCACGGCCATTTTTATCAGTTTTAAATCCTCTGTGTGTTCTGATTTTACTTCCCTTCTCAGTCCCAACACCCAGGGTATAAAGTTTTATGCCGCTTGTTTCGATGTCTGCTGCTGCATTTTCAGCTTCATCCCCAAAATCTTCTCCATCACTGATCAGGATGATTATCTTGGATTTCTGGTCCTGGGTCTGACTATTGGGATTGTTCAGTTTTTTTAATGCCATTTTTAAGGGAGGGCCAAAGTCTGTTCCTGCATTAGGGACGAGATTGGTATTCAGGGTTTCAATAAACAACCGGAGTCCACTCTGATCAAATGTAAGGGGACACTGAATAAAGGCCTCTGATGAAAAGATTATCAAACCTATCCTGTCAGAATTGAAAGCATCGACAATGTTTTTCAACTCAAATTTAATCTTCTCCAGGCGGGTAGGCTGAATGTCAAACGCGTTCATTGATTCTGAAAGGTCCACACAGATATAAATGTCTTTTCCAATTGTTTTTACCTCTCTTGTAGCTTCTCCGAATGAAGGCCCCAGCATGGCAATAATAAACAGGCTGAAATAGGTGGTTCGGATAAAAACTTTATAGAAAACTGTGGTAAACCTGGTTTGCATGGACCGGGCAATCCTGATCACACGATATATATAGAAGCCATAGAGGACGATGAATGCCAGTATCAGCATCAATTCTATAATTCCCATGGACTTGAACCAGATCATTCAGTTTTTATTGTTTTCCAGAGGCAAATATAGCTACTGATGAGTAAAAAAAAGATAATTCGATTATTGATTATTCGGAGGGTTCATCAGTTGGATCACTGATCCCAAATAATCCTTGTTTGTAATGCTTTGATTTGCATTTGAAAGATTTTGGACACGAAAGACACAAAGAAAGCACGAAGAGCACGAAGATTATTTTTACGATTCCCTGTACTAATAGTCTATAATTATTTTGCTTTCAAGTATTTGTGAGGAGCGAAGCAATGAGTAAATACTTTTCACCCTGGTGCGTGCGTCTCCGCTCGTGACTTATATAACCCTAAATCCGGCCTCACTGCCTCGACTTGGGCTTTCTGTTATTATAGGCTTGTAGAAATTAATCGTAAGAAATTTTGTTTATCAGCAATTAGTGAAAACGGTATAGTCTAATCCATGGAGGAGAATTAGAGGTGGGTTAAAATATCATCAGGGAGGGATTGCTCGTCCTTCGGGACTCGCGATCCCATTATGGTGTTCATCAACACAAAAGCCTACCTCCTTCGTCGGCAAGAACTTTTACACATCAAATGCTTATCAAATTTGATAATAAAAATTTTTTATGCTAGTATTTTGTGAAAACGGCACGGTCTCCTCCTTGGAGGAGATTTAGAGGTGGGTTATAAATAAAACTCATTAGAGGGATTGCTCGTCCTTCGGGACTCGCGATCCCATTATGGTGTTCGTCAACACAAAAGCCTGCCTCCTTCGTCGGCTTGGGCTTTCAATTTTTAGGTTGGTATAAAGACGAGCCTAACAAGTTTTAACGGGATGTGAAGGGATTGCTCCTCCTTTGTCGTCGCGATCCCATTATGGTGATCGTCAACACAAAAGCCTACCTCCTTCGTCGGCTTGGGCTTTCTTTTTCCATATTCTTATGGAAGCAAGCTTCCAACGATATGAAAAAAGAAAGCCCGGCACTTCGTGCCAGGCTTTTGTGTTGCGGAGAGAGGGGGATTCGAACCCTATTATTTATCAAGCATAAAAGTGCATTTATGGCTTGTTTAAAGCATTTTTCTGTCACCCCTATTTTGTCACCCCTATAGTTGTCATCCTTATTTGTCATCCCTATATTTGAGTATAAAAAATCATATTACATGGACTGGGTAACTGCATCACCAATTTTAAAATCTAAATCAAAAAATAAGGATGATGAAAGAAGACGATTACTTTTAGCTACAAGGATTTATATAAATGATAACCTGAAAGAAAGATTTAGTTATTATATAAAAGACATAGACAAACCAATATATATATCAGCCTCGCAGTTAAAGAACAGCATGGTTGTAAATCATGACAAAGCTATTCGGTATAATAGTTTAATTTCATTTGCAATTACAGCATTTAAAGAAATCGTCACGAACGAACTAAAGACGAAAACAACTTTGAATATTGGATTAGTTAAAGATTTAGTAAGTACTTCAATCAAAGCAAATTTTGAAATCGACTTTGCGGATAATTTAAATAAACAGATGGTGACACTTGATGGGTCAGGATTTAATGAAGGAATTGATGAAATAACCGTTGACAAAAGGGCAATTGATGCCGTAGCGAGTCAAGAAATAACCGATGAACCATCAGTTGATCCTGCGGGAAATGTTGACCTTGGGGATATTGATGCAGGTGATATAGAAATAATGATCATCAATGAGGATAATAAACTTCGTGAAGAGCAGGAAAAAATCCGAATTAGCAAGATAGATACAAAAACTAGATACGAGAAAGGTTTATACAATAAGAATAATATATTCGAACTATTTGCATCTATATACTATGACAAGGGTTTTGCAGATACATATAATAAGATAGTTATTCGCTTATTTGAATATCGTCAATACGTCAAACCAAAAGAAGAAATTCACTACCTTAATTCAGATTGGATTCAAGAGTTTTTTAAGTATTTATGGGATGAAGGGTATACTGTTTTAAGTACTAGATTCTTCGATCCGTTAAAATTTGACCCAAGCATATTCGAAAAAAAACGAAGAGAAAAATATAGTGTTGATCATTTTTTTAAACTTTTTGATATCATCAAAACAGTATCTAATAAGTTTATAGATGATGGCTTGATTCCAAAGGTGAATTTTTCAAAGGTAAACCTTAAAAAAATATGTAATGAAAGCAAAAGCAAAAAGGGGAAAAGGATTACTCACAATCTAAGTAATTCCGAATTTAATAAACTGTTTTTCTATAAGTTCGATCCAAATCTATTAGATAAATATCAAATCATATTTAACAAAAAGTACGATAAAAAAACAATTCAAATTACTATTGATCACTTGGAAATTGCAAGAGACATGTTTTGTCTTCAAGTAATGTCAGGTGGTAGAAGAGGTTACCAAGAATTACAAACGATTAAATTCAATCAAAATGACAGACAACTTTCTTTTTATATGAAGAAAGTTGATGATTGGATGATAAATCCATTAAATGTTTATACTAAACAATTGGCAAAGGATTACAATTATAATATTCCAAATCTTGATTTTAAGAATTCTGAAAACACAAAGGAACATATTTACAGGTCACTTCTAAAAACAATAGCTGAAATCATCCCTTTCCATAGAGAGATTCTTGTAAAGAAAGAACTAAAGAAAATCAAGGAAGTATTCAATCCATACTTTGCAAGAAAAACATTTAGTCAAATCATGTTTGATAGATACAATTTTACTTTGGAAAATATTGCAATGTTTACGGGTCATGAATTTGAAAGTAGGAATAAAAGTGTGCTTCTTCAAAATTATATTGATGACAAATCACCTATGAAAAAGAAAAAACTCTTTAAGAAAATTAAGGTACCTAAAAGGTATACTAAAGACATACGAAGAAAATTGACCAAAGGAACCCTAACGCTTCGAATGGTAAAAAGGAATTAATGGTCTTTTTAATAGTGTCCAAATACGGATATGAAGGTGTTCTTTCTACCATCCCTGCACCAGTTGATATCCAATCTTTTTCATAAGAACAATTATGGCATATAGCTTTATATAACTTACCCATTATAAATACAGGCTGTTCTACTTATTTCCCTTTATATGATCTGCTAATACTTCAATTATGTAGCTAGTCATTTGGTGGTTTATGAAAAACGGGACTAAATAAACGTTTGATTGTGGATGCCAATAAATCTTGTCTTCTAGAATCTCATGCCTGTTCGCTTTGTCCTGATTTAGCAAATTTTCAAATTCATCCCACTTGCTACTGCCAAAACAGATTGTATAATGCGAATTATGTGTTGACCATAAGTTATATAAGAGTGCATGTCTTTGTTCAACTGCATTTTTGTATGTATCCATATTATCTATCCTAAAAAATTCTATTGATTTTTCAGGTAACTCTTCAATCAGTTTTGATTTTCCTAAAGGATACAATAATGTATAAAAATGGTTACAGCCATCAACAAATAGATTTGTATCTAGATAATTTGTCAAATCATTCTCAATCCCTTCAGCCTTCATTAAGATTTTACCCATGATATCATAAACTGAAGTGTACCTGCTTTTCGATCCCTTTGGTCTTTTCTCATAGAATTCTTTTTTGTCCTTGGTGGATAATCCGGCGATGCTGACCCCCTAATCCTGTGATCTTGACCCCCTGTTGA
>JBHOSY010000115.1:0-15623 GCA_042584165.1 Bacteroidota bacterium | reverse complement strand
GGTGGAAGCCTGGCCAATAAACATCATCCTGTTATCCGGAGTCGCGCGAAGGATCTACCAAATTGGCTGATGATACGAAAAGTTTTGGGCAGATCCCTCCTCTCGTCGGGATGACAAAAGGTTCACTGGGCAAGCGTACACGCTTGCCCAGTGTAACCACTGACTGTCATTCTGAGCGGAGCGCATGCCTGCCCTTTAAGCAGGAAGAATCTGGCAAAGGGTTTGGTGGAACGAAAATTCATGGGTGAGAGGAATAATGTTGTTGGTCATAACACCAACTACGGTGGTGGGTTGTGAGAGGATATTCACCTTGGTCATAACACCAACACCGACGGGAAATAAACAGGCTCTGATTAATTATTATTAAATAGTTACTTAAATTTATCATTAAGCTGTATTCAGCAGGATTACTTACCAAAATAAGACTGGAATGATCAAAGTTAGCTTCAAGATCAATTATCTTACAGTATGGGGACAGATGCTATATATATGTGGTTCTATCCCTGAATTGGGAAACTGGGATCTGGACCGGGCTGTTAAAATGTCATATCAGAATGACGGTGATTGGTCAGGTCAGATTAAATTAAAAGATACCACGAATAATCCGATCACATATAAGTATTTTCTGAAGGATCAGGAGAATCAAGTGATTTTCCAGGAATGGGGTAAGCAACGATCCCTTTTTATTGATAAAACCAATGAAAAAGACATTAACTGCCTGGATTACTGGAGACCGGGTGGATTGCCGGAAAATTCTTTGATGTCATCAGCTTTTACAAATTGTTTATGGAGCAGGAATAAAAAAAAGACAGCAAAAAATGCAATTAAAAACGCCAGTGCACGATTTGCTATATCTGCCCCCAGGGTTGATAATAAACATGCTATCTGTATAACAGGAAGTGATAAGGCTCTGGGAGAATGGGATCCGGATAAGATAGTGATGCTGGACGATTCAAATTATCCACTCTGGTCGGTTGATATCGCTCTGGACTGGAAGGAAAAAGCCATTCAATACAAATATGGGATATATGATCTCAAAGAAAAGAAATTGGTTTCATGGGAAAACGGGGATAACAGGATTCTTGATCATGATAATGAGCTTAACTGTTTAAAGATCATCACTGATGAAAAATTCAGGTATCCATCAGGATACTGGCGGGGCACAGGTGTGGCCATTCCGGTTTTTTCACTTCGTACAAAAAACAGTTTTGGTGTTGGCGAATTTCTTGATATAAAACTACTCGTCGACTGGGCAGTCAAGGCAGGATTGAAACTGGTACAGATCCTTCCGGTGAATGATACCATAGTGTCTCATAAATGGACGGATTCTTATCCATATGCAGCTATTTCAGTATATGCACTTCATCCGATGTACCTGAACCTTCCTGCCATGGGTACTTTAAAATCCAGTAAAGAGATGGATCAATTCATTAAGGATGGGAAGAAACTCAATAAAAATGAGGATGTGGACTATGAATCCATGATAAAACTGAAATCAAAGTTTTACAAACGATTATATGATGAAACGAGAGATAAATTTTTGAAGGATCCTGGATTCAAAAAGTTTTTCAAAAAGAATAAAGACTGGCTGGTTCCATATGCTGCATTTTCATGTTTACGCGATAGATATAATTCAGCCGACTTTAATACATGGCCCGAGTATGCTGTATTTAACCAGAAGGAAATAAATAGGCTTACCAAACCGGATGGGCCTGATTATGATGACATAGCAGTCCATTATTTCATACAGTATCATTTGTTTAAACAACTTTCGGAAGCTTCCGAATATGCAAGAGAAAATGGCGTCATACTTAAAGGTGACCTTCCTATAGGGATATTCAGGAACAGCACGGATGCATGGGTAAACCCCGGTTTATACCATATGGACAAACAGGCAGGTGCACCTCCCGATGATTATGCGGTTGCAGGTCAGAACTGGCGATTCCCGACATATAACTGGGAAGTTATGGCAAAAGATGGATACCAGTGGTGGAAGGATAGGTTGACGACCATGGGTGAGTTCTTTGATGCCTACCGGATTGATCATATTCTAGGCTTCTTCAGGATCTGGGAAATTCCAAACGACCAGGTGGAAGGACTGATGGGGCGATTTAATCCTGCCATACCCATGCACCAACAGGAATTTGAAGAAAGGGGATTAAACTTTAATTATAATCGGCACTGCAGGCCTTATATCAAAGAATATATGGTTGATGAGATTTTTGAAGATTTATCCAGAGAGGTAAAGAACAAATATCTGGATGATACGGGACATGGATTGTTTAATGTGAAAGCAGATTTTGATACGCAAAAAAAGGTTGAGGGATATTTTGAAACCAAAGATAAAGACAGTACTTCCGTAAAGGCTAAAAAGGAAAAGCTGAAGCATGGTTTATATACGCTCATTGGAAACGTGCTCTTTTTCGAGGAACCCGGATCAAATAAAAAGGGATTCCATCCCAAAATTGGATTTCATCAGACTTATTCATACAGGGAACTGGATGATCACTCGAAGCATATTATCAATGAAATTTATGTGCACTATTTCTATGAGCGACAGGAGAATTTCTGGCGGGATCAGGCTTTAATCAAGCTTCCTGCTATCACACTTGCATCAGATATGCTTGTTTGTGGAGAGGATCTTGGAATGGTACCTGCGTGCGTTCCGGGAGTTATGGCCGAGCTGGGTATATTACGACTGGATATTCAACGTATGCCAAAGGGAACAGATATTGAATTTGACCACCCGGGGCATGCACCTTACATGGCGGTCGTCAGTCCCTCATGTCATGATATGTCTACAGTCCGTGGCTGGTGGGAGGAGGATACTGACAGGACACAACGATATTACAACCAGATATTGGGTCATGATGGAAAATCACCTGACGTTTGTGAACCCTGGATCAGCCAGGAAATCCTGGTCCAGCACCTGTATTCACCTGCTATGTGGGCGATATTTCCGATCCAGGATCTTGTGGCAATTGAATCGAAGTTGAGAAAGAAAGATCCGAATATCGAAAGAATCAATATACCTGCCAATCCAAATCATTATTGGAAATACAGGTTCCATATTAATATGGAAGATTTGCTGAAAGAGAATGATTTTAACAAACATCTGAAGGATCTGGTGACCATGGCCGGGAGAAATGAAGCTTTTTAATAATCGGGTGACCCTCAAAAAGTGCTTTTTCAGCCTTTATTCAAACACTGCATTCAATCCAACGGGATGGCAAGACAGAATAGCGGGCCATGCGATGGCTGGTGGGTGGAAGCGTTATTCTGTCTAGAATCTTTGTTCACTTTTTTTTCAATGAAAAAAGTGAAAGCCCCCGCGGTTTGAGCGGTAAATCTATTTTTATGGAAGTTGAGAATTTAGTGAAGTATGATAATACATCCCGACAATTGATTATTTTTAAATACAAGTAATTCTTTGAATAGGATTTTTTAATCAGATAAACTAACCAGTTCAATGCTAAAGAATATTCGATTCGCAGTTTTTATGCTTTTCATTGTCTTTGTTGTAATCGCATTTATATGGCGAACCCTGACATGGTTTATTATTAAGGAAAGAAAGCAGGAAGAGATTGTTAAGGTCATCGACAATGAATATTTCGAGTCACCCGCAATATCCTACCTGTTTTATCACAATAGCTATCCACAGGGACATCAGGGTGGGTTTGAAATTATTCATCATGATAACCGGGTAGTAACTAATGGAGGCCTGCATGCTGATCCCAGGCCTGATGATTGGACCAGGTTCCCGGAATTAATTGAAAAGAAAACAATCGATGATCCCCGAAGTATGATTGCAGCCTTGAAATATGGAAACAATGGTATATCCTACAATGTTGTCCTTGAACCATTGGAAGAGGGTGTCCGATTAACCATAAATCTGGATGAGCCATTACCTGTCGATTTAGCCGGGAAGGTATTTTTTAGAATGGAAATCCTTCCTTCTGCATTCTTTGGCAAGACATATTTCCTGGATGAGGAATCCGGCATTTTTCCCCGGCAGGCTCAGGGATCCATGCGAAAAGATGAATCCGGAAATTGGCAGTCTATTCCAATGGGCAGCGGATCACGGCTTACCATCGCTCCTGAAGACCCATATCGGCGAATAGAAATAAAACAGACAAAAGGAGAATTCCAGTTAATAAATGGACAAAACAAATCCATGTCAGGATGGATTTATTTGAAATCTACGATACCTCCGGGGAAATCAGAAAAAGCTGTGGAGTTGATCATCAATCCTAACCAGGTTCCGAATTGGAAAAGATCTCCTGTTATTCTTCATTCCCAGGTTGGCTATCACCCGGATCAGGAGAAAAATGCTTTGATCGAACTACCGCAAAAAGAGAAAACAATCAAAGATGCAATTTTGGCACAAATTACAGCGCAAGGAGAGCTTAAAACAGTATTTTCAACCAGACCAACTTCCTCGGGTAATTTTCTGCGATACAAATATGTTTCATTCAATTTCTCAGAAATTAAAGATCCGGGGATGTACATTATCAAATATGCAGATCAGGTATCCGATCCATTTAAGATAAGCAAAGAAGTATATAGGGCCGATGTCTGGCAGCCTACACTGGACGTATTTTTCCCTGTGCAAATGGACCACCTGCGGATCAATGACCGGACCCGTGTCTGGCACGGGGCATCTCATCTGGATGATGCTGTACAGGCACCTACTAACCACCTGCATTTTGATGGATACAGGATGGGAAATAAAACATGGACGAATTATAAACCGTTTGAACATATTCCCGGATTGAATAAAGGGGGATGGTACGATGCGGGGGATTATGACATCAGGACCATATCCCAGGTAAATTCCGTATTCTGGCTGGCCCTTGCCTATGAGGAATTTTTTGCAGACTGGGATGAAACCTCAGTTGATTATAAAACAAGGATCGTTGAGATACGTCGGGCAGATGGGAAACCGGATATGTTACAACAAATTGAACATGGAGTGCATTACCTACTCGGCTGCTATGACAATATCGGGCACAGTATTCCGGGAATTATAGTTCCAACAGGAAGGCAATATAGCCATCAGGGTGACGGTATGACAATGACGGATAACCTGATTTACAATCCCAGACTGGATTCCGGGGAAACAAATGGATTTGAATCCGGTATACGTGATGACAGGTGGGCTTTCACTCAAAAATCTTCAGCACTGGATTATGCAAATATCCGGGGATTGGCGGCGGCTTACCGTGTACTGACAGGCTATAACGATGATATGGCAGATCAATGTCTGAAAACGGCTATTGATATATGGAATTATGAACAAATCCATGAACCCGTGACATTTGACGGTGGTGTAACATATTCACATACATTGGAATGGGAACGGATCAATGCAGCTGTGGAATTGTTGTTCACAACAAGAGATTCCAGGTATATAAACTTCCTCAACCAGAACAGGGAATATATATTTAACAATATGGATAAAACTGCCATGGCAGTTTCCAGGGTACTCAGGTTCCTGGATGAAGATTTTAACATGGAATTTAATAAAGGGATCGTGGATTACAGTAGTGAAACTAACATGAAACTCGAGAAAACACCCTTTGGAGTTCCATGGGATCCGGCGATATGGGGAGAAGGATGGAAAATTCAACAATATGGTATTGAGCAGTACTTCCTTCATAAAGCCAATCCGGAATATTTTGACAGGGAGAACGTATTCAGGGTTGTAAACTATGTCCTTGGCTGTCACCCCGGATCAAGTACTTCCTTTGTTTCGGGTGTGGGAGCTCGCTCATTAATCCAGGCCTATGGTATAAACCGTGCGGAGTTTTCGTATATACCAGGTGGTGTGGCCTCAGGAACTAACCTCATCCGTCCCGATTACCCGGAGATGAAGGAAGACTGGCCATTTCTCTGGCAGCAATCAGAATATGTAATGGGTGGGGCGGCAAGTTATATATTCTGTGTACTGGCTACGGATCATCTGTTATCAAAGCAGTATTGACTTTTCATATTTTTTAACTTCGAATTTCAATTCGTATTAATAGTAACAGTATTTGATATGAATAAAAACAGAAGAGATTTTTTAAAGACGACAGGTTTTACAATTGGAGGGATGTTGATGTTTCCAGCCTGTCGATATGAACCTGCACCGTTCAGGTTTTTTACCCGGGAAGAAGCAAATTGCCTGATTACCGTCTGTGAGTGCATCATCCCGGGTGATGATATGCCGGGTGCAACGGAGGCTGGTGTTATTTACTACATAGATAAACAGGTTTCCGGATTTTTCAGGAAACACCAGAAAGATTATCGGATTGGCCTGTCGGCATTGCAATCTGATTGTAAGGATCTTCATGGAAAGCAATTTGAAAGTTTGCTACCGGAAGAACAAACTGGTTTTCTCGAACTTGTTGAAAAGAATGACACAAGCCTGAAATCCTGGGAAGAATTAAATCCATCTGCATTTTTTAGAATGGTAATTGCTCACACCATGCAGGGCTTTTATGGGGCACCACGACATGGTGGTAATAAAAATTATGTGAGTTACAGGATGCTGGGTATAGACTATCCGCAAGTTATAGGTCAGAACCGGTATAGAAAAGGGGGGTGAAATGAGTAAAATGGATTATAACGCTATTGTTGTAGGTTCTGGGGCAGGAGGAGGAGTTGTAGCGAAGCAACTTGCTGTAAGTGGATTAAAAGTATTGCTTCTGGAACGTGGGGGATGGCCGATCTATGATGAACATATTAATGATGAACTGATTTCACAACGGACATGGGTGCTGGGCGCGGCTTTTGGTCCGGATGGAGAAAAGAGCCCGCGTGTAATGGTTAGCCAGGATGGACAAAGAAGAGTAGTAAAACCAACAGATGGATGGGATTATAATCATATTGCTGAATGTGTGGGGTCTGGTACGGTTAGTTATGGAGCCATGGCATGGCGGTTTATGCAGGAGGATTTCAGGATGAAAACCACATATGGTGATGTTGAAGGCTCTACCCTGGAAGACTGGCCGGTATCTTACGAAGATCTTGAACCTTATTATGAAATGGCTGAGTGGGAGATCGGAGTCTCAGGAGATGATACACAGAATCCATTTGCTCCCCCGAGGAAGAAAAACCATCCCATGCCTCCATTCGAATATAATCGCAAGGGGAAGGTATTCTACAAAGCGGCAAAGGATATGGGACTTCATCCATTTCCTATCCCCATGTTAAGAAACTCGGTTCGTTATAATGGCCGGGCTGCCTGTATAAGGAACCGGACCTGCGTCGGTTTTGCCTGTCCGGTGGATGCAAAAAACGGTAGCCAGAACACAGTAATACCTGTAGCGATTGAATCAGGAAATTGTGACTTGAGGACCCATTGTAAGGTTACTGAGATCATAGTTGATGATAGCGGCAAAGCACAGGGCGTGAAGTTTTTTGATGAAAAGGATAATGGAACCACCGTAAATGCAGACCTGGTGGTTGTAGCAGGTTCAGCCATTGAGACGGCAAGACTACTATTGAATTCAAAATCGAAACTATTTCCAAACGGTGCAGGCAACAATAATGACTGGGTGGGGAGAAATCTTCAGGGACATGCCTATACCGGAGCATATGGTTTGTTTGATTATGACATTCTGGATATGGTTGGACCGGGAGCGAACGCGGCTATATGTGATTTTAATCATCATAATGAAGGTATTATAGGAGGTGGATTGTTAGGAAATGAATTTAACAAGCTTCCTTATCAATACATCGGTATCAGGCCGCCGGGTTCAAAAAGATGGGGGAAAGAACATAAAGATTTTCAGCGAAATACCTATTTAAGGAATTGCCAGGTAGTGGGCCCGATCCAGGAAATGCCGGTATTCGATTCACGGGTTCAACTCGATCCTGAAGTCAAAGATTATTGGGGCATGCCGGTACCGGCTTTGTCAGGTTATCGCCATTCATTGGATTATGAACATTGTAAGTTTCTGTCTGCAAGAGCGGAGGAGATCCTGTTACAAATGGGAGCCGTCGAAACCTGGCTTTCAGTTGGCGGAAGGGGTGGACCCAGTGGAAGTCAGCACCAGAATGGAACTACCCGTATGGGAAATGATAAGGCTACTTCTGTAGTGAACAAATTCGGACAGATTCATGAAATTGATAACCTGTTTGTTGCTGATGGCAGCATTTTTGTGACCGGGGGTGGCTTTAATCCTGTTCTCACGATCATGGCACTTGCCTACTGGGTAGGCGATCATATAGTGGATATGTGGAAAGGTACCGGCATGAGATCTTAATTTTTATCGTTATGAAGAGGTTTTTATTATACTTGATCGTACCCATGGCAATAATCCTGATATCCTCTGCCGGATTCTATGGTTACTGGAATAGTGCCGATCCGGTAAAAACCTGTGCAAGCTGTCATGAAATCACTCCCTCTGTCAGTACATGGCAGCATTCGGCGCATAGAGAGGTGAAGTGTTTCGATTGTCATGGGACAGCGCTCAGTAATGGATTGCACAGTTTGAAGGAAAAGACAAATATGGTTTTTACACATATTTCTGAAGAAAAACAGAACGATGAAATCAGGATGACTGAGGCCCAGGTACTTGAGGTAGAGCAACGATGTGCCGGATGTCATCAGGATGAATACGGGAAATGGAAAACAGGAGGTCATGGGACAAACTATAGAAATATCTTTCTAAATCAGGTCCATAATTCAGAGGAAAGATTATACTGGGATTGTCTGCGTTGCCACGGGATGTTCTTTGAAGGAAACATTTATGATCTTGTTACACCTATTTCAACTATAGGACCATGGAGCCTTCTTGATCCTGATAAGGAATTGCATCCAGTAATTCCCTGTCAGACCTGTCACAAGATCCATACTGAAAATAGTCCTTATAAGTCAGGCATTCAGGCACCAGACCGGAATCCATCATACGGATTGTATGTCAGGGCAGAGAAATTCCACCTCAGGGGGGATCACCTGCCTGTTCCTGAGATGTATCATGGTGATCAACAAATAAAAGTATCCGATGATCCTGTACAGGCTTTATGTGTTCAGTGTCATGCTCCGGGCGCTTTCCATTTTGCAGGGACAAGCGATGATCGTACACCAACGGGCGTTCATGAAGGACTCAGTTGCAGTTCATGCCACGAGCCGCATTCTAATAACCCAAAGAATTCATGCATTTCCTGTCATCCGGCCATCTCAAACTGTGGGCTGGATGTAACTAAGATGAATACAACACATTTCTATGCCAACAGTCCGAATAATATTCATTTTGTAGCGTGTACAGATTGCCATGAAGATTTACTGAAGGATTGAATTGTAACACAAAGTAATCCTTCAGATTCTCTCACAAAGTCATATATTCTTGATTATCAACATCATATGGCATAATATTTTAATCTCAGAGTCACTTTAGAGTACAGTTTCTTTCAATAACTACCAGTATATAACCTTATAACCTTCCAGCACTGAATCAGGAATGGTATTCTCACATCAGGTACCTGTCATGAGCCTGATTGATTCATTTGGCATTTATGTTTATCTTGATAAAGAATAAATAAGCATATTAAGTATATAAACGCATTGCGTTTATACATACGTTGAACGAAACCGCCTAACGGCGGTAATTTTTTTGCCTCATTTTTTGTTATCAAGATACATTACTAACCCAATGTCAATTATGAAAAAAAAGTAATCTCAGAGAAAGGATGATCCGTGAGATGCGGATCAGAAATTACAGTCCACGGACAATTACAACTTACGTGTCAGAAGTCAGCCATTTGGCTCAATACTTTAACACTCCACCTGACCAAATCACCAGTGACCTAATCAAAGAGTATCTTCAATTCAAAATCCAAAACCAGGGATGTTCTGTATCCCTGGTAAACCAGATCATCAGCGCATTAAAAATCCTGTATCAGGATGTACTGGAAAGACAATGGGATGAATTAAGGATCAAGCGACCGCATAAAGAAAAGAAGCTACCAGTAATCTTATCCCCTCAGGAGGTATCATCAGTAATTACTCAAACCCGTAATCTAAAGCATAAAACCATCCTGGCAATGGCCTATTCTGCGGGTTTACGACGTCAGGAACTTGTAAACCTGAAAGTATCCGATATTGATTCAGCACGAATGGTTGTTCGCATTAAAAACGGAAAGGGCAAAAAAGACAGGGAAACACTTCTTGCCAGTAATACACTGAACCTATTGAGACAATATTATTTCGCCTACAAACCATCTGATATATTATTTGAAGGTTATCCCCCTGGAACTCCAATTTCATCCACTTCTATATCATGCATTTTAAAAAAATCTCTTAAAAAGGCTGGTATCAATAAAAAGGCAACAATTCATTCTCTTCGCCATTCATTTGCCACTCATCTGCTGGAACAAGGAACCAATATCAAAATCATACAGAGGTTGTTAGGTCACAATTCCATCAAAACTACCATGGTTTATTTACAGGTAGCCAAAATCGACCCACAAACCGTTAGTAGCCCTTTCGATAATCTTAAAGCTTAACAAGATGGATACCAAAATCAACAAGAGGCATCCTATCGAATTAGCTGATATATTCAACCAATATGGCCAGAAACAATATTTTAGTCTATGCCCTCAACAACAAAAAGCCTTCCGTGCAATAACAAACTGCCGTACTGACCGATTGGGAGGACACACTTACAAATGTGATCAATGTGGACATACCAAGACAGTTTACAATTCATGTCGGAATCGTCATTGTCCGAAATGTCAGTACATAAAACAAATGCAATGGGTTGATAAATTGAAGACTTCCTTGCCTCCCACAAACTACTATCACCTGGTATTTACCATCCCACAAGCTCTCCACAAGCTTTTCTACATTAACCAGGGTGTTTGTTATGGCCTTCTTTTCAAAGCTGCATATCGAACGCTTAGTAATGCTGCTGCCAATCCGACATTTCTTGGGGTGGAAACAGGTTGTGTAGCTATTCTGCATACTTGGGGGCAAGCCTTGACCTATCACCCTCATATCCATATGATAGTTCCAGCAGGTGGAATATCACTCGATGGAATAGAATGGGTTCCGGCATCAAGAAAGTTTTTCCTTCCTATAAAGGCATTGAGCAGAATGTTTAGAGGTATTCTTTGCCGGATGTTGGAGGACAATATCAACAACAAAGAAATATATATCCCTAACGACAGCCATTGCTTTAAAGACCTGAAAACGGATTTATATAAAAAGAACTGGAATGTCTATTGTAAAAAGGCTTTCAGAGGACCAGCCGGAGTGGTGGAATATCTGGGAAGGTACACCCATCGGGTAGCTATATCTAATGATCGTATCCTTTCTATTGCAAATCATAGTATCCGATTTCGATGGAAAGATTATAAGGTTGGAGACGTTAACAAGATTATGGCCCTGGATGCGGAAGAATTTATCCGACGCTTTATGCAGCACATATTACCGAATGGATTTTACAAAATTCGATACTATGGATTATTTGCCTCGGTCAATGCAAAAACAAAAAGAATCCTTTTATTCCAGTTACTGGAAGTCGTTTCAGTTACAGCCATTTTTAATGGCTTGAAAGAAACTGAAATTCCGCAAATCATAACTGGTACAAACCTAAACCAGTGTCCTGTTTGTCGAAAAGGGAATATGGAAGCGGTATCGTACCTTTTGCCCAAGGTTTATACACCTGTATAAATTGTAGCGTAGGCCTTTGCTCAAAAAGGCTCTTGGTTCTTTGAAACTCGCTTTGATCTGTATTGGAACAGTTGTGTTTATGGGATTACTATATCAAAACCAATTGAGTAGAAAATTAAAATACGGCCATTGACATATGAACATTAAAACTTTCTTCTATTTATGTACCCAAAAAAACTGATGGCTACTAATCCCGAAATAAGAATGCCCATAGCCACGGCGGCATCGTCCAACTTGTTTCTATACAAAATATCCGGTAACTCTTCTACTTTTTAATCAATTCTTCTTTCACTCTTTCCCTTTAGATTCTTATTGCCTATTTTCAGGATACTTTGTATAGAACACTTAGTCGTTAGCTGCCATTAATTTGAAAAACTATGAAAGAACTGAAATTAATGATTTTCGCTGTTTTATTTCTCACCCTATCTTGTTGTGAGGAGAGAGAAACGGGAGTATGTTATGGTTGCTATGATAGTTATGTTAATTATGTATGTAAAACGGATGTGATGAGAAAGGAATGCGCTGAGTGGGACAAAGAAAAAAGAAATGGATGTGACTGGACATTTGAAGAAGGTGAAGACGCTATTTGTCTACCGCTATTGCCTGAAAGAGAATAATTAACATAAAGATTAATACTAAAAACCAATCCTTATTTTAATCTATTTTTAATAAAAGTGGATTATTGATAAACGGCAGCTAACAAAGCAATAAAAAAAATACCTTCTGAACTGCTCCATAAATAGTATTCGGACCACTTTTAATTTCCGTTTCACATTGATAATTTCAAGTAATAAATCCGGTACTTATTTTATTGCCAGACCGTTATGCCCAATTACTATTAATGAAACAACAGTATAAATTTCATGCATTATCGGATTGCGGTTAAGCTGCCACCTATAAATGTTGATAATACAATGACCGAAAACGTGTTTTCAGTCAGATTGAACCGCGGGTTATGTGGCTTTTTAAACCTTCCAACAATCAATTTTCGGCCTAACCCATATTAATACTTGCGAAACAATGATTGTCACAAACTACATTGAATATATCTCTTTTTTTATTAGTGCATCAATTTGATTGTTCAGTCTATTTTGAATCACATCATCAAATTTTACATAACTCTGTATTCCATTTATATTGCTTTTTGTCGTCCTTTGAGAAATATAATCAGTCCACCTGCAGTTGCTAGGATAAATAAATACAGAGCCACAATCCCAATGTAGAAAGAGATAGGCTCTTCAATCTCGGATAAACCGGATCGAACGTTGTGCACAATGATACCGGCAATAGAAACAAGACACGATATTCCAGCTAATATCATGAATGCTTTCAACCTTTTCAAGCGCCTTTCGGCTAATCTTGGTTCCATTTGGTCATGGAATATACCGGTTTCCCTTTTCCGAACTATCAATAACAAATATATCCAAGTTGCTATTGCGAGTACTCCGATTACTACAGGATTGAAGATCGTCAACGCTATCCCCAATACGGCAATTATTCCAATTAAAATTTTCTTTTTCATTATCCCTACCTCAGTATTTCGTCTATTTGGTAGTCATTATCCGAAATGAAGTTAATTGATTGTTATTACAAAATAAATACATCAAAATCAGAAGTCAAGGAGTATTTTTTTAATTTAATCCTCAGATAGGGCAACTGGGCATAACAAGGCAATAAAAAAAATACCTTCGTAAGTACTCCACATATAGTTCCAGCGAGTTTTATTCTTCCAGTTTTCACATTAAATTTCGATTAATAAATCCGGTACTGTTTTTACTGCCAGACCGTTATGTGCAAGCTTAATAACACAAAATATTGAAGTCAGGATAAGAATCATCTTAATTTAATACATAATGGGGAAGAATAGATTGGCAATAAAACTTTGAAAATTAAAAATGAAAAAAGAATTATTTACACTACTTATATTTATTATACCAGTCCTAAGTATTCTTGCACAGAAGAATTTTACACCAGCCGACCCGGAGTATTACACAATGGATCGGGAAAATATGAACTTTTACGACAATCAGACTTTATTGGTCAACTATCGTGGTTTTGTAAGTCCACGTCAATACAGTGTTACCCAGTTTACGAATGTGCAGTTTCTCCCCATACAGGCTGAGATGTACAATTTCAATCTGAATTTTTATGATAAAGGAACAGGAAAACTAATCGAAGATGATGTTCCGGTGAAATGGAAGTCATGGATTGACGATAGAAAAAGCTTTGATCCACTCGGCTCCAACTTCCGCCATAATTCACCTTCAGTTATGGTGACACAAGACGAAAGCTGGAGACCCAATTTATACCATCGGAAGGGTACTTTTCATAAAGAGTATGATAAAAAGTGGGTAAGCTTTTCGGCAGAAAGCTGGACAAGTGTTTCATATAAAGACGATGAAGTCTTTGTAAAGCTTACTCTTTCAAACAGAAATTCTAAAAACCTGGATGTCACCATCATTCCGAATCAGGTTGCCGATAATATCGTTTGCCATTTTAAAGAAGGATCAATCAAAGCAAAACCAATTGATGCATTTACAATTGGCAGTGAAGTAGCCCATGCAAGGATTTCTTCAAACATCGAGAGCCTTTCTCAAAAAGGCTTTGAAATAAGTATTGCCCCTGGAAAAACCAAAACCTATTGGTTTGCAGTCAAATTCTATCAACCTCAAAATAAAGCTCCTGAACTCATTCAACATGATATTAAGGAACGGATGGAAGATGCGGAGAATACAGCACGAGAAAAATTGGCCTGGGCCTACCAGCAACTGCCCAAATTCAGCAGTACTAATAAGCAAATGGAGAAGTACTATTATCGCTGCATGCTTTCTGTATTGATGAGCCGCTATGAAAATCCAAATTTTATAACAGATGTCTTTTGGGCAGTAGGGACTTGGCCATACACTATTAGTTGGGATAACTCCTATTCCTCTGACGTGCTCGCCATGCTTGAACCTGAAAGCTTAAAAAGCACCATCCTAACGGATTTTGAACATGTAAAGATGAAAAGGACCTATGTGGGGTGGAATGGTGCCTATTGGGACAACCTCTATATTCAGGAACCCTTCGCTCTTCAAATAATGATTGAAGCCTATCTGAGACATACCAATGAATATTCGCTCTTTAATGAAGTAGCAGCACAGGCTACAGTATGGCAATGGATGCAACGTTGGGTGACAGAACTGCAAACCAACTATACCAATGACCTGGGATTGATTGATGTGGGTTACAATACGGAGAAAATTATTGAAATACGAACTGATGGATATAACCATGCCGTGCCAATCACGAACATTCTTACAATAAATTTGCTATACAAAATGGCAGAATGGGCCGAAAAAATAGGAGATATTAAATTATCTGAAAACTATTTTGAGAATGCGGAAAAGTTAAAACATTTGGTGAATAAATATCTCTGGAACGATGAGCTCGGATGGTTTGACAATTTATATCCTGATGGAACAAAAGGAACAATCTGGACCTATCACCTTTTTGACCTTCTTGCATCTGAGCAATTGCCGGAAAATCAAACGATCCGATTGGTAGGACATTTACAGGAGGGTGAATTTCTTGGAAAGTATGGACTTTACTCCATTGCAAGAAGAGATTCCATACACTGGGATCTAATTGACGCTGACTGGGGAGGTGGAGGTCAGTATGCTGGTATGCCAGGTCGTATTTCACGTTATCTATATCAAAAAGGATTTGCCGGGAAAGGTTGGGATTTATTAAAACGGCACATTAGATATATGGACTATTTTCCATATCTCCCTCAAAATCCTTATACAGACAGGCCAGAACAAGATCGCTCTTCAATGCCGTTAGAGATTGCAGCGGGTGCAGGTATTGAAGCAATTGTTTTTGGGACATTTGGTGTGAAAATGGAAGAGGATAAATTGGTTATCCGTCCATTTAACCACGAAGATATTGGTGAAGCAACGCTAAAGGAAATCAACTATAG
>JBHOSY010000114.1:0-15654 GCA_042584165.1 Bacteroidota bacterium | reverse complement strand
CTTTAACTCATAAAGATTTACAGCTTTTTTTAACGCAGACATGCGGATTTAAGGTGCAAACGATGACGATTGGGGTTCCGATTCCGCATTCAACATTTTCCGCTTCTTCCTTTACACCAAAACCCGCAACTTGAACCATAACTAACGACAAACAACTAATAACTTCTAATTCGATATTTAACACTCTTTCTCCCATATATAAATCACATTATATTAAATTCGCAGAGGTAATCTATAATTTTGAGCGTGCGTATATTCTTATTTTCAATCATCACTTCTATCACACTTTTCGCTGGCTGTCAACGTAACCAGGTCAGCCAGGAACAGAAGGACCAGGACATCATTACCAGCAGAAATCTTGGAATGGCATTCATAGAAGAAAACAGGTTGGAAGATGCGGAGAAAGAATTCAAAACAGTCATAAAATATGCCCCTGATGAAGCTTCCGGCTATGCAAACCTCGGCCTGGTTTACCTAAGAATGGGTAAGTACCCTCAGGCAGAAAAACAACTGTTGACAGCTGCCGATAAATCACCACAGGATCCGGATATCAGATTAATGTTGGCTAAGGCTTATGAACTCAACGGGAAAAATGAGGAATCTTTAAATACCCTGAATGAAATACTGTCATTTGCTCCCGATCATGCTAAAACCCTGTACGCACTTTCTGAACAGTATACTAAAATGGAAGATGCTGAATCTCTTGCAAAAAGGGAAACCTACCTGCATAAAATCGTTGATTCACGCCCGGTGAACCTGGTTACCCGGCTCCTGTTAACTGAAGTCCTCCTTAAGACTGACAATACAGCTGATGCGCTCTGGCACCTGGAAGCAATAAAACAGATCTTCCCGGAGTTCCGTGACGATGCGTTGGCATTTTATAATCAAACCGTGAAATTAAGCCAGGAAGGTCAGACAGAAGAAGCCCTGACCTCCATGAAGATCTTTCATAATTTTCTGAAGCTGACATCACTTTACCAGTCCGGGATCATCGAGTTAAAAGGCCAGGGTGGTCCCCTGATTGGCTTCCCGGTAATTACAGTTGGACAGCCTATCTCCACTTTTATCCCGGAAGGTGAATCCCTCCTCGACGCGATCAAATATACAGATGTCACAGAAACAGCAGGACTGGGAATTCTCCAGAATGCAGATAACAAAGAGAATAATAATTCCGAATTCTCCACACACGTTACTGTAGGAGATTATGACGGTGATGGTGACCAGGATCTTTATGTAGGGAATTTTACTGAAGAATCGGATCCCATGCTATTCAGGTATGATATGGGAAGATTTGAAGACGTGACCCGAAACGCCGGTATCCGGCATGACGGAAAAGAAACCACATCGATTTTTGCTGATTATGACAACGACGGACATGTCGATCTGTATATATCCAGGGTTGAGGGTGATATTCTTTATCATAACAATGGGAATGGAACATTCAGGGATCTCACCAATAAATCAAAGATAGAAAACTCAAATGCTGTTTATCAGCCACTTTTTTTTGATATCGACCATGAAGGCGACCTTGACCTATTCCTCGCCAGATCCAACAATGACCTCCTTTTCAGGAATAATGGGAATGGTACGTTTGAAGAAAAATCAGATATTACAGGGATTACTGGAACGAATGCGAAAAGTAGTGATGTAGCATTTGGGGATTTTGATGAAGACGGGGATATCGACCTGTTCGTAGTTAAAGAAGTTGGTCCAAATGCATTATTCAGCAATCAGCGTGAAAGCATGTTCAAAAACATAGCATCAGAAAGTGGGTTGGGTGAAAGCACCAATTCAGGTGCAGTCACAGTGGCAGATTACGATAACGATGGTTATCTCGATATATTCCTTACTGCTATTGAGGGAGGGAAACATGAGCTTTACAGAAATCAGGGCAATGGTACTTTCCAGAAGGAAAATCGCTGTGTGGATCTGTATAAGGCCCTGGAAACTGTAGCTGGATATGATGCTACATTTCTTGATTTTGATAATGATGGTTTCCAGGATCTGGTAGTCATTGGTGAATCTTCAACTCCTGGTGACAAAGGAGTTAAACTTTTTCACAACGAAAAATCCGGTATTTTCACGGAAATGTTAGGGATTTTGCCTGATGATCTGGTTTTCGGACGGAAGGTAGCCATAAGTGACTACAATGAAGATGGGGATATGGACATGTTCATTTCAGATCTGGATGGGAATGTGCGACTGTTACGTAATGACGGTGGGAATGCCAACCGGTATTTAAAGATCCAGTTAGTGGGTATGCGTACTGGTAGCGGTAAGAATAATCATTTCGGCATTGGAGCCAAGCTGGAAATTCGTGCAGCGGATCTTTACCAGATGAAAGTAGTCACCGAACCGGTTGTTCATTTTGGACTTGGTCATCGAACCAAAGCAGATGTGATCAGGATTCTCTGGACCAATGGGGTTCCCCAGAACCTTTTCGATCCGAAAAGTGACCAGGATCTTATTGAAGAACAGGTACTGAAAGGTTCATGTCCATTCCTGTATACCTGGAATGGAGAAAAATATGTATTTGTAAAAGATGTGATGTGGCGAAGTGCCCTTGGTATGCCTATGGGAATCATGGGAGGAACTGCGACTTACGCTTTCGCTGACGCATCAGATGATTATATCAAGATCCCGGGAGAACTGTTAAAACCGAAAGAAGGCAAATATTCTCTTCAAATAACAGAGGAATTGTGGGAAACCATCTATTTTGATAAAGTGGAACTTGTTGCGGTTGATCATCCGGAGTCAACAGAGATATTTGTCGATGAACAATTTTCTCCTCCCCCATTCCCCGGCTACAGAATTTACGCTGTAGATCAGAAACACATACCGGAATCAGTAACCGATGAAAAAGGGAATGATCTTGTACCTCTGATATCCGGGAAGGATGACAGGTATATATCAAACTTCAAGTTGGATAAATTCCAGGGTGTTACAGAAATGAAAGACCTGGTAATTGACCTGGGCAAATTAGCTCAAACGGATAGTATATATCTCTTCCTTCAGGGTTGGATATATCCTACAGATGCCAGCATTAATGCAGCGATTTCTCAAGACAGGGAAATGAAATCAGTACCACCCTATATTGAAACAATAAATGAACATGGAGTGTGGGAAACCATCATACCTCAACTTGGATTCCCAATGGGTAAGGATAAAACAGTTATTGTAGATCTTTCAGGAAAAATTAGGCCGGATGATCCAAGGATCAGGATACGAACAAATATGCAGATTTACTGGGACCATATCTTTTATTCATCATGTGATTCAGGTACTCCTGTTCAATCGACCAGGCTCAAACCGGAATCCGCTGACCATCATTTTCGTGGTTTTTCAAGCATGTTCAGAAAAGGAGGTCCCTATGGACCACACTGGTTCGATTATTATGATGTAACCACCGGGCAAAAATGGCGCGACCTCACAGGGGATTATACAAGATATGGAGATGTCAATAATCTACTCCAGGAGGCTGATGATATGTACATCATCGCAAATGCCGGAGATGAAACAACCATCGAGTTCAAGGCTTCAGATCTGCCTGTCCTTCTGGAAGGGTGGAAACGTGATTTTCTCATCAATTGCGTTGGCTGGGTAAAAGATGGCGATCTTAATACTGCTCTTGGTCAAACTGTCGATCCTCTCCCCTTCCATGGAATGTCGCGATATCCATATGGGACCAACGAAACATATCCTTCAGATCCCGAGCATAAGAAATACAGAGACACGTATAATACGAGACCCGTCAATACGAAAAAATTCCGGCAAGCCCTTTCTTTGAATGAATGATCTTATTTAATAGTATTCTATTTGCAACCCCTCCGGAGTCGTGATAAATTATAACCCTGAATTCCTATTTGAATGAAAGCCCTCCAGGCTTTCTATTATTCCAATATATTATATCGGAAAGCATTTATTTAGTACCAAGTGAATATTCCCCAACCAATTTTACCCGGAGGGCAAGCATTCCATAAGTCCTTTTCAGTAGAAACAAAACAACCCCGGAGGGGTTGCATAACCTAAGAAATTTTAAATTCCGGGTAATTGAATTCTGATTGATTTAATATCCAAATGAGAAAGTTTTTTGTGGAAAATGTAAAAAAGTGATATAAATCATATTTTCTATTATTATCCTGTATATCAATGTGTTATAAAACCTATGATGAAATTTTGTTGTAGTGCTTTCCAAGTAGTTGATGTAGTATTGATGAATCCAGTTCTTTTGATTGCGTCCTAAATAAATCAACATTTGCTATATAGCAATTCCAAATTGTGAACTATTAATCAATTTTTGCGAAAAAATTAACTCTTTAATATAATGAAGAAGGTAATTTTTAATACAGGATTTAAAATTATTGTTGTGCTATTCCTATCCGCAATTGGCCTCTCCGGATGTCAGACTGATGAGAATAAATCATCCCGTGACCAAGCTGGAAAAGCTCCAGTCAATCTACCTGCTTCAAATAATGATTATTTCCAGGATATCACTTCTGGATCAGGCGTCGACTTTGTGCATTCTATTGGCGATGATCAACTAAGTAACCTGGTGGAATCAGTTGGCGGTGGCGCTGTTTTCTTTGACTATGATCAGGATGGACATCTCGATCTTTATATGAGTAATGGCTCTTATCTGGAGAATTTCAGTGACGGAGAAAATACAGGCGAAAATTATGAAAACCAACTTTATAGAAATCTGGGCGATGGTACATATGAGAATGTTACCAGTAAAGCCAAAGTAGGTGATCGAAGCTACGGGATGGGTATGACAATCGGGGATTATGACAATGACGGCTATCCGGATATATACATCAGTAATCATGGACCAAACATTTTATTCCACAACAATGGAAAAGGAACATTCGCAAATGCAACGGAAAATGCTGGAGTTGGTGGAGACGAATGCAGTGTAGGATCAGTATGGTTTGATTATGATAATGATGGTTTTTTAGATCTATATGTTGGCAACTATATTCATTTTGACGCTGAGTACGATCATTATTATGCTCCTGACGGATTCCCTGGACCAATGGCATACGATGGAGAACCCGATGTGCTGTACCATAACAATGGAGATGGCACATTTGAGAATGTTACTGAAAAAATGGGTGTTTACAGACCTGATGGTCGGGCAATGGGTGTAGGTTCCGCAGATTATGATGGTGATGGTTTCATGGATATCTATGTAGCCAATGATCATATGATCAACTACCTATGGCATAATGAATCCGGTCAGGCTTTTAAAGACAATGGTGTAATGGCTGGTGTTGCATTCAATCAGGTTGGAGAAGCCACTATCAGTATGGCAGTTGACTTTGCTGATTTTGATGGTGATGGACTGCTTGACCTTTTTGTTTCAGACGATGCATACAGCTCTCTATACAGGAATCAGGGAAATGGTCTTTTCACTGAGATGTCATATAATGCCGGTATTGCTATTGCCAGTGGTCAATTTGTGGGATGGGCATCAACATTTATCGATTACGACAATGATGAAGATGTGGATATTTTCAAGGTAAATGGAGAACTAAAACATTTGTATGGTCAGGAAGACCAGATATTTGAAAATCTTGGTAATGGAAAATTCGAAGATGTATCAATTAATCGAGGGACATATTTTCAGGAGGAGCATGTGGGGAGAGGCGCCTGTTTCGGTGACTACGACAATGATGGAGATCTCGACGCATATATTGTCAACCTGAATGACAAAGGGATCCTTTTAAGGAACAATAAGGGAAATGAAAGCAACTGGTTACAGATCCTGCTAATTGGGACAACGAGTAACCGGGATGGTGTCGGTGCCAGGGTGAAATTGACAGCAGGAAACAAAGTACAGACTACCCAGAAAAAGAGCGCAAGTGGGTATCTATCCCAGAATGATCCGAGGTTACATTTTGGATTAGGGAAAAAGAAAGTAGTTGAGAAAATCGAAGTAACCTGGCCATCAGGAAAAACACAAATATTAGAAAACATAGATGCAGGGCAGCAAATAACCATCACGGAACCCTAAAACAGAAGTTGAATGCGAAGGAAGACGATCATATTGTTTGGTGTGGTTTTGATCATCGGATTAGGCGGTATTCTTATGACAGCTGCCAGATATGAGCAAATTGACGACTTGCTCATTTTTACTCAGGTATCAAGTGAAGATGGGAGTATATTATTTGACGATCCGGATGTGTGGCGATATTCAATTAAGGCCAGAATTGTTGCTGTTGATATTGATGATCCGGCAAATGAGGTTGATGTTCTGACGAGTGATTTCTATTCTGCCCGGTCCCCGGAAGTAAGCTATGATGGGAATAAATTGTTGTTTACCGCCTGTCTGATTGAAAATGATCCCTGGCAGATCTGGGAGATGGATTTATACGAGAAGAGCTACAGAAGTATCATTTCCAGAAATGAAAACTGTACCGATCCAGTTTATTTACCAGATGGAAGAATTCTATATTCTGTTCAGGAGAAAGACTCTATCGGCAATGTCATTAATGCAATATATGCTGTTAATGCAGATGGATGCTGCGAAAACAGACTGACCTTCCATCCGCATAATGATTTCGCCCCATCAGTTCACAAGGATGGTCGTGTACTCGTGGTAAGCCAACAAAATTATCCCAATAAAGGCGATCAGATTATGCTGGTGATGAGACCTGATGGGACCAAAGCTGAAATGTACTATAAGAGTGAAGAAAAGGCAAGTTTCATGAGTCGGGGATGGGAAACTCCAGCAGGGAGGTTTGTATTTATTGAATCTACCGATATAAATCCTGGAAACGGTTCTCTTATTTCCATCTCTCATAACCGACCTTTACATTCCCGAATCGAGCATTCCAAAGGTTATAAGGGCAATTTCCATTCAGTATACCCATTGCAATCGGGAGCACTTATGGTTTCTTATCAGGAATCAGCAAAAGATATTTTTGGTTTATATGAGTATGACCTGACAACAAATAACCTGGGTGAAAAATTAGTATCAGATGCCGGATTCCACTGTATTGAGCCTGTAATGGCTGTTGAGAGACTACTCCCAAGAAAGTTACCAACAAGAGTAGACAAGAAAATCAAGCGTGGTTATTATGTGTGTTTAAATACAGATTTCTCTCAGGAACCAACAAATGTGAGAGGATCCACAGACAATAAGACCAGAATTGTTGAAGTGATCGGTCTGGGTGGCAAGATTGTAGATATTCAGGTAGAAGAGGATGGCTCATTTTATCTCGAACTTCCCCCGGATACACCCGTCAGATTTCAAACATTAAATGAGAACGGTGAACTTATCAGGGGCCCATCCGCATGGACATGGGTACGCCCCAATGAACGCCGGGGATGTGTAGGATGCCATGAGGACAGGGAGTATGCTCCCGAAAATATAGTGCCATTGGCTATTGATAAAAAACCTGTTTCATTATTACTTGAAGAACAGGAAGTACGGTATGAATTTGGGCATTAAGTAGATTTTAAATCGTCATGAATAGATATATACGATCGATACTTTTCATAGGATTACCCCTGGCGATAATGACTTATCTCTTTTACCAGGGGCAAATCTGGTCGGTCAATCATGTCAGTTATATCAATGCCGGACAACCTCATCCATTAAATTGTATTTCCTGTCATGTGACACCACAACGCGAAGGATTTTTAGCAGATTTACTGAATGACAGTTATTTATCACCCCTCAACATAGCCGTTTCATCCAATGGGAATAAATTATATATCACAGCACAGGATGGAAATGCCCTGATTGTAGCTGATGTTAATAGTGGGAAAGTGATTACTAAAATTCCTGTTGGCAACAAACCCCATAGTGTCATACTTAGTAGAGATGAAGAATTAGCATACGTCAGTAACCAGTGGTCAAACAATATTTATATAATAGATCTGATACAATATGAGGTTATCGATACCATCATGGTAGGGGGAGGTCCTGCAGGTTTTGATTTAGATGCTGAAGGGAAATATCTATATGTTGCAAATACGTACACTTCTGATTTATCTATAATAGACCTGGATTCCAGACAAGAGATCAGGCGTTTGTTAGCAGGCAACAAACCGATGGCCGTAGACATAGCTCCTGATGAACAAACAGTGTATATATCAAGCAGGAGAACTATTCCAGTGCCATTTAGAACACCTCCAAAAACCGAATTGACAGTAGTTGATGCAAATTCTAAAAGAGTAGTTGACAGAAAGTATATCACTTCTGCGCATATCATGGAAAATGTAACTTTTACGCCATCCGGAGACCTTGCATTTGTAACACTGGTACGACCAAAAAACCTCGTACCTTCCACCCAGGTTGAACAGGGCTGGATGATGAACCACGGTATTGGTGTAATTGAACACAAGGAGGGTGGTAGAGTGGCTCAATTTCTCCTCGATGAGCCTAACAGGTTTTTTGCTGATCCATTTGATGTTATTTTTTCAAAGGATGGCAAGCATGCTTTCATCAGTCACTCGGGATTTGATCATATATCAGTTATAAATGTTGATGTTATCAGGGAACTATTAGCTAAAGCCAATGATAAAGATCTGGCCAATTATGCCAATCACCTGGGCTTAAGTTATACATATGTTGAAAAACGCATCCCAACTGGTCCGAATCCAAAAGGAATGGCACTCTCACCCGGAGGAGATAAGCTATATGTTGCTGAAAGGTATGCTGACCAGATTTCTGTTTTTGACACGAAGACTTACGAAAGTGTTGGTCAAATTGATCTGGGTGGACCTAAAAAAGTTACTGTAGTAAGACATGGAGCCAGACTTTTCAGTAATTCCAGCCGTACTTTCCATAACCAGTACAGTTGCTATACCTGTCACCCTGATGGACATGAAGACGGTTTAACCTATGATCTGGTAGGTTCTGGTAGGAACCTGGCTAATGTTCAGACCTTACGTGACCTTGCAGGCACATCACCTTTCAAATGGAATGGTAAAAATGTGAGTGTGTATATGCAATGTGGTATGCGATTCTCAACCTTTGTAACACGCACAGAGGTATTCCCACCTGAAGATCTGGATGCACTGGTTGCATATATCAAACGTGAACTGACCCATCCACCTAATCTTTATCAATTGCCAGATAACAAGTTAAGTCCCGCCCAGCAACGTGGGAAGGGAATATTTGAACGGACCCATGATAATTACGAGAATGAGATCCCTGTTGATAACCGATGTATCACATGCCATCCGCCTCCAAATTTCACAGACAAACAGATGTCTAATGTTGGTACAATCAAAGAAACTGATGATTTCCTATTGTTGGACGCACCTAATCTGAACAACATCTACGAATCAGCGCCCTATCTCCATGATGGCAGTGCGGCCTCTCTTGAAGAAATATGGACTGTATTTGCTGGACAAGATGAACATGGAGTAGTTAATGATATGACCAAAGACCAACTTAATGACCTGATTGAATATCTGAGAAGTCTTGGTCCTGAACGTAATTACAGGGATGTTATAATATTAAAGAGTGAACTATGAATGCTGTAAAGACATCTAAATATGGTGTATTATTCCTGGTATTAATTGCAGTAATTTTTCCTGGAACAAGCTGGATTGTTAAACCTGCAATAGAAACAACCTTGAATAATAGTCCTGAACTGGAATCAGGATTGAAAATTGAAAATTCAACCGATATACAAAAAGATGAGGATAAATCCATGCCGGTATATGGTAACTGGAAGAATTTCACAACAAAAGATGGCTTACCAAGTGACAAGATATTCTGTGTTCGCATCGATGAAGATCGTATATGGGCCGGAACGAACAATGGCCTCGGATTATACGAAAATGGAATATGGAAAACATATACGACGGAAGATGGATTGGCTCATAAGGGTGTTCTTTCCATCGATATAAGTTCCTTGACTGGAGATGTTTGGATAGGTACCCTGGCTGGATTAACCAGGTTCTCTGCTGGTAAATTTGATACTTTCACACAGTTCAACAGCGGATTGGCCAATGATGTTATTTATTCGGTGATATGTGATGGCAAGGATATCTGGGCTGCAACTGGAGGTGGTGCATCAGTATATGATACATATACAAAACAATGGGGTATTTATACTGAACAGAATGCTCCAATGCATGAACCATGGACCTATGGAGTTGCCGCCGGTGGAGGAAAGATATTTGTTGCCGCATGGGGTGGAGGAGTAATTGAATTAACAAAAAGTACCGGGCAGTTCAGGGATTATACTGATCCGGATGGAGAGATGGAGATTGATCTGTTTCCGAATGATGGGATCGTTCATGATATTACGACAGGAGTATCCTATGCGGACAATACATTATGGGCAGCAACTTATTTTGGTGTAAGCAGGTATGATGGGACCCACTGGACCGGATACTTTGATCATGACAGTGGCCTTGCCAGTAACTTTATCAATTTCGTTAAAGCAAATGGCCCGGTAGTTTTCCTATGTACTGATAATGGATTGAGTAGTTTTAATGGAAACACATGGGTAACGTATCAAAGACATAACGATGCACATACAGGGGACATAATTATCACAGAAGGAGAATCTGTAAAAACCCTGAAAGCCACTTCATCCATTTCACACAATTTTATTATTGGAGTTGATTTTAAGGATGATGTCCTCTGGGTGGCAACTTCAAAAGGATTAAGCAGGGGGGAAATTGTTGGTGAAGCAAATACACTTTCCTCAAGAAAATGAAAACAATTATGAAAAATGATAAAAAAATGGTAGAGACAGAACAATTATTGATTGATTTAGCGAAGCTGACAGACGGTGAACGCGAAGAAATGGTGAAGCTTGGAATTTTATCCGAAGAAAACCAGATTAAAGATTACAATTTCCCAAGTATACATATTGAAAGACCGCCTATTGAGAAGTTCGCGGTCCATGCTCCTGATGTGCTCAATGAAGCATATAACTATCAGAAGCCTTCTTCATTTTCACGAGCTTTAAAACTCGAACTTGGTGGGCAGAAGATTCTTTTAATTTCAGGAACGGCCAGTGTGAATGACCAGGGAAAACCGGAACATATCGGAGATTTCAATGCACAAACCTGGAGAACGTATCGGAATATTACCACACTGCTTGATGCTGAGGATATGACCTGGCATGATGTAGTAAGAACCACGAATTACCTCCGCGATATTGAACGTGATTATACTGAATTTAACAAAATCAGGACAAGCTTCTTCCGATGGTTAGGCCTTGATCCACTTCCTGCAAGCACAGGCATCCAGGCACGTTTGTGCTGGGAAACCCTGCTAGTGGAAATTGAAGCCATTGCTGTTTGTCCATTATAATAAATTTAATATGAGACTTCGTCTGCTGACATATATTCTCCTGGGATACCTGACAACAGGTTATTATTCAGATCTTGTGGGTCAGACTGATTCAACGAATTACGGAAATACTCCAGAGGAATTATTACCTTTTGGGAGATTCCAGAATCCCTATATTCACTTTTTTGAGGAGCCCATGGAATTTCGTGGCTCAGGTAGAGATAAGAAACCGCCCTCGAACCTTGAATCTGTCAAGATTGGCTTCCTTGGTCCCCTGGAAGGGACAATACAGGCACCAATGGGGAACCAGATGTTACAGGGTACCATACTTGCTGTTGAAGAAGCTAACGAAAATGGTGGTTATAAAGGAATCCCATTTGAAATCGTTGCCCGTAATGATGTTGGTCTCTGGGGAGCTGCTGCAAACGAAGTTGTTAGACTGGATGATGAGGGTGTATGGGCAATTATTGGATCGATCAATGATATAGTGAGTCATGTTGCCATCAGGGTAGCTTTAAAGCTTGAAATTCCCTGGATAAATACAGGAGATCCTGATCCCACTTTTACTGAAACCCGAATTCCATGGGTAATCAGAGTGATTGGAGATGATCGTCAAAGTGGTTATACATTGGCAATTGAGATATTCAAGAGCAAGGGTTATTCAGATGTTGCATTATTTCGGGTCAACAACAGGTATGGTCGGGTTGGTATAATGGAATTTAATGACGCTGCCACAAGAATGGGATATCCACTCAATTTACACATTCGCTATGGAGAAGGGGAAACAGATTTTACAACGCAGTTGGAGAGAATTAAAAAATCAAGGGCTGAAGCTGTTGTCCTATGGACGAATAATGGTGAAGAAGCCGCAATGATCATTAAACAAATGCGTGATATGGATATGGATCAATCCGTATATGCATGTGACAGGGTTGTTACACCCGAATTTCTTGAACATGCCGGAAACCTTGCAAATGGAGTTGTATCAACCTATCCTTACAATCCCACATTGAATGATCCGAAACTCCAAGCTTTTAATAAAAAATACAGGGAGAGGTTTGGAATGGATCCGGATGTGTTCGCAGCCCATGCTTACGATGGGATGTGCATGGTAGTTGAAGCCATCAATAATGTAGGATTGAACCGTGTACTTATCCGTGACGTGCTCACGGATTTAAAAACTTTCCAGGGTTATAATGGCGTCACTGGGAAAATTGTTTTTGATGCCAGTTGGAATGATATTGGCAAAATATGGCTCGTAGAAGTAGTAAATGGAGATTTTGTGTTTAAACCATCTCCCGTATCAAAATTTAAGCTAACTGGAAGAGTAAGCAACAAGTAAACAAATTGAAAAATGGAAGCGCTAAAATGTGATACAGATAGGATTGAGAATGTTACTCTTAATTTGTCAGATAGAAAGAAAAAGCCTGAGGGATCAGTGTTGGATATCAATGGGATAAAGATTGGAGGTTCTGAAATTGTGGTGAATGCTGGCCCATGTGCAGTGGAGAATTGGGAACAGCTTCTCACAACAGCAAAGGCTGTTCAATCAGCTGGTGCAAAGATACTTCGTGGTGGTGCTTTTAAACCTCGTACTTCTCCCTATGATTTCCAGGGATTGGAAGAAGAAGGATTGAAATTACTGAAACAGGTCCGTGAAGAAACCGGCCTCATTATTATTACAGAGGTAATGGATACCAGAAAGGTTGAATTAGTATGTGAATATGCCAATATACTTCAGGTTGGCTCAAGAAACATGCATAATTTCGCATTGTTGAAAGAGGTTGGGAAATGCAAAACACCGGTAATGCTTAAACGTGGGATGAGCGCAACCGTGGATGAATACCTGATGGCTGCTGAATATATACTAAAACATGGAAACGACCAGGTGATACTATGTGAACGTGGAATTAGAACTTTTGAAACGGCAACCAGGAATACCCTGGATCTCAGCGCTGTTCCGATACTGAAAATGCGTAGTCACCTTCCAGTATTCGTGGATCCAAGCCATGGTACAGGTCATAGATGGATGGTTCCTCATCTGGCAAAAGCAGCCATCGCAGTTGGTGCCGATGGCATCCAGGTCGAAGTGCATTGTAAACCTGAAGAAGCGTTATGTGATGGACCCCAATCTCTAAATCCTGAGGATTTTGAACAAATGATGTCTGACCTCAGAAAGGTTGCAAATGCAGTCGGAAGAGAGATATCAGAACCTGCAAAGGTAGTCGTTTGATAGAGTTTTCCCTTTAGATCGTTTATCAATGACGTATGTTAGCATAAACTGACTGTATAGGAAATGCTATGAACCATATCCTTGTATCAATTCTCTGGATTGCTCTGGTAAACTCTCTACCCGGACTAAATCACTCAAGATTCAACCTAGATCAATCATTTATCGCCAATCAATCAGCAGCCCTGAAAAACGAAATATCAGGTTTGCATAAACCAGACTCAATCAAAATAGGACTGATCATTGAAAAAGAAGATGAATTGGGGATAATGGCCATAAGAGGTGCTGAAATGGCAGTTGAAGAAGCTAACATAAATGACGGTTATAATGGGAACCCATTCCACATAATAATCCGGGATTGTGAAGGGCCCTGGGGACGAACTTCCAAAGAAGTTGCAAACCTGGTATATGAAGATGAAGTGACCGTGATTATGGCTTCCCTGGATGGCAGAAATGCCCATTTGACAGAACAAGTTACAACAAAAACACATATCCCGCTTGTTTCAACACGTGCAACGGAAGCTACATTAACCCAGGCCTTTATCCCATGGTATTTCCGGAGTGTTCCAAGTGACAAACAACAGATACAGGTTCTTTACAAGGAGATCTTTTTAAATAGGGGATTCAGAAGAGTTGGGATAATTAAATCGGAAAATTATGAAGACCAACAGACAGCATATGAATTCAATAAATATATTGCAGCACAAGGATTACCTTCAATAAAAACTACAATTATTCAATATACAGATGATAATTTCGAAAATGATTTGCAACAGTTCAATGATTCGGAAATTGAAGCAATCATTATTTTCATGGGAAGGACTTTCTCGGAAGAACTGATTCAAACAACCAGGAAGAAGGGTATAAAAACTATGATATATACTGATCTTTCATTTACATCCAACAGACCTGACAGTGAAAAAATCAGATTTATATCTCCTGTCGGATGGTATGAAAAACAGGGTGACGACTTTAAAAAACAATATTATAACAGGTATGGCCAACAACCAGGTCTTGCTGCAGCATACGCTTATGATGGCATGAATCTTATTATGAGGGCAATTACGATCGCTGGTCCTGAAAAGGAAGCTATTAAGGAAGAATTGTCTCGCATAGTTTATTGTGATGGTATCACCGGATGCATAAATTTCGATAAAAATGGAAACAAGCAGGAATTACCCGTTGTTATGGAAATTCGAAACGGGAAACCTGAAATTATTGAATAGTCTATTCAACTTTACATTTGAATAATGATAATTGAACCTGTTTTGCTCGTTTGATGTAGTTTTGAAATGTGGAAGTGAAGGAGTTTTAAGATAATGAAAGTAATCAGATTTTTTCTTGCATCTTTATTAACGATCAATTGTATACCGAATCATCTGGCTTTCTCCCAGGCAGTAAAATTTACTGACATCACCAGAAAATCGGGTATAAGCTTTAAATATAATTTCGGGGATTACACCTATGAAAATATCCTTGAAAGCAGCGGATCCGGAATATCCATATTTGATTATGATGGAGATAGAGATATGGACCTGTATTTACTCAATGGAACGTACCTGGAAGGGATCAGTGATCCTGATGGAAAAATATATGAAAACACGCCCAATGAACTGTATCGTAACAACGGAGACGGGACATTTACTGAAGTAGCCGGGTCAGCCGGCATTGATGATCGCCACTGGAGTATGGCTGCGGGGCCACTGGATTATGATGGGGATGGTGATGTGGATCTTTACCTTTTAAACTATGGCCCTAATGTATTTTACAGAAATAATGGGGATGGTACTTTTACAGATATTGCTGATCAGATAGGTTTGAGAGGTCCGGAATCACTTAATAATTTTACCAAATGGAGCGTAGGCGTTGCTTATTGGGATTATGACCTGGACCAGGATGTCGATATGATGGTGGGAAATTTCCTGGCTTTTAATCCAGAATATATCTCACCGACCATGCCGAATATGATGCCACACCCTTCGGAATATAATGGACAGGCTTCCATGTTATACAGGCAGGAAGCGGATGGTAGTTTCACTGAAGTTACCAGGGAAACTGGATTTTATTATCCTGATTCAAAATGTATGGGCCTGACAGTTTTTGATTATGAAAATGATGGGGATCTTGACATGTTCCAGGGCAATGACCATCAGTTAAA
>JBHOSY010000113.1:0-15907 GCA_042584165.1 Bacteroidota bacterium | reverse complement strand
GAGCATTCACCTTCAGTTCGCAAGTCGTCAATCGTACATCGTGTTTCGTCAATCATAATAACTTCCTACTCCAATTCCCTTACAAAAATATCTTTATAACGGATCCTGAGTTCATCTCCTGAATGGATCTGAAGCGCAATATACCCTGACAAGCCAACATTTAACTTTATGTGATTCTCATCGTCTAATATTCCCTGTCCATGAAAATCAGTTATTGGCTTCCCATTTAATTCGGCATAAATATGAGCGCCTTCAGCCCGGACGATCATCTCGTTCCATGCAGGCTCATCATCCGAATAATAAAATTCGTGTTCTGATAAAGCCATTTCTTGATCCACCCATTCCCCATCCGGAAGGTCTGGAAAAATCCATCTCTGATTACCACGTGTTTCATCCCACATCATTCCGCTCCGCCAGGATCCCGGGGGGTGAATATCAATCTGGGGACCATTAAGCCAGTATTCATCAGTGGCATACCTGCTGCGTACCTGGATCCCGCTGTTTCCAGGGCTGTCTCGGAAAGCCTGAAACCTGAATTTCAGTTCAAAATCGCCATACTCTTTTTCTGTCATCAGCCATACATAATCATGGTCCGGGATTCCCAGTGAATTTGCTTCAATACACCCTTCCTTTACCATCCAGAATTCCTTAGTTAAATCCCCGGGAGTGGCTTTGATCGACCACCCTGTCAGATCACTTCCGTTAAAAAGAGGTATCCATTTATCAAAATGACAACCAGATAGAAATAAGATGAATAGTAAAAATCCTTTAATCCTCATATTTATACAGGTTTATTCAGGTTAAAAATTATCAAGTCATTTTCACGGGCAATTTACCTATCGCATACTGAATTATATGCCTGATTTCCGTCTTTTAATTTCGCTTTTATACAGTGTGTATTCCCTGCTACTCTGACCTTTTAATGATGTATTCTCCTCAGCCCTTCTCATCAAGTATGGAATTACGGCCCCCACTGGTCCATATGGAACATATTTTACTACGTTATATCCACTTTTAGCCAGGGGATATGAAATATGATCGCTCATACCATACAGTTGTGCATACCATACTCGTTCATCATTCTCATTCATCCCCGCTTTATCCATAAGTTCAGTCAAATAGGCATTACTGTTTTCATTATGTGATCCGTTGCAGACAGACATGATATCCTTATTATCGATACAGAATTTCAGCGCTGCGTCATATGCTTTATCTGTTGCCTCCTTGTTGGGCTGAATCGGATCTTCATATCCATGTTCTGCTGCTCGCTCACGTTCTTTTTCCATATATGCTCCCCGAACGAGCTTTGCTCCAAGGTAGTATCCTTTTTCTCTGGCTCTGTTATATGCTAACTTAAGATTTTCATTCATCCCAACCCTGTACATCTGGTAGGTGTTCCATACCACTGGTTTTTCTTTGTTATATACTTCCATCAATTGATAAGAGATCTCATCAATAGGATCCTGAATAAAGCTATCCTCACTGTCAATAAAGATTTTAACACCATTCTCATATGCTGCTCTGCATATTCTGTCCCACCTCGTATTTATTTCTTCAAAATGTTCTTTCTCTTCATTATTTAGATTCTGGTGATTATGTGCTTTTTCGAGTAAATCAATAGAAGCCACACCAGTTGGCTTAAAGCAACAAAATGGAATATCCGGATGTTCTTTTGCTTTTTCAGCTGTTCTAATTATCTCATCAGCCGTAATTTCAAAACCCTTTTCACTCTTTTCTCCTTCAACCGCATAATCGAGGATGGTACCTATATTATGACTTGCCAGTTCCTGTATTGTAATATCACACTCCTGGATTGATTCTCCACCACAGAAATGATCATACATATTATGTCTTAACAGACCTTTTACCGGTAACTTAATCCGTAAAGCAAATTTTATAAAAAATGTACCTATCTTTACAAGCCAATTTTGGTTCATAAGGGCGAAAAGCCTGTAACGTTTTTTTAAGTCCTGGTTGGATTTATGGGCAAAAGCTATGGATGTGTCATCAAATGATATTTTGGTTTTGGTATTCATATCTTCCTCCAACTGAATCTGTATCAAAAAAATCAATTACTGAACGCAAATAAAAAGAATTTTAAGGATTTTAATATTATAAGGCAGATGGAAATTAAAGGCTTGAATAGTTGGGGAGAAGGCTTCGACAGACCGATGATCATTGCGGGGCCGTGTAGTGCTGAAACTGAGGATCAGCTTTATGCAACTGCTAAAGCACTGAGTAAATCAGGAGTGAAAATAATACGGGCGGGTGTATGGAAACCCAGAACCAGGCCCAACAATTTTGAAGGTATGGGTCTTGATGCACTCAAGTGGATACGAGACATCAAACAAGAGCTTAATGTCAAGTTTGCCGTGGAAGTTGGGAACCCACAACATGTACAGGAAGCATTATATCACAAAATCGATATCCTTTGGATTGGGGCCAGATCAACTGTGAATCCCTTTACTGTTCAGGAAATTGCTGATTCTTTAAAAGGAGTGGATATCCCTGTTCTTATCAAGAATCCAATCAATCCGGATCCTTCTCTCTGGATTGGGGCTGTTGAAAGGGTTTACCAGACTGGAATCACAAAAATCGGAGCTATTCACAGGGGTTTTTCAACATTTAACAAAACCCGCTTCAGGAACCCCCCACAATGGAAGATCCCGATCGATCTTAAGAAGACCTTCCCTGATATACCCCTTCTATGTGACCCCAGTCACATTGCAGGTGACAGGAATATGATATTCGATATTTCTCAAAAAGCCGCTGACCTGGACTTCGACGGTTTAATGATAGAAGTACACCCGGATCCTGATAAAGCATGGAGCGATGCAAAACAACAGGTGACTCCGAAACAATTTACAGATATCCTCAGCAGGATAAAATTCAGAGATCCTACCTCTGAAAACAAAGAATTCATCAGTCATCTTGAGGAATTGAGGGAGAAGATTGATCATCTTGACCAGGAACTCTATGAGGTGCTTTCTGAAAGGATGAAGCTGGTTGACCAGATAGGGTACTTCAAAAGAGACAACAATGTAACAGTATTTCAGAAGAACAGATGGAAAGAGATCTCTGAATCGAGGGGAGCTTGGGCTAAGAGTCTGGGACTGAACGTGGAGTTTATGGATGAATTATTCAAGATGATCCACCAGGCAAGTATCCGCCGACAAGAAGTAATAATGAATCGGGAAGAATCAGAAGAAGAAGTTTCCGATGAATAGAGGAGTAGTTACAATAGCAGTTAATATCGGTGAGACCATTACTGAATATCTCACTAATCATACAGCATATACTGGTTTGGCCGTTATCGTTGATGAAAACACGAAAGAGTATTGCTATCCGGTCATCAGGGAATCTTTACCGAAACATAAGATCATACAAACCAATAGCGGCGAGGAAAATAAAACACTGGATTCCTGTCGTGATATCTGGTCTCAGTTAACTGAGGCATCATTTGATCGCAAAGCCCTGGTAATTAACCTGGGTGGAGGTGTGATAGGAGACATGGGTGGATTCTGTGCTGCAGCCTATAAGCGCGGGATATCTTTTATAAACATACCAACTACCTTACTCGCCATGGTTGATGCCAGCATTGGCGGAAAATTGGGTATCGATTTTGAACATTACAAAAATCATATTGGCTTCTTTAAAGAACCGGATGAAATATTCGTTTATGCAGCATTTTTGGAAACACTGGATCCACGTGAACTCAAATCAGGATTTGCAGAAGTGATCAAACATAGCCTGATTGCAGACGCTGATTACTGGCCTAACATCGTAAATTATGATTTTGATGATCAGGATTGGGAGCGTCATATACGACACTCCATTGAAGTTAAGGAAGCAGTAGTAAAATCTGACCCCACGGAAAAAGGATATCGAAAAATTTTGAACTTCGGACATACCATCGGTCATGCTATCGAAAGTTATTTCCTTGATATGCCGGGTAAAAAATTACTTCATGGAGAAGCCATTGCAATTGGTATGATTTGTGAAAGCAACCTTTCAGTGAAACTCACAGGTTTGACTGAATATGATAATAAAAAGATAAAAGATTATATTCTAAAGGTGTACGGTAAAACGGATATCACTGACAAGGATGTTGAAGCAATCGTGTCACTTTGTCAACAGGATAAGAAGAACGAAAAAGGAAAAATCAGGTTCTCGCTACTTGAATCGCTTGGTAAAGCGACTTATGACATAGACGTAAAACCTGATTTTATAATAAATTCCCTAGAAGAGTATCTCAAATTTTAGATAAACATTTCTGATTCTTCGGATTTGGACTCTTCCTCCTCTTGCACATTATCAACCTCTTTGGGTTGATGGTTCTTATCAGCTATCCTGTCGGGCATCTGAAAATTGATCTTATCAAGACTTAGAAATCTTGTTACAACTGTCCCAACGGCTATCCCTGTAAGTACCAAAACTGAAATTCTTAACAATCTTCCCATGATGTTTAATTTGTAGAGTTTATATCATACATTATGCCAATTTGGTTTAACACAAGAAAATTAATAGATAATCTTTAAATATTCAAATTTCTTGAATTCATTTTTTTCCATGATATTTGAAACATAGAAATATCCTGGTGGAAAGGGTACTTCCCTCTTTTATTTAACGATTTTCTTAAAAAATTGGCTTAAAAATAATGCACTTATTTTATTCAAATGTCTTAAAAGCTACAACCATTACTCCACCAGCTTCAAAGAGTATAAGCAATCGGCTCCTGATCATGAATGCTTTAAGTGACATTCCTGCAAAGATTCATAACCTTTCTGATGCCAGGGATACACGCACTATGCAACAGCTGTTGAATTCCGGTAAAAAGGTACTGAATGTGCTTGATGCAGGTACAACTATTCGATTTCTGACAGCTTATTATTCTACCAGAAATGAAAACAGGGTTCTTACAGGTACACCCAGAATGTGTGAAAGACCAATTGGAATTCTGGTAGATGCACTCAGGGTTATAGGCGTTGAAATTGATTTCATACAGGAAAAAGGATATCCTCCGATAGAAATCAAGAATTTTGTTAAGCAGTTACAAAATCAGGTCTCCATGCGTGGTGATGTAAGCAGCCAGTATATTTCAGCCATGCTAATGATTGCACCTGTACTTTCGGAAGGATTGATTCTTGAATTAACCGGAAAAATCAGCAGTCTTCCCTATATCAAAATGACTTTAGGTCTTATGACGGATTTTGGTATCCATTATACCTGGGAGGAAGATAAAAACATAATAGAAGTTCCCAATCAAGCCTATAAGCCTGTAGAATGTCAGGTGGAATCGGATTGGTCTGGTGCCAGTTACTGGTACAGTACGGTGGCATTAGCAGAGTCTGGTGATATATTCCTGGAAGGTTTAACGGATGATTCCTACCAGGGAGATCGTCAGATATCAGAGATCATGAAATTACTTGGTGTAAGTTCAACCTTTGAAGGTAACGGGGTACTGCTAAGTAAAATCGAATCCGTTGATTCCATTCAGTACAACTTCTCGGAGTGCCCTGATCTTGCCCAGACCGTTATGGTAGTTTGTGCAGCCAAAGGCATTCATGGACTATTCACTGGCCTGGAATCACTGAGAATTAAAGAGACAGATCGAATCATAGCATTACAACAAGAACTGGATAAGATTGGGGCATCCCTGACAGAAAAGGATCCGGATATTTGGGAGCTGATACCAGGAAAATTAATCCCAGAAGATCCGGTATTAGAAATAGCAACCTACGATGATCATCGCATGGCGATGGCGTTTGCTCCTCTTGCATGCAAAACAGACCTGATAGTTGAAAATCCAGATGTTGTTGATAAATCATATCCCGGATTCTGGGAAGACCTGCGAAAGGTTGGATTCAGGATGAAGAAAGAAGACTGATGTATAATTTAAAATAATTATCATTGATCAGATTTCATGTTGTATGTCTAAGTAACTATTACGATAACCAGGAAAAAATTTCTGTAATTATTAAGAAGAAATATAGTATGAATAAGAAATAATTCTAAATATTCGTACTTTTGTCCAAAATAAAATTTTGTATTTTTTACGATGAACACTCAAATAAAATTGGACAAAACAGACAGGAAAATCCTAGACATCCTGCAGTCCAACGCCAAGATTACAAATGCTCAATTATCGAAAGATATCGGATTATCTCCTGCCCCTACTCTCGAAAGAGTCAAGAAGCTTGAGAACCTCGGAGTAATTGACAGCTATCATGCCAAACTGGACACATCCAAAATCGGATTAGGTGTAGCTACTTTCGTATTGGTTACACTTATTGGGCATAACCGTGAAAACATTGAACACTTTATTGATGAGATCAATAAAGTAGATGAAGTAATCGAGTGCCACCATATTACCGGAGCAGGGGATTTTATCCTGAAAATAATTTCTAAGGATATCTCAACTTATCAGAAGTTGATGCTTGAAAAAGTCAGTGATATTAAAGTAGTGGACAATATGCAATCCATGGTAATTCTTTCAACCTTCAAGGATTCCAAGGTTCTGCCGATACCAGATAAGATCGATTAAATAGAATTTCTTATGGAAACGCTGGAAAAGGATTTGATTCTTGATAAAAAACAGATCCTTCAAAAGATTAAACGTATTGCTTTCGAAATCTTTGAAAACAACCTGAATGAAAAATCCCTGATTATTGCAGGAATTGACCAGGGGGGATATACACTCGCCAGATTGTTGATTAAAGAATTAAAGAAGATTTCACCTTTCGAAGTAATACTTGTTAAGATCAAACTTGATAAAGAAGGTCCTTTACAAGGTGATGTTCAGTTAGATTGTGATATCTCCAAGTTAAAGAATATGTCTATTATACTCGTTGATGATGTCCTGTACACAGGTAAAACATTTATTCAGAGTATGAAGCCATTCCTTGAAATAAATGTAAAACAAATACAAACAGTTGTTCTGGTAAACAGGAATTTTACACTCTTCCCTATCGCAGCCAATTACACTGGATATGAACTCTCAACTACACTCAATGATCATATTGAAGTGAATTTGAGTTTAGATGGATTTGGAGTTTACTTATATTAATTCACTCAGATAATGTCGGAATCCGGATCAGATATTAAACGGATTACTACACATAAGTTGCATGAGATGAAGTCACGTGGAGAAAAGATCTCCATGCTTACAGCTTATGACTATTCCATGGCAAGGATCATCGACTCAACAGGAATTGATGTCATCCTGGTTGGAGATTCAGCCAGTAATGTAATGGCCGGACATGAGACAACATTACCCATCACCCTCGACCATATGATTTACCATGCCTCAGCTGTAGTCAAAGCAGTTCAGAGGGCATTGATTGTCGTTGATATCCCATTCGGTTCATACCAGGGCAACTCAGAGGAGGCACTGAGATCGGCAATTCGTATCATGAAAGAATCCGGGGCACATAGTGTAAAAATGGAAGGTGGAGCTGAAATTGAGGATTCCGTTAAAAGGATTTTAACTGCAGGAGTGCCGGTTATGGGTCATCTTGGATTAACTCCACAATCAATTTACAAATTCGGCACCTACACGGTACGAGCCCGGGAAGAAGTGGAAGCGCAGAAATTAAAGGATGATGCAAAAATTCTCGAAGATTGTGGATGTTTTGCCATTGTTGTGGAAAAAATTCCTGCTACTTTAGCCCGTGAGGTTTCTGAATCTGTTTCTATCCCAATAATCGGAATCGGTGCCGGACCTCATGTTGATGGTCAGGTTCTTGTAATGCATGACATGCTTGGCATCAACATTGAATTCAATCCGCGATTTTTAAGAAGATATGCTAATTTACACGAATCGATAACAACTGCCGTTAATAAATATATAGAGGATATTAAATCCGGTAACTTTCCAAATGAAATGGAAAGTTATTAATCTAAATCATGGTCAATATTAGACATTTTCGATTTGTCCTATTTTTCTTTATGACCTCCCTTCTCGCCGGGTCATCAAATGCACAGAACTGGAGTTACAGTTACAATGGGAAACAGTACGGGGCATATGTGAAAAGGTGGACCATGGGAATTGGCCTTGGCTTTACGGCATATAATGGCGAGTTAAGCAATTTTCTGCAAGCCAAACTCCAGAACTACTACCTGAACCCCAATTTTGATTTTAACCTGCATTATCGTTTTACGGACAGACTCAGTGTGCGGGGCGAGATGACCGCATTTACATTGTATTCTGAAAGTGAGACAGATTCAACTATATGCTCTTATGAAGATTTTTCTTTTAGATCTCTCAATTTTGAATATTACCTGGCTGCCGTAATTGATCTTTTCCCAAAGGGAAGAATTGACGGTCTTTTACATAGATGGGATGCACACCTATTTCTTGGAATAGGGCATGTTTTATTTATTCCCCGTGATGTTGCTGGAGGTTCCACTTTAACCGGTACACAGATCGATCCTACCAGTTGTGAAAGAAGTAGTGGCATTGATTACAGTAAACTTTCAGCAGTGTTTCCGATGGGATTAGGTGTGAAAAGGTATGTACATAAGGATAGTTACTTTTCATTTGAGATAGGATATCGTGGAGATGAGATAGGAAAATTAATTGGTATCGAGCAAAGTGATTTCCTTGATGCATTAAAAGAGACTGGAGATAATGAAAGAAAACTGGATGAGTATTTAATGTTAAATATCAAAGTGAACTGGGTTATTGGGAAAGACAAAAATCGGACATTCAATTACAACAAATACAAGAGTCAAAAGAGATATTAGGTAACAAGTAATTAATTTTTAATTTATATTAGCGGCCCCGGGATAATCCCGATGTTCTTTTTTAGAATTTTACTTTTAATCATTCCTAAAATAAACCTCGAAAATGAATGGAGATAAGATAACTATCGAAAATGGGAAACTTCAGGTTTCTGATAATCCAGTCATCCCTTTTATTGAAGGTGATGGTACCGGTATCGATATCTGGCCAGCCTCAAAACATGTATTTGATAAAGCTGTCGAAAAAGCCTATGGTGGAAAACGGACTATTGCATGGAAAGAAGTGCTGGCTGGTCAAAAGAGTTATGATCAGTCAGAATCCTGGCTTCCTGATGAAACCCTTGACGCATTCAAAGAATACCTCGTTGGTATTAAAGGCCCCTTAACTACACCAGTCGGGGGCGGTATACGTTCACTAAATGTAGCGTTGAGACAAAAATTAGATCTTTATGCCTGTGTTAGGCCCGTAAGATGGTTCAAAGGCACACCATCTCCGGTAAAGGAGCCATGGAAAACGGATATGATTATCTACCGTGAAAACACCGAAGATATTTATGCTGGGATCGAGTTTCAGGAAGGAACAGATGAGGCAACAGGATTTGGTGAGTTACTAAAAAACAGTTATCCTGATAAATTTCAGAAAGTAAGGTTTCCAAACACCACAGGATATGGTATTAAACCTGTGTCACAGGAAGGTACGGAAAGATTAGTTAAATCAGCAATTGAATACGCTTTCAGACAAAAGAGAGATTCTGTAACCCTGGTCCATAAAGGGAATATCATGAAGTTTACCGAAGGTGCTTTCCGTGACTGGGGTTATAACCTGGCTAAAACAGCATTTGGTTCGTTAGATCTTGACGGAGGGCCCTGGCAGATTATTGAAAAAGATGGACATAAAGTGATCATTAAGGATGTAATTGCTGATGCATTTTTGCAGCAGATCTTAACAAGACCTGCCGAATATGCGGTTATTGCAACACTTAATCTGAATGGGGACTATATCTCTGATGCACTTGCTGCAATGGTAGGCGGTATTGGCATTGCTCCTGGAGCAAATATCAACTATGTATCTGGGCATGCCATATTTGAAGCAACTCATGGTACTGCTCCAAAATACGCTGGTCAGGACAAAGTAAATCCCGGTTCACTCATCCTTTCCGGAGCCATGATGTTTGAATACCTGGGGTGGCAGGAAGTGGCGGATCTTATATACAAAGGTTTGGAGACATCCATCACGTCAAAACGTGTAACATACGATTTCGAACGATTGATGGAGGGAGCTACTCTATTGAAATGCTCCGAATTCGGACAGGAAATAGTTAACAATATGTAAACAATGATCAGGGCGGGTAATTCTCCCGCCTTTTTCATTTCAATACCAGAGTTTACTACTACATTCAATTCCTAAAATTACCGGAACTTCCCCTGATCATACAGATCAGCGTGAGATAGGTTTTCCAAAAACTTTCAACCAGAATTAAACCTTATACCCATAATTTGTGTCTTTTAATTAATGAATAAATTTAGTATTATTGACCCCCTTAAGGGATGGGAGCATTCATGAAAAAACTCAAATTTTACGTATTTACAGGAATCATTGCGTTTATCTGGGCATGTCAATCAGATATGCCTGAACCTTTAAAGGAAGATGGCCTTGGGTGGCAATTGAGCTATGAGGAAGAAGCACTGCTCAATTCTTCCAACGAAATGTCTTTCAATCTCCTTCATTATCTTAATCAGAAAAACGAGGATGAAAATTTATTCTTTTCACCTATCGGGATTGGTAATGGGATAGGTATCGCACTTAATGTGATTAACGACGATTCAAACATTGCGCTTAAAAAGTTCCTGGAGATTGAAGAAGTAAGTGATGTTGAAGTCAATAAAGCTTATTCCCAATTATCTGAGTTATTTGGGAAAGATAAAACAAATAATCACTTCTCTAATGCAAACAGCCTCTGGTTAAACTATGATTATACGCTTAATAAAGGAATATCAAACCAGTTAATGGCATATTACAGCGCTGATGTTGAGTATCTTGATTTTGATAAAAGTAAACACATCAAGGCTATTAATAACTGGGCAAGTCGAAGAACAGATGGTGATATTAGAACCATTGTTAAAAATCTTGATTCTGAGAATGAATCTTACCTGATCAATCTTATGAAACTGAGTCCGGAATGGACTTTTGTTGCAGATTCAGAAAGGACTGATCCTTTTTTTTTCACCAACAGTAATGGAGTTGAAAAGTCTGTATCTGCTCACAAACTTGAAGCCGGTCAATATAAAATCTATGAAGATGAATCCATTCGGCTGATCGACATCCCTTATGGAGATTATAAATTCAAATTTACTATTGTGCAATCTCTGGGAGGTATCCCTGCAAAAAATTTCAGCGAATTAAGTTTGGATCAACTCACAAGTTATCTTACAGATGCAAAGCATACGCTGGCTGAAATAATCCTGCCACAATTCAGGATTGAGAATGAATTAAAATTGAAAGAGGTTTTCCCGGATTTAGTACTTGATCAGAACAAAAACAATGGGCAGGAAGATGATATAAATTCGATATCAGAATTTATTCACAAAACGACCATACAAATTCGTGGATCAGGTAGCTTAAACCCAGACCAAAGCAACGATGAAACTGCTTTATCAACTAACTATAACAATCCTGTGTATGTTGACCGGCCGTTTATTTTCTTTATCAGGGAAAAACTGACCGGGGCAATCGTTTTTGTTGGAAAAGTTAATGATCCATCATTGCAGTAAACAGGATAATTCTTTAACTTATCTCAGGTACCGAATTAGGTCTTTTTTTTAGCAAGCTAAAGAAACTTTTAATACCTTGTAAAACCAATAATGAGTAATAATTCATAACAGAAGATTGAATATGACAGAGCATGTATATATTTTTGACACAACACTTCGGGATGGCGAACAGGTACCGGGATGTCAGCTTAATACAAATGAAAAGATAGAAATCGCTAAAGCCCTGGAAGCGATGGGAGTAGACATTATTGAGGCCGGTTTCCCAATATCCAGCCCAGGGGACTTTCATTCAGTCAATGAAGTAGCGAAAACAATTAAAGAATCGGTCATTTGCGGATTAACGCGAGCGTTGAAGGGAGATATTGATGCTGCAGTAGAAGCCTTGAAGCCAGCTAAAAGGAAAAGGATTCATACTGGTATTGGTGCATCAGATCTTCATATTTATACAAAACTCAAATCGAACAGGGAAAAGATACTTGAACAGGCAGTAGGTGCTGTTACCTATGCAAGGAAATTCTGTGATGATATCGAGTTTTACGCCGAAGATGCAGGCAGAGCAAACCTTGAGTACCTTGTTACCCTTGTAGAATCCGTAATCGAAGCTGGTGCTACAACGGTTAATATCCCTGACACTACAGGATATAACCTTCCCTGGGTTTTTGGGGAAAAGATAAGTTATATCATGGAGCAGGTACCAAATATTCATAAAGCAAAAATCTCGGTCCATTGCCATAATGATCTGGGCCTGGCAACATCAAACACAATTGCCGGACTGATCAATGGTGCCCGACAAGCAGAATGCACAGTTAATGGTGTTGGTGAGAGAGCAGGGAATTGCAGTCTTGAGGAAACCGTTATGATTCTTGAAAGTCATAAACATCTGGGCCTCGAAACACGGATCAATACTGAAATGTTATTTGAAGTGAGTGATCTCGTATCTAAAAGGTTAAAAATGCCTGTTCAACCCAATAAGGCCATTGTCGGTAAAAATGCATTTGCCCATTCATCCGGAATACATCAGGATGGCTATCTGAAAAATCGCGAAAATTACGAAGTGATTGATCCAAGAAATGTTGGGGCAAAACCATCCAGAATTGTGCTTACAGCACGTAGTGGCAAACATGCCCTGAAATACCGCCTGGAGAAGTTAGGATATGTATTTGAAAAGGAGGATCTGTTGCTTATCTATAACAAATTTCTTGAACTGGCAGACAGGAAGAAACAGGTTGACGACAATGATCTTGAAATCCTGATAACCAATTTTGTATCACCCACGGATAAGAAATAACCAAAAGAGAGACTGTCTCTGAAAACAATCTTTTTATTTAGAGGCTGTTTTAAAAGGTTGTTTCACGCAAAGTGCGCAGAGATTTTCGCCAAGAACCCAAAGAGTAAAATGCTGATAATGAGGCCTTTGCGAATCCCTGTCTACCGGGTTTGCTCCGTAGAAGCTATACGAAAGCGATGCAGGCAGGTTTGCGTTTACTTCCTGTCCGCTGCTGCGAAGAGCCCATATAGGCAGGCGGGTGCGATCTTTGCGTGAACCACATTTTTAATTTTTGAGACAGCCCCTTTATTAGAGATGGTTTTGAGATAAGCTTTTGTTTATATTTATTATCTGAAAATCAATTTCACATGAAAATCCTGACTGCCAGCCAGACCAGAGAAGCGGATGCTTATACAATTAAAAATGAGCCCATTTCTTCAATTGATCTAATGGAACGGGCATCCACGGCATTTGTGAAGATATTCCTGAAAAAAATCAACAAGAAAAATCGGGTGAAAATCTTTTGTGGAACGGGTAACAATGGGGGAGATGGTCTGGCAATTTCCAGGTTGCTTATGGAAAATGGTTATAATACTGGTACTTATGTGATTAAATCTGGATCGAACAATACAGATGATTTCAAGATCAATTATAACAGGTTAACTCAAATTTCTCCTATTGAAGAAATTACTTCTCCTGAAAGTATTCCTCAAATCTCCTCCGATGACGTACTCATCGACGGTATTTTTGGATCCGGACTAACAAGACCAGTTTCGGGGCTCTATGGACATGTTATTGACACAATCAATCAATCAAATGCCCGGATAATATCCATCGATATTGCTTCCGGATTATATGCTGATACTCCCTATGTCGAAGGAAGTGTGATCAAACCCTGGCTGACAATAACTTTTCAGATGCCAAAACTTGCCTTCTTTATCCCTGAAAATGAACCTTTTACAGGTGACTGGATTGTTACTGATATCGGACTTCATAAGGAATTTATAAATTCTTGTGAAACACCATATAACCTGGTCGATAATAATATGATCCGTGAGATCCCAAATCAAAGGCGGAAATTTGCCCATAAGGGTGATTTTGGGAGGGTGGCACTGATTGCAGGTAGTTATGGTAAGATGGGAGCCGCAATACTCGCTTCAAGAGCATGTTTAAAAACAGGAGCCGGTCTTCTGACTGCCCACATTCCGAAAGTTGGATATGAGATAATGCAATCAAGTGTACCGGAAGCAATGACAACCATTGACAGCGGATTCGAATACCTTGAAGGATTCCCGGATTTGTCTATATATGATACACTTGCTTTTGGTCCCGGACTAGGTACGCATCCTGACACAAAAAAAATGGTTGGAAAACTCCTTGACTCCTGGCAGAAACCAGCTATTATTGATGCAGATGGACTGAATATACTCTCCCAGAACAGGAAATACCTGAAACTGCTTAAACCAGGATCCATCCTGACTCCACACCTGAAAGAATTTGAGCGTATCGTGGGAGAATGCAGCAATCATTTTGAAAGATTTGATAAACAAAAGGATCTGTCCAGCCAACTGGGTATTATTATAGCCCTTAAGGGTGCCTATACATCCATATCTATGCCTGATGGTTCTATTTATTTCAACAATACAGGAAATCCCGGAATGGCTACTGGTGGTAGTGGAGATGTTCTGACCGGTATTCTTGCAGGAATTATGGCTCAGAAATATTCATCTGAAAATACTGCATTAATGGGCGTTTACCTTCATGGCCTGGCCGGAGATATTGCTGCCGGTAATATGGGCCAGGAATCCGTGATTGCATCCGATATTACCGAATATCTACCCCAGGCATATGAAAAAATCATGTCGTAATCACGACTTAACATATTTTAACAAAATAAATCAAATGTTGTCAACTAGCTGGAAATGAACGAAATATCTCAATCAGTATCGAAAAAACTAATAAAATATTGTATAAAAGTATGTGGAACGAAATTTGCATGCTTTTATTATTAAATCTTATTATTTATTTTTGATATATAGCCTATGAAGAAAACTTTACTATCTGTTTTAATTGTATGTACGTTTTTTTCTCTTTCTCTTGCTCAAAACAGTTTCAGGCAAGAACAGGGAGGAGAATTACCGTATTTCCAAAATGACAAGATAGAACTGAAAAACCAGATTGATGTCTACCCCAATCCGGCTGTTAAAAATATCTTTGTCAAAATCGAAAATTCAGAACTGGAAAAGGTAGAATTTGAACTCTACAACATCATAGGCACTTCATTACAATTCGAAAAAGAGGAAATTACCCGTAATCATTTCAAATTCTCTGTTGAAGAATTTCCTCCAGGATATTACCTGCTCATTATTAAGGACCCTATTCAGCGATTTAACAAGGCTTTCAAATTTCATAAAGTTAAGTAAGCAATAAATCCACAATCCCCAATCCGCATTTTGATAGCCCCCCCTGAAAGCTGGCTCCTTGCTAAAATGATCCACTGGATCATTTCTTAACGCGCGGCCCTCCAAAATCCAAAATCTAAAAATCCGCATTACCCGGGGTGCGGGGAAATGGGATAACATCACGTATGTTGTTCATCGCAGTGAGGAATTGAATAAACCTTTCAAAACCTAACCCAAATCCACTATGCGGAGCTGATCCAAATAATCGAGATTCCAGGTACCACCATAAACCTTCCTCATTTATATCAAGTTCACGAAGACGGGTTACTAACTTATCATATCGTTCCTCCCTTTGTGATCCTCCAACTATCTCCCCAATTCCAGGGAACAGAATATCCATGGCACGGACTGTTTTCCCATCATCATTTTGCCTCATGTAAAATGCTTTGATTTGCTTTGGATAATCAATTATGATAACCGGCTTTCTAAAATGCTTTTCTACGAGGTATCGCTCATGCTCGGATTGCAGATCGATGCCCCATTGGTCAACTGCAAATTGAAATTTCCTTTTTTTATTTGGTTTGGAGTTCATTAAAACCTCAATCGCTGTGGTATAGGTAATCCTTTCGAATTCATTATCGATTACGAACCTGAGACGTTCCAGCAATGATAATTCATTTCTTTCATGCTGAGGTTTGTTCTTTTCATCATCCAGTTCTTCTTC
>JBHOSY010000112.1:0-16009 GCA_042584165.1 Bacteroidota bacterium | reverse complement strand
GGCCTTAGTCCAGCGATTTATCTGGTTATAGTTCCTGTTAATTATCTCGTACAAAACCTCAATATTACTAAACCTATCACGTGGAAAATCGTCCTGCAAACTTTTAAGTTTCTCGGCTGTTGGGATATCATCAAGAACCGGGAAAAGAAGAGCTTTCAAATCCGAAGAAATGAATATATCCAGCAATTCAAGCCCGAAGGCTACTCCTTCTGTCGTCCCGGAATCAATATTTTTCCGTACGAGGTTTACGGATTGAGGATCAAAGAGTAATCCGAGGAATAGGTATATTCTATCGTAATTATATGTAATCTCAACCTCCAGAGCCCCTTTCAGATACTCATTGGCTTTAACATCTGAAACTTCATCTAAAGTGGCCAGGTTCCACAGGGTATATGATAACTCACTTTCGAGAAGATCCCTGAGTTTTCTCATTTTGTAATCCTGAACCTGATAATCATTCGTCTTATGTGCCCACAGAATTTCATCAAGTATTGCTTTATCGGGATAGTCAATCTTATCCCACAATGCATTCATCGCCATCGGGCTTCCAATCCGTCCATAAATCCGAATAATTCTGAACATGATTTCCGATTTTTGACCGGATTTGTGGAAAGCTTTTTCAAGAACAGGTATTACTGTATCGCCAAATTCAACCAGGGCAGATTCTGCATGATGACAGAAATTTATCGTTCCAAGAAGATCAATTAATAAAGGCCATGCTTCTTCGCTTTTGACATGCCTGGCAGTATTTATTGCAGTTAACTTTACCTGTTGGTTGATATCACGTAATAACTCGATCAGGACGAACTGATTTTCATCATTGAACACCCTTCTAAGTAATTTGGCTACTTCAAATCGTTCGATTGAGTCAGGGCTTTTTGCTTTTCGGCTTAATTCTTTTGTGCTGATCTGGATGGATTCAGTCTTTTCTGATTTTTTGATCGAATCTGCTGCGAGTTTTTTCGTTAGTGAGGACTTCCCGGATACACCAGGGGTACTTAAACCATTGAGATCGATTTTTGCCTGGCTGTATTTCCTGATATCCTTATTACCTGATTTTACTGCTTCTAAAAGATGTCGGTCGAACATACCCGGCACAATCTTTTCCATTACATTCATAACCATTAAAACCATCTCAGGATTATCAGATAATGCATATTCTTCCAGTACCTGTTCGCTGGTTTCCTCGGTATCTTCATCCTCAACGGTTTGTTCCTTATTCTTTTCGAGCGTATCCTTTAAGGTATCCCTGTAATTATTGTACATTTTAGCTGTGATAAAGTACCATCCGATAACCAATGGTATCAAGAGGACAGTAAGAAACAACAGGTTGAAATTTCCGACTTTACTTATCAGGAGGATAAAACTACCAGCAAGCAGTCCGGCAAATACATTTATTACTCCTTCTATTTTGGTCTGTACATCAAATTTGATGTCTGATGCAATTGGAAGGAAATATAATTTAAAGGAAGGTCCGTCCAGGGCATCCTTAAGAGAATCAAGGAAAAGTTTGCTCATTGATATGATCATAAAGAAGATCACGAATTGTGTAGCTTCTGCGGTGGTACCGAAAAGCATACCTATAAAAATAGCGATCACTGAAAATAAAGCCAGAACGAATGGATTTGCAATTAGCGCTGTTCTCAAGCCATACATGGCAATAATCCGGTCGGTAAAAAATGTCTGGAACAGGAAACTGAACACAACGATGGTACCTGTATACATTGCCAGGAATCCTGCCAGGTCTCTTTCCTCCGGGAACTGTACAGATGCAACGTTCAGGAATGAGAAATCAACGAAGGCCACACAAACCATAGAGATCATTACAAAACCTGCCATTAAAAGGGTGTACCTGTTCTTTAGTAGACTGACATATGATACCCTGCCGATCTTTGTCTTTTCAGTCTGTCCCGGCATCCGGTTTAAGTTATGTTTTAATGCTATAACTGAAATCGTTATCAATACAAGAAAAATACTCGCAGCACTGATCATATAAAGATCATACGTATTGACCAGTAACCTCAATACTAATGGGATTGAAAACAGTGCCAGGATTGAAGCTATCAGCATACCTGTATCGATATTACCAATGGTTCGCTTTGCTTCACGTAAGTCGAATATCCGTCCGAATATGCCCCAGAAAATTAAAAGTAATAATGCTGCAAACGGACCTACACAAACAAATGCAGCAAAAATTACAGTTCCCAGATCTTCAGTAGTTTGAAAACCCATGGTAAAGAAAATGGCGGCAATAGCAATAAGAAATGTGAATATGATTATCAGATTGCTAAAACGAACCCTTGTCAGGAAGAAATTGTATATGAATGTAACCACCAATCCCACACCTCCTGACATCAGGAATGCCAAAGGCAGATCTTTCTGTTCGTCGAACATTCCCAGGAAAAGAGTTTCTGATGCAACGGTAAAGGTTGCCAGAAAAATACCCATGAAAAATCCCATGATCATCAAAAGGATTACCCTTCCGCCCTCCTGGGGTTCTACTCCAAGTGCTTTATATATAAAATGCATCAATTCTCACAGACTATCTGGAAATTTAAAAAAATATTTAGTTTTAGGTAGACTTTATTAGAATTAAATGTATAAACAATCTCCGAAATAGTCAAAAAAATCTAATAATTTTACAAAAAATTATTTATATCCCGATAAGAATTAATTCACTTAAGTATAATACAATACTTCAGGCTGGTTAATAAATACTCTTGAAAAGTATGCAGATACCCTATTATTCATTTAAGGGAAGCAATCAAAATATTGAGAATGAGGTCCTTCAGACTTTTCGTAATGTATTCAATTCAGGATGGTACCTGCAGGGGAAATTGCTTGATCAATTTGAATCAGATTTCTCAAATTACCTTAATACTTCATACTCCGCTGGTGTTGGGAGCGGATTGGATGCTTTATTCATTAGCCTTAAATCACTTGGCATCGGCAGAGGTGATGAGGTGATCCTTCCATCTCACACATTTTTTGCTACTGCTCTGGCCGTTATGCATACTGGTGCAAAACCAATTCTGGCAGAACCTGATCCCGAAACCATGAATGTGGATCCCATTGTCATTGAAAAACTCATTTCTTCTAATACTAAATCCATCATTGTTGTACACATGTATGGTCATCCGGCTGGTATGCGCCGGATCCTTCAGATTGGTAAAAGAGAGAACATTCCAATCATAGAAGATTTTGCCCAGGCTGTTGGTGCCTCGTATAAAGACCAGAAATGCGGAACCATGGGAAAGATCAACGCATGTAGTTTTTATCCAGTTAAAAATCTTGGAGCATTGGGGGATGGTGGTGCAATTACAACAATTGATGAGGAACTTGCTGATTTCTGCCGAAAATTCAGAAATTACGGATCCTCCCAAAAGTATTACTTTGAGGAGGCAGGTATAAATTCAAGGCTTGACGAGTTACAAGCGGCTATTCTCCGGGTGAAGTTAAAATACCTGGATCGATGGAACCTGGAACGTGCTCGTATTGCAGCAATGTATCTTGAGCGATTATCCGATATTGACGATGTGACATTGGTTTCAGAAAACAGAGATATGGAACCATCATGGCATATTTTCCCAATACGTGTGCAGAAAAGAGATCAGCTTAAAGACTATTTAAATAATAAAGGGATTGAAACAATCATTCATTATCCCATTCCGATCCACTTACAAGCTGGATTTGAGAAATATGTAAAAGGTTATAAAAAAGGCGATTTACCGATTGCTGAAAAAATAGCCAATACAGAATTAAGCCTGCCAATCTATCCAGGGCTTCTTGAAACAGAGATTGAATACATAACCGATTGTATAGCGGAATTCTTTTCCAGGAAATGAGTGATCGGATTCGCTCTAGACTTTGGCAGATTCCTCGCGAACTCGGAATGACAAGGTGATCTTAACAGGCCAAGCTTGGCTTGGCCTGTTAAGCGTTCTGCCATCCTGACGCTTCGCCGTCGGCAAGCCTTTGGCGACCGAGGGAAGGAAGGATCTACCAATGATTAAACACATTCCTGCTTTCCAGCAATTATGGGACTATGGATTTAGTTTGAAAAAAAAAATTGGGGATTTGCCTAAAAACATCGACAAAAGCTAATCCTTTTGAGATAAGTGCAAAATCTTCAACTGGTATTAAATTTTACATGTTATTCCATATCATTTTTATAGATCACCCCATCTTTTATCACAAATCCGACATTTTTCAAAATACTGATGTTTTTTAGTGGATCAGAATCAACAGCTATGATATCAGCCAGTTTATTTACTTCGATTGAACCAAGATTTTCTTCATTTCCAAAAAGTTTTGCGGGCTCAATCGTTGCACATTGAATAGCATGTAATGGGATCATTCCATTTTTTACCATCAATTCAAATTCCCTGGCATTGTTCCCATGTGGAAATACTCCTGCATCCGTACCAAACAGCATTTTTACTCCTTTTTCAAGGGCTTTCGAAAATGTATTCATCCCATGAGGACCTATTTCCCGTATTTTTGGAACAACGATTTCAGGATAATAATCCGCTAATTCTGCATTCTCCATAATTGTGGCTCCCGCAGTGAGTGTAGGCACCATGTATGCACCTCTCTCAACCATCAGATCCATAATCTCCCTGGTCATGAAGGTCCCATGTTCAATAGTCTGTATCCCGGCAAGTAAAGCCCGTTTCATGCCCTCGGTCCCATGGGCATGAGCAGCAGTTATCATGTTGTAATCTGTTGCTGTGGCGACAATCGCTTCCAACTCCTCCATTGTATATTGGGGAGCCATTCCACTTTTCGAAAGACTCAACACTCCCCCGGTAGCTGTGATCTTTATGGCATCTGCGCCATTTTTATACCTCTGACGAACTGCCTTTCTCGCATCCGCCGGGCTGTTTATTACCCCATCATCCGGTCCCGGATCACCCATAAGATCTTTTTTGTACCCATTGGTCGGATCTGCATGTCCTCCTGTTGTTCCTATCCCCTTACCACATGATATAATTCTAGGTCCGGGAACCTTTCCGGCATTAATGGCATTTCGTAAAGAAGTATTCACACCGCTTCCACCAACGTCTCTTACAGTAGTAAAACCGGCCATCAGCGTTTTCCTGGCATTAACAGCTGCATTATATGCCACATCCGCTTCGTTCAAGGTAAATTGATTAATATAGGATCCCCGTGTCATTTCACTTTCAAGGTGAACATGCATATCGGCAAATCCTGGTAAGATGTATTTATCTTTCAGATCGATTACTTTACCTTCCTGATAATCCCCGATATATCCGTTTTCTATTCCGGTGATTTTATTGCCTTCAACCAGGATGGTTTTATTTTTCAAATACTTGCCTGAATGTATATCCAGAATATATCCACAATGTATAATATACTTCTGTGCATTCAGACTCGGCAGAAAGGATGATAGCAGAAGTATTAAAATCAGTATTTTTTTATTCATAATTCTATTTTATTTTCTCACCAATATAAAAGCGCCCCAAAAATACGGATCGCTGTAATCCTTCCTGAGCTTTAGCTGAGCAGTTTTAAAGGATGAAACCATATCGCCGGTAATCATCCATTCCTGATAGAAATTGGTCATCAGGAATTGCGTAGCCTGATCATTTACCTTCCATAAACTCATAATGATGGCCTTGGAACCTGCTACAAGAAAGGCCCGCTGTAATCCATAAACTCCCTCTCCTGCCTTCAAATCCCCCAATCCAGTCTCACAAGCACTTAATACCACAATATCTGTTTGATCCAATGAAAGGTTCATCGCTTCAAAAGCCATCAGTATCCCGTTATCTTCACCACTCAGATCTCCCAGATTTTGATCACTCAATGTATGTCCGGCACCAGTAAGGAATAGTCCACTTCTTAATAATGGATTTTCCATAGCATTAACTGGTTCTATACCAAAAACCTTTTCTTTTTTTGACGGATCCACATCTTTTTGAAAGAATCCATGGGTGGCAATATGAAGGACTGTTGGGTTAGATGTGTTTTTCACTGCGGTTTCAGAGGCATTTCCTCCAAGAAGTATGTCTGGATTGATTTTATTGCTTTTTAATATACTATTTATTGTCTGGACCTCATTTTCCGTCCCGGGTAGTGGAGCCAGGAGGTCGTCATTCCCATAAAGAGGGGCACCTACCAGAAGTGCAGATTTAATTCCAATAATTTCTTCGGATTTTATCTGGATCACTTCCCTGGTATTACCCACAACAGTAACATCCAGGTCATCGATTACATAATTTCCTGCAGGTTTAAGAATTGTATTGACGTTGATTTGATTAAAAATTCCATCAAGTGAGAGATAAATGTGATTAATCCCAACGATCCTTTTATCCAGTTCAGCCCAATACTGATCATAAGATTCCCTGTCTTCCATCTTTCTCCGGATGGCATTTTTATAAAAACTGTAGTAACGTCCATCCAACTGTGATCCATTTTCTAAAACCACTGATTCAGGTATTTCATCTCCCTTTCGTCCAATTAAAAGCAAATACAAGATATTTTCTGTTGTACGGTTCGTGAATTCATTGAATTGTATAATCTCGATCACCGCTTCGTCAGAATCCAGCACCTTGCTTACATTGATATAAGTTATATCAGCATGAGAATACCCTGATGAGAAAATATCAGATCGCTCTGATAAAGATCTTTCCATATCATTCGCTTTATTAATCAATGAATCGAGATTAATCTTCTGATCATTTAGCTCTTCTTCTGAGTATTCGTAATACCGTGCAATCATCGACTTCTGATCAAGCCAGGTTTTGTAATCCTCTATCAGTTTGCGGTCACCACTTTTAAGAATTTTCTGTTTGATCTTATTTGTTGCATTCAACAACAGGGCTTTAGTAGCCAATCTATAATTATACGCTGAAAGGTATATGTCTGGAATATCCTTACCTTGATCTGCAGTAAAAGCATAAAAACGTTGAAATTTAGGCATGAGTTTATCCCAATAACGAGTCTTTTCAGCCTCGCTCATTGGAGAAAAGTAAGCATTAATGAATTCTATTGATTTATCAAGCACAAATTTAAATTTCTCATAGGCCTCTGAAGTATTGCCTGATCTCCAGTAAAGTATTGCCAGGTCCTCATTGGAATCAACATAAAGCGGATTATTCTCACCAAGTTTACTTTTCCTGATTTCAGATGTTTTCTTTAGAAATGATGCTGCCTTATCGAAGTCATTCTGAAAGAGATATAACTTGCCCAGATTTGAAGATGCAGTTGCATATGGAAGACTTTCAGCACCAAATTTCTTTTCATAAATTCCCATTGCCTCTATCAGCAATTCCTCCACTTTTGTCAATTTATTCATCTCGATATACAGGGACGCAAGATGCATCAACATATGTGCGTAATCAGGGTGGTTTTTGCCAAGTCTCTTTTCTTTTAATCGGATCGCTTTTTGTAATATTTCTTCAGATTCTTCATATTTTTTCATTTCCTGTAATAAAACAGCCAGATTAATCATTAACTTCTGGTACCTCCCTGATGATTCCTTGAATTCTTCCCCTGCTACCTCTAGAGATTCCCTTAATAATTGTTCAGCATCATCTAACCGCCCGAGTGTCTGGTAAAGGCTTCCCTTGTTATTCAGGATAATCGCTTTTCCCGATCCACTATCTTTTCCTGATTGATTATTTGCCTGCAATGCTTCATCCAGCAAATTCTCAGATTCATTGTAGTTACCAATATCCTTTTTCAGAACTGCCTGGTTATTGAGTGATACTGAATATGGAAGTGAATTTGGCCCAAGTTGATCTTTTCTTCCAGCTAAAGCATAATTTGTAAATTCTTCAGATTTATCAAATCGGCCCATCTGGTGATACAACAATCCCAGATTACTTAATGTTGTATAATAGTTTATATTGTCTGTATCTTCTTCAGTTTCATATATCAGTTTAGCAGCATAAAAAGCTACTTCAGCACTTTTAAACTTTTGTGCCCCATAGAAGTTCTCCCCAAGATCAATCCATTGTTGAGCTTCTTTATCCGGGTCATCCTCTTTATCAGGCCCCATAACGATACCCGTTAGCATCTGGTTGTTCTTTTGTAAAAGGGATTTTGTCTCAAAAGTCGCCGAGTTATCACTCAATGATATGGCATAAATGAATTTTGTACTGTCGGCCCTTTTATCAGCATCATCCAATTCATCCTTCACCAGGGTTTTACTGCCTTCCACCACCTTATCAGAAGCCTTTTTCAATGCATTATTCAGCTTGTTTTTCCATTGAGCTGTCACTGACCCGGTACTGAGACAAAAAAATGAAAAAATACATATCCAGATTAACCAAATAGACTTTCGTGTCATTTTCTATTACTTTTCTATCATTGAAACCGAAATTTGACAAAACAATAAAAAGGCTCAAAGAATTCTATTGGATATTTCATTCAAACCCTCTCAATCCTTCCCTTTTGTCTGTATTACCTTGCATGGTATTCACTTATAAAGTTTATTTGCGCATTTAAGATCTACAGATAAACTATATTTTTACATGACCTCGCGGGCAAAACTAGTATTAATCTTTTTATTATCAATTCTTTCACAGCATTCAGCCAAATCGCTGGAAATCTCTTATTATTTAGCATTTCCTGAACCACATACCCATTATGTAGAAGTAGAGATTATTGTTAATGGTCTTGATCGTGAATCCACAGATCTTCAATTACCTGTTTGGGCACCGGGCTCCTATAAAATCAGAGATTTTGCAAGGAATGTCGAAACTTTCGAAGCATTTTCATTAATGGGTAAAGTGCTGGTATTCAGTAAAACAGATAAGACAACGTGGAGGATTATCAATGGTTCAAGCAAATCTGTTCGCATTAAGTATAAAGTATATGCATATGAGATGAGTGTCCGAACCAGTTTTGTGGATGAAAATCATGGTTATCTAAATGGTTCCAGTGTCTTTATGTACATCATTGGTCATAAAGATAATCCGGCATCTCTAGAAATTAAACCATTTCATACGTGGGAGATCATCAGTACTGCACTTCCCAGGGAAAACGCAATGAAAAATACATTCAGGATTGAAAATTATGATCATCTGGCAGATTGTCCCATTGAAATTGGCAATCATGAGGTGATCTCATTTGATGCCTCAGGAGTTCATCATGAAGTTGCCATATATGGACCGGGTAATTATGATACTAAAAAATTGAAAATAGATTTTGCACGAGTAATCGAAGCATGTACCGGGGTATTTGGTGAGAATCCGAATGAATATTACCTGTTTATTATACATAATTTGGATGGAGGTGGCGGTGGTCTGGAACATGCAAATTCTACCACCCTGCAGGTAGACAGATGGGGCTATATGCCAGAACATCGGTACAAGGGATTCCTGGGTCTGGTAGTTCATGAATATTTCCATTTATGGAATGTAAAACGAGTACGTCCTGAAGGCTACTGGGATATTGATTATTTGAAGGAAAATTATACAGATGCTCTTTGGGTTCTTGAAGGATTTACCAGCTACTATGATGAAATACTTCTCAAACGTACAGGATATTTCACTGAAGAGGAATACCTGAGGAAATTGGCTGGAAATTTGAGTAGAGTTGACAACAGGCCTGGCAATGAAATTCAATCCGTTACAGAAGCTTCGATGGATGCCTGGATCAAGTTCTATAACCAGAATGAGAATAGTCGAAACACAACAGTATCATATTATACTAAGGGAAGTATTTTGGCCACAATGCTTGATCTGGAAATCATAAAAACTTCGAAAGGAAAGCAAAGCCTGGATGATGTAATGAAGTACCTGTATCATAACAATTATAAGAAAACCAGGGATGGAATTACTTCCGAAAAAATTAAATCAGCTATTGAAAATGTTTCGGGGAAAAAAATGAGTGATTTCTTTGCTAAATATGTATTTGGTACGGATCCTGTTGATTATGCGAAATACCTTGATTATGCCGGGTTGGAGCTATCTAATATCAATGGTGATAGTCCGGTTCCTCAACTTGGTGTGGGCACAAAATATATTGATGGAAAACTAAGAGTCACAAATGTAGTGCGTGGTTCTTCTGCATATGAAGCGGGGATCAATGTCAATGACGAAATCATCGCCATGAATGATTTTAGAGTAAATTACGATTTTGCTGAAAAACTACAGCTTAACTACCATCCTGGGGACACGCTGAATCTGATTCTATCCAGGGATGGCATTATTATAAATAAAGCAATCATACTCCAACCTTCAAATCAGGTCAGATATTCAATATGTTTATCATCTGATCCCGGCAATCTTCAAAAGACAGTACGGAAAAAATGGTTTACAGGTCGCCCGGAATAATATTTAATCCTTCTGGTAATTATTTATGGCATCGTCAGTCAGTATACCTTCATAGATTATATGCAAAGCATGGTCAAATATCTCAGCCGGGTATTGAGGTATACCTTCCTTGATTTTGTCTGGCAACTGATACAGGAAATGTGGATCGAGTAAATTATTTATGGCGCTGGCATATAAAGCTACCACCATATTCTTGTTAATACCTTCTTTAATATAACCCTTATTAATTCCCTCATCAATTAACCGGTTAAATCTTAGAAATGCCGCATCTTGTTTATATCGATTAATCTGATCCCACAAATCAGGAAAATTGTCTTGTATGTCGACGAAAAAAACAGGACTCATTCCTGAAAGAGCTACAGCTACCCGCATCATCATTTGTTTTAGTTTTTCCGGATAACTAAGGTCTGTGTTATCGAGAACTGCACTCACTTCTCCTGATAAAACCTTTTTAAATTCGAAAAATATCATTTCAAGGATTTGTTGCTTCCCGGAATAGTATTTATAAATGGTTTTCTTACTTATCCCAAGGCCAAGCGCAATTTCATCAACGGTTACCTTGCTATATCCATTCTTATAAAAGAGCTCACGGGATTTCTTTAAAATATCAACTTTTAAACTCACAATTATCTCATAATTAGAATAAAACACAATGCCTGCATTAGGATTGGCAATGCCAAAAAAATAATACCAGGCTTAAAAAAATTACTAAATTTGCAAAGATCCTGTCCAAGCAAGATAATTTTTTTTCTGTAATGACAAAAGAAGAAGCGAAAAAAGAGATTAAGCAACTCATCGATGAATTAAATTATTATAACGAACAGTACTACCAGCATCATCAATCCATCATTTCAGATTACGAATTTGATATGAAACTTAAGAGGCTTCAGGAATTGGAGAGTAACTTCCTGGAATTTCAATATTCCTATTCGCCAACCCGACGTGTTGGGGGGGCCATTACCAAGAGTTTTGAGACAGTCCAACACCGATACCCAATGCTCTCACTTTCCAATACTTATTCAGAAGATGAGCTTAAGGATTTTGATACCAGGGTAAACAAAGGTCTGGAAGGTGAAAATTATGAATACTTCTGTGAACTCAAATTTGATGGCGTAGCCATAAGCCTGACTTATGAAAATGGTATATTGATAAGAGCTGTTACAAGGGGAGACGGATTCAGAGGGGATGATATAACAGCAAATGCCAAAACCATTCGCACAATTCCACTTAAGATCTCGGCAAATAGTTTTCCCGAGATTTTCGAAGTAAGGGGTGAAGTATTTATGCCAAATGATGTGTTCGATAAATTAAATACCGAACGGCAAAAAGACGGCGAACCTCTCCTGGCCAATCCCAGAAATACTACTTCCGGTACACTAAAGATGCAGGACTCTTCAATTGTTGCATCGAGGAATCTGAATTGTTATTTATATAGTTTGCTTGGGGATAACCTGAATATTGAAACCCATGAGGAAGCCATGAAGAAATTGGAAAATTGGGGATTCAATGTATCAACAACTTATAAAAAGTGCATGTCAATGACAGAAGTATTCAATTACATCAATCATTGGGAGAACCGCAGGGAAAAGTTGCCACTTGAAACAGATGGGATTGTTATAAAGGTGAACAATTATCCCCAACAACAGAAACTGGGCTTTACTTCAAAATTCCCAAGATGGGCCATAGCTTACAAATACAAAACCGAATCCGCACGAACCCGCCTGTTGAGTATAGACTACCAGGTGGGAAGAACCGGCTCAATAACCCCTGTAGCAAATCTTGAACCTGTCCTACTGGCTGGCACAACAGTTAAGCGTGCATCCCTGCATAATGCGAATGAGATCAAACGTTTGGACATCCATGACAGAGATATGGTGTTTATCGAGAAAGGAGGAGAGATCATACCAAAAATAACAGGAATTGATACTATAGGCAGAAAAAGCGACTCAAAACCTGTTCAGTTTATAAACAAATGTCCCGAATGTGGGACCGAATTGATTCGAAAAGAACAGGAAGCAAATCACTATTGCCCAAACCAGGAAGGATGTCCGCCACAGATTAAAGGGAAGATAGAACATTTCATACAACGAAATGCCATGGATATCAATTCGCTGGGGGAAAAAACCATTAATGCTTTATACGAATATGGTTTGGTAAGAAACGTGGCAGATCTGTACCATTTAAGGCCTGATGATATTCAACAACTGGAAGGATTTAAAGAGCTCTCAACAGCAAACTTGATTGGTGGGATTGAAGCTTCAAAAAATGTTTCTTATGAGAATGTTTTATATGGCTTAGGAATCCGGTATGTAGGAAGAACTGTTGCTGAAAAACTGGCAAGTCATTTTGAAAATATAGATAATTTGACCAAAGCAAGTTTTGAGGAACTAATCCAGGCCCCGGAAATTGGAGAAAAGATTGCAAAAAGTGTTGTCACATATTTTCAGGACGAAAAGAATATGGAACTGATCGAATCCTTGAGATTATCAGGATTAAAATTTAAATTGGACAAATTAACAACTGTAATATCCTCCGGCAATACGCTTGAAGGTTTAACTTTTGTAATATCAGGCACATTCGATAACTATGGAAGGGATGAATTGAAAAGTCTCATTAAACAACACGGCGGAAAGGTTCTCTCTGCAATCTCTGGCAATCTTGATTATCTACTGGCTGGAGAGAATATGGGCCCAGCAAAAAGGAGAAAAGCCGTAGACCTTGGAATTCCAATTATTAATGAATCGGATTTTAAAAAGATGATTAAATAATTATGGCAATACCCATTAAAGAGAAGCTTTTCAAACTTATTAACAGGCGTGTTCTGAACAGGAATAAGATGGAAAGGGTTAATTCGTCATTTTATAATGCAAAAAAAATCGGATTGCTCTATACCTGGGAAGGAGATTCAAAAAAAGAAGCTGTTGATGAGTTTGTCAGGGTAATGGACCTGGCTGGAAAAGAAGTTTATACTGCCTGTTTTTATAAAAGTCTTATAAATATTGGTCCGCAGGTACAGGACCTGATATTTACCAGGAAAGATTTTAAGTTATTTGGCGGTATCAAATCCGATGAATTAGTAGATTTTAGTACTCAAGAATTTGATTTCATATTTCACCTTGATACTGAGAGCAATATATTTATTGAAAACATTTTAGCAAGAAGTAAAGCGTGTTGCAGGGTAGGCCGATATGATGAAAGCAGAAAAGAATATTATGATTTCATGATAGATGTGGGAAGTGATCAGAAAATTGAAATACTTTGTAGCGAAATGCTGAAATATACAAAACAACTTGTTACGCATGACTGACAGATTTAAAGGACTCGGCGTTGCACTGGTTACTCCATTCGAGGAAGGGCTGAAAGTAGATCATGCTTCTCTGGAAAAGCTTGTGACACATACAATAAGTAACGGATTGGACTATTTTGTTGTACAGGGCACCACCGGGGAATCTGTTACAGTAACCCGGAAGGAAAAGCATGAAATCCTTCATACCATTAACGAAATAAACGATAATGATAAACCAGTTGTGTTTGGATGCGGCGGGAATAACACCTCTGTGGTGATTGAAGAACTCAAAAAACTTGAGGAAGAAAAAATAGATGCTATACTATCAGTATGTCCTTCATACAACAAACCTTCTCAAAAAGGTCTTCTGAATCATTTTGAAATGGTAGCTGATAATTCGCCTTTTCCGGTAATTCTCTACAACGTTCCAGGGCGTACATCCGTTAACCTCACCGCAGAAAGTACACTTTTATTAGCAAATCATGAAAATATTATTGGAATCAAGGAGGCTTCGGGTGATTTGGCTCAATGTATTAGGATCTCCAAAAATAAACCTGATGACTTTTTACTGATTTCCGGAGATGACCTGTTTACCATGCCTTTAATATCTATTGGAGCTGTTGGTGTAATATCAGTTCTGGGGAACTGGTTTACACGATTGATGAAGGATATAGTAGACCATGGAATCAGCGGAAACCTTCACAAAGCGCAGGATGCATTATTTATTTTAAGTGAGATAAATCCTCTTATGTACGAGGAGGGAAATCCTGCCGGAATCAAGTGTGTTTTATCCCTTGCAGGTATTACAAAAGATTATGTCAGACCTTCATTAAGCCCCGTTTCTGAGGAATTAAGAGCGAAAATCGAAGCTAAGTTCAGGAAGATAGCATAAAAAAAGTGGTCACGAATGCGACCACTTTAAACTCATATCTTCGAGTAAGTTATTATCCTTTATTCTTAATATCCTGAACTTCTTTTCGGATGTCCTGTGCAAAGTTCTTAAGATCTTGCATTCCCTTTCTTACTCGGGTACCGGCGGCCTGATTTTTCTTTTCATAGAACTTCTCGAAGTCACCTTCGAGGGCCATTACTTTGTCTCTGAGTTCATCAAATCTTTTCATGTTTTACTTAATTAGTTTGTAGATTAAAGAAGTAATTTTTGAGCAATATAGGTAAAATCCTTTAAATTCAACACAAATGGCCATTTTTTTTCTTAATACTAAATTTTAATTTCAGGAATACCTGCCTTGGCATATTCACCAGCTCTAAGTCTAATCCCCACTGCTTCGAAAGCAGCGATCGTCTCATCTACATCTTCCAGTGTATGTACAGCAGTTGGTATGATCCGTAACATAATCACATCCTTCGGAACAACCGGATAGATTACTACTGAGCAGAAAATATTGTATCTTTCACGAATATCCGATAATAAATTAGCCGCTTCGAGAACTCCTCCTGAAAGAAAAACCGGTGTTACCGGTGATTTTGTTGTCCCCAGGTCGAATCCTTGTTCCCTGAATTGTTTCTGCAGGGAATTCACAATCTTCCACAAATTCTCTTTTAACTCTGGCTTTTCACGGAGTAATTCCAGCCTTTTCAGATTACCAATTACAATTGGTAAGGGAAGCGATTTTGCAAATATCTGTGATCGTATATTGTACCTCAGGTATTCGATTACTTTCTTTTCACCCGATACGAAACCCCCAATACTGGCCATAGATTTTGCGAATGTTGAAAAGTAAAGGTCTACTTTATCCTGTATACCCAGGTATTCTCCAACACCAGCGCCTGTTGCTCCCATAGTTCCAAAACCATGAGCATCATCAACAAATAATCGAAAATTGAATTTTTCCTTAAGTGCGACAATCTCATTAAGATCCCCAATGTTACCAGACATGCCAAAAACTCCTTCCGTGATAACCAAAATCCCACCTCCTGTTTCTCTAACTAACTTGTCAGCCCTTTCAAGTTGTTTTTCAAGGCTTTCCATATCGTTATGATGGTATACAAATCTTTTGCCCATATGAAGCCTAACGCCATCAACAATACATGCATGGGATTCAGCATCATAAACAATAACGTCCTTCCTATTTACCAGCGAATCAATAATTGAAAGGACTCCCTGATAACCATAATTCAATAAAAGTGCAGCTTCCTTACTAACAAATGCGGCAAGTTCATTTTCAAGTTGCTGGTGAAAAACTGTGTTACCAGACATAATCCTGGCACCCATGGGATAGGCAAGGCCGTATTTTTCAGCCGCCTCAGCGTCAGCTTTTCTTACTTCGGGATGATTGGCAAGCCCGAGATAGTTATTTAAACTCCAGGTCAGAACTTTCCTGCCATTGAAATACATCCTGGGTGCAATCTCCCCCTCCAATTTTGGAAACATAAAGTACTCCGTTGAATCTGCATT